>JALENW010000003.1 GCA_022766365.1 Clostridiales bacterium | reverse complement strand
TTTTCCATCAGTCACAATGTTTGCGCTCTTAGCGTACGAGTACTCCGTTACCTTGTTGACCAACTCGGCACTTACACTTTTTCCGATGCGCTCACGCTTCTCAACAGAGAGTATTTCGTCTACCGGATAGAAATACCGCTGCGTGTTTTTATCATAGCAATAGTCACGTTCGTAGGTCAGGTCACCAACCATTAGCATTACTGTTCTGGGAATAAATTTCTCCTTAATCACTACGCCGCTATCTTTTCTACCTATCTTGTCATTTCTAATACGCCGGTTGATTTTCGGTATTACAGCAGCCATAATATCGAGAGAAATGTTCCTACTGCAATCGAATATCTTTGTTCCAAGGGCATCAATATCGATTATTTCTTCCGATTCGGTTAGTTTTTCAATTTCGTTTGTCCATTCAATGAGTTTTGTAGTATAATATTGTCCATAGAGATCTCCTTAGATGATTCGCTAAATGAAAGCTTTGTAACTTCATTTTATCACAGAGGCGATCTCTTTTTCTTTTCTAAAAAAACTCCGTAATTATTTTACACTAACCCTTTACTTCAGTTTATGCCCAATCAGAATGACATAATTTAAAAATTATTTTGTTGATAAACTATTTTTCATTATTGTGTTTAATTTTACGGCTAAAGGGCAGCAATTATACATAATCAAATTGATTGTGGGAATTATTCTTAGGAGGTGTTCACCTTGTCCAAATTTATAAAAACAATCAGATATGTTTTCGTACTTCTTATTACCATATTCACAGTTTACACTTATCTGACAATAACAGGCGTTATTGCTTTTGGACCTGACTTGGGAAACATACAGGATGCCTTTACTGATTTTGCCGGTACCGATTACGGTTTTTACATAATTTCTATTGCCGCGGGTCTTATTATCCTCGGAGCATTGATAATGTTTATCAGCACGCTTGCCAGGCAGACATCGAGAAGCAGCCTTACTTTGGTTGATCAGGACGGAAAGGTTGAGCTCACCGATGATGCTATTGAAGCTTATGCATACAGATCTTTAAAAAACTTCCCACAGCTTAAGGATCCCGATGTTACATGTAAAATTCTTGACGGGAGCAGCAAAAAAGTTGTTATTAAGGTAAGAACCGGAATTCACGGAGCTGCAAATCTGTCAGAGCTTTCAGTACAAATTAAAGACAAGTTGAAAAATGATATAGATTTATTTATCGGTAAGCCTGTAGCAGATGTCAACGTTGTTCTAGACAGGAATATTGATAGAAACATTGAAAATACAATTTCGAATGGAACTCATTCCATGTCAATCGAATAATTTGAGAAAGGGAGGAAAAATGACAGCAAGGCAAACAAAATCGGATAAAAGCTCTATGGACAATGGAGTATCCATCACTTCTACTCCGAATGATGGCACCAATGTCACGACAAAGGAAGCTTTATCGACAAATAAAGAATTCCTTTTCACAAAGATATATAAGGAAAATCCAAATACAGTTATACTCAGTATCCTGGGGCTTGTTATTGCACTTTGCTTCATCATCATCGGCTTCTGGGGAACAATTCTCATCATACTCATGACAGGCATGGGATTTATATATGGTCAATATAGAGATAAGGCACTATGGATATATTACATGATCAAAAAAATGTTGAAGTAATATAGCGGCAGGCTTTCCGATATTTTATATTTCTATTCTATAAATGCTAAAATGATTTTAAATGTTAATGGAGGAATTTGAAATGGCTAACGATAATGATAAGAACATATTTGAAGAAGTAGCGGACAACATTCAGAAAAAAGGCGATAAGATTAAAGAAGCGGAAGAAATCGAAAGGAAAACTGATACTCTTACCTTTGATGACTATGTGATCGAAAAGATTGCTGCAATAGCGGCAAGGGATATACCAGGAGTTTTAGAGCTTAAGGGTGGATTCTTCTCAGGCATTACCGAGGCATTCGCTTCCAACACAGATACCAACACCCAAGGAGTTAGCGTTGAAGTCGACGAAAACAATGTAGTTGTAGATTTAAAAGCTATCTTGGAGTATGGTCAGAGCGCGCCAAGAATTTTCACTAAGGTAAAACAGACAATCAAGGAAAAAGTTAAAGAAATGACCGGCCTTAATGTAACAGCGGTTAACATGAAGGTAAGCGACATTATGACAGAGAAGGAATTTAATCAGGCAAAGGCTGATAAAAACTAGTCCTCAGTTAGAAATCAGTTAATAAAGAAAAACGATTCTACAATATACGTTGGGGTTAACCTGTAACAAGGTGAGCCACAGCGTGTATTTTTTATAGAAAAGTAAAACCTGTACCGGCACTAATCTTCAACCTTGAGGACGGAGATGTGTGCTTGAGCAGGTCTTGATGAGCGAACATCGCAGCTATTTATCATAATGCTATACAATGCAGCAAAAGCCCCATGTTGTGCTTAATGGTTTACATATGCAAAAAGAACCCACCTATTCTCCAAGGAGTAAAGCGGGATCCTTTTTTCGCAATCTATTTCGTATAGGTTATTAAGTCTTCTGCAATCTCTGCTGCAGCAAGGGTTACAGGCTTATTGCTTTCAGTTTCCGTCAAAATTGGAAATCCGTTTACGATATCCTTCGCTCTCTTTGCAGCAAGGATAACGAGAGTATACCTGCTATCTGCCTTTTCCCTTATCTGATTAACAGATGGATATAACATTTATTTCTCCTCCTCAAATTCATCCAGTATTCCTTGGATATCCGAAGAAACCTTAGAATGTTCAGCGATTACAATCGCCTTCACCCTGTTCACAGCTTCCTGAATTTGTCCATTTATTACACAGTAGTCATACTGATCCACATATGCTATTTCACCAAGAGTTTTGCTCATCCTGAGATCAATAACTTCCTTTGTCTCGGAACCTCTGCCTGTGATTCGTCTTCTGAGTTCAGCCATAGATGGTGGCAAAATGAAAATGAAAACACCCTTAGGAAAAACTTTCTTAACTTTCATAGCCCCTTGAATATCTATTTCCAATATTACATCATGTCCCTCATCAAGCTTTTCCAGAACCTTAGTCTTAGGTGTCCCGTAGAAGTTCTCATACACCTTCGCATACTCAAGGAATTCTCCTCTTCTTATCATTTCGCGGAATTTATCCATTCCCACAAAATAATAGCTCTTTCCATGTATCTCTCCAGGTCTTGGCTTTCTGGTGGTCGCCGATACGGATAATTCCACGTCTATTTGTTTGATAAGTTCCTTGATGATGGTTCCCTTCCCTGCACCTGACGGACCGGAAATCACAAAGAGCTTGCCCTTGCTTGAAATTTCTTCCATTATAACTCCTCTGCTACATAATTTCAATATTAACTTAAAGTATCATCTTCAGATGTCTTCAAAATATCCGCCTCTCGCTTATCCTTTTCTGCGTTTTCGCGAACCAAATTTATTTTTTTAACATACTTCTCAGCCATATCATCTCTTCCCATAAACTCGTATACCTCTATGAGTTCTTCCATGGCATCGATGTTTGACGGTGAATACTTTAAAACAGAAATAAATGCAGCTTCTGCCATCTCCGGCATGCCAACCTCCCTGTAAGCAAGTCCAAGATAATACCACATAGGCCAGAATGTGTTAAATTCTTCTCTGTCAGTATACTGAGAAAGTATTTGAATTCCCTCTCGGTATCTGCCCGAAATCACCATATTATATCCTTCTTCAATTCTCACAGGATCTTTTAACTTCTTTATCCACTCATCGGCTTCTCTTACAGCCTTTTTTAGTTCGTCAGGATTCTCCATGGAAGATCCGGAGTCCGGATTGTCAAGAACCCTTTCAGTTAAAGTTTTAAATTCTTCAAATGTCAGCTTTGCTTTAATATACAGTCCCAGATTCATATATGCATATGCCAGGTAATAATAAGCTTCTCTGAAATCAGGTCGCTTTAAAGTCGTCTTCTCAAAAGCTTCTATAGCTTCTGCTTTGAAAGCTCCGACAAAATCCTCGCTGCCTCCCCTTGCATATGCATCCGAGCATGCTCTGCCATAACAATAAATAGCATCTACATTTTCGGTATCTATAAGAAGTGCCGCACGGAACATGATACAAGCAAAATCGTAATCGTTCTTGGAGGCTCCGTCAATGCCCTCCTGCAACAAGTAACGGACGAAGTCCGGACCGTAATTTTTCAATATGAAGCTCACATAATTATCCCTGTATTTAAAATTAACATCGCAACCCATTACAAAAGCCATGTTAATGCATATTTTTTTGATGGACAAATCTACCATGTCGTCTTTTCGTACAGGGACAGGTACCCCCGAAAGTATCCCGGTAAATCCGTTTTTTTCGAGAAAATTATCCGACAATTCGTCAAATATGTAATTTTGTAAATGCCCTATGAGGAATTGCCCGATCCTATCATTAATTTGGTTTTCCAAGTTTGTCTCCTTTGATTTCTATGTTGTCTAAAGCATTCTGAATCTCTCATCCTTCAAAAGTCCGGTGTTTTCCATAGCAACTTTCAGCTGAGCCAGCATTCTTTCTCTATCTTCCGGTAAATTTCCTCTGAGAGAAATGTAGTTTGAAGCGTGATTTGATCTGAAAACACAGGATCTCTTAGGCTTTGCATTCTCAATCATCAGATAGGTTTCGCCCACCACCTGCTCCGGTGTCAGAAGCGTCATCTTACCCGATTCTATATCCTTCATAATTGGTGCTGCCGGATCCAACATGAGCGTAAGCAGACTCACATAAGATGCATTCATCTCCGTAATCATCTTTCCTGTGCTTACAGCATGATCCTCCCAGCCTTCAACTCCCGCAAGCCCGGAAATAAAAGTAACGGATGCGCGAATTCCTGTTCTTTCAGCTTTTTTGACAGCTTCGATTTGTTCTTCGCAAGTGACATCCTTATGAATAGCGTCGAGAACTTTCTGACTCCCCGATTCTGCCCCAATATATATCATTTTTATGCCGCCATCGAGAAGTTCCTTAAGTTCACATTCACTCTTTCTGTTTATGTCCTGAGCAGTACCATATACAGCTACCCTTTTACACTCGGGGAAAATTTCCCTGATTCTGTTCAGTATGACCATGAGTTTATCATTTGAAAGACACAAAGCATCGCCATCACAGAGAAAAATTTTTTCAACATGAGGATATGCTCTGCGTGCCATTTCAAGGTCTTCCAAGACATCGTCTATCGATCTTACCCTGAATTTTTTGTCCTTGAACATAGTACAAAATGTACATGTGTTGTGTGAACAACCGATTGTAACCTGTATAAGAAGGCTGTAGGCTTCACTTGGAGGTCTGTAAATATTCCCTTCATATCTCATGTCTGAACCTACATCTTTTCAGGTGCGACTATTCCAAGGAGAGATAGCCCTTTGGCGATTGATTCCTTAGTTGCAAAAACCAATGCCAGCTTAGCCTTCTTCTCTGTCTCATCATCAACCAGAATATGCTCATCATGATAAAACCTGTTGAATGCCTGGGCAATATCAACAATGTGCCTTGTAACTATAGAAGGCTCATACTTGGCTCCTGCATCTGCGACAATTTCAGGGAATTGATATAGAAGTTTAACAAGCCTGAAGGAAGCATCACCTGTCAACTTGCTATAGTCAACGTCATCAAAATATCCTTTCGTCACTTCTGCTTTTCTCAAAAGAGAGCATGCTCGCGCATGTGTATACTGAACATATGGGCCGGTCTCTCCGTCAAAGTTAAGGACTTTTTCCCAGCTGAACACGTAATCTTTGATTCTGTTGTTGGAAAGTTCCTGAAAAATTACAGCACCGATGCCGACATCTTTCGCAATCTTGTCAATATCCAACCCCTCCGGATTTTTCTCAGCAATTATATCTTTGGTTTTTTCGATGGATTTGTTCAAAACATCCTCGAGAAATACAACTCTACCCTCACGTGTTGACATCGTACCGTCTTCCAAGCTTACAAGTCCAAACGGTACATGTACACAATCTCTGGCCCATTCAAATCCAAGCATTTCAATGATTGTGATCCACTGCTGAAAATGCAGATTCTGCTGAGAAGCTACTACATAGATATTCTTATAAAAATCATACGTTTCCTTTCTGTATACTGCCGCAGCGATATCACGCGTTATATACAAAGTTGAACCGTCGCTCTTGGTTATTAAAGCAACACCTAACCCTTTATCCTCAAGATTCACTATATTGGCTCCCTGGGACTCCTCCAGTAAGCCTTTATCCTTAAGCATTTTGACAAACCTTGGCATCTTATCGGAATAGAAGCTCTCTCCCTTGTATGAATCAAATTCAATTCCGAGCATATCATATACACGATTGAATTCCTTTAGGGACTCGTCCCTGAACCACTGCCAAAGCTTTACCTCATCCGGGTTCCCCTGCTCAAGCTTGGTGAACGTTGCTCGTGCTTCATCTTCAAGACTTGGATCATTTTCAGCTTCTTCGTGGAACTTGGTATAGTAGTGCAGAAGTGTCTTAATAGGTTCCGCTTTTACGTCCTCCTCATTTCCCCAATGTCTATATGCTACAATCATCTTACCGAACTGCGTCCCGTAATCGCCGAGGTGATTGATTCTCACAACCTTATATCCCAATGCCCTGTATATCAAATTGATTGAGTTACCGATTACTGTGGATCTGATGTGTCCTATGTGGAATGGTTTTGCAATATTCGGAGACGAGAATTCAACGATAACAGTCTTTCCTTCGCCCTCCTTGGAGTTAGCAAAGTCTCCGCCCTTTTCAACTATTTCTCCCACTACATGGGAAACCATATCCTTCTTGGACAGGAACATATTTACGTATGCATTGACCTGTTCCACCTTCTCGAACATCCCACTCTCCGAAAGCTTCTCTGCAATTCCCTTCGCTATGAGAGGTGGCGCTTTCCTCATAACCTTAGCAAGCTTGAAGCAAGGAAGGGCAAAATCTCCCATATCTTCATTTGCAGGAATTTCAAGCATTGACAAAATTTCATTCTCTGATAAATTTTCTATTACATCACTGAGCAGTTTTGCAATCTCTACTTTGTAATTAATCATATCTACATTCTCCTTAATATTACAATCGTGGCACCTTCGCCACCTTCATTATATGGGGGTTTCTCGAAGGATTCAACATGCTTATTTCTCCTGAGCATCTGCCTTATACCCTCTCTCAAAATACCTTCACCTCGTCCGTGAACTATTGTTGTTTTGTCCAACCCGGCTATGTATGCATCATCAATATGTTTTTCTGCTTTCATAACAGCCTCTTCAAGATTCATACCCCGAACATCCACCTTAGGAGTAACTGTCATAGCCTTGGATCTGTATATTGAAGATTTTGTTCTGCTTCCTCTGAACTTTTCTCTGATTTTCGCCTTTGGTTCTGACCCGTCCACCACTATAGCAATGTCAGAAAGCTTCGCCTTTACCTTAATGGCACCTATCTGTACAAGGATATCTCCCTTGTTGTCAGGAAGTCCGATTACGGTACCGTTTTGATCCATGGTTAAAAGTTTTACCCTCATACCCTCTCTGAGTTCATCAGATGAAACAGGATCTGCATTTACTTTCCGGACAAGTGGAGTTTGCAATGCCTTTTCCGCAACTCCAAGACGCCGCCTGCCCTCTTGAATTATTTTGTTCCTCTCTCCTAAACTCTGATCAGCATTTAGCTTATTCAGCTGCTTCTGTACTTCTTTAGACGTTTTTCTGGCTGATCTGATGATTTCTCTCGCTTCTGACTTTGCATCAGCTAAAATTTTTGCTCTACGCTCCTCTACTTTAGCAAATGTCTCATCGATTTGAGCCTGCTTTTTCTTCATAGCGATATTTATCATTATCGCTTCATCACGCTCATCTTCCGCTTTTTTTCGACTTTCTTCAAGACTTCCGAGAAGGTCTTCGAATTTAATATCATCGGTATTCACCAGTTCTTCAGCTTTTTTGATAACTTCGTTGGGAAGACCAAGTTTTCTGCTGATTTCAAAGGCTTTCGACTTTCCGGGTATACCAACTGTTAACCTGTATGTCGGACTGAGTGTGTCTATGTCGAATTCCATGGAAGCATTTTCCACCCCATCAGTTGCAATCGCATATTTTTTGATTTCGCTATAATGGGTTGTGGCCATTACCAATGCTCCCGTCCGCCTAAGAGTCTCTATAATTGATATGGCAAGAGCCGCTCCCTCTGTGGGATCAGTTCCGGCGCCAAGTTCGTCAAGTAAGACAAGGGATTTGTCTCCCGCTTTGTTAACAATCTCGACTATATTCTTCATATGCGAAGAAAATGTTGAGAGACTTTGTTCGATGCTTTGCTCATCACCTATATCTGCAAAGATATCATGGAAAACAGGAAATCTGCTTGTAGACTCGGCAGGAATATGAAGTCCCGATTGCACCATCAACGCAAATAGACCTACTGTCTTTAAAGTTACCGTTTTGCCTCCTGTGTTTGGGCCTGTAATTATAAGGGTCCTGTAATCTTTACCTACGGAAACCGTTGTTGGAACAACGGTCGTTTTGTTCAGCAACGGATGTCTTCCTTTTACGATTGAGATTTCACCTACTGTACTGTTACCTGTAACATATCCCCGGTCTCCAAAACGGTCAATGAGTTCAGGTTCATTTCCCTCCATCGCTAATGATAACTTGGACTTGGACATAATATAGTCCATATCCACGAGGATTCTTTGGTTATTGGAAATGATTTCGGAGAACCCTGATACCTTACTTGATAATTCCTCCAATATTCTCGAAATCTCCGCTTCTTCGTCCATTTTTAGTTGTCTTAGGCGGTTGTTCAAATTCACTATAATCTGCGGCTCAACGAACAAAGTTTTACCGCCCTTTGATCTATCGTGAATCATTCCGGGAACTTTATATGCATGTTCTGATTTAACCGGCAGCACATATCTGCCATCGCGCATTGTTACTATCCCTTCTCTGAGAATCGGTCTGTTGGCTTCTGACGTTGCCATTTTTGCCAGTTTCGTCTTTATATCTTCTCCTGTTCGTACGATATCCCTTCTTATTCTTCCAAGTTCAGAAGAAGCATTATCTGCCATCTCGTCCTCGGAAAGAATACACCTGTCTATCTCTCCCGAAATGCTCTCCAAAGGATCCAATAAGCTTGCCATAGCCACGATTCCCTGAACAGATGGCAGTTCTCCTTTCAAGAATGTTTTTACCCTGCCGCATGTCTTTAAATTATAGGATATATATATAAGATTCTTCATGGAAAGGGTACCGCCCTTTGTCGCCATGTTAACCGATTTTTCTATATCATAAATGCCATAGATTGGTAACGGTCCCTTATTCACAATAAGGTCAACCCCTTCAGTGGTTGACCTTAACTCGTCTCTTATAACAAAGGCATCCAAATATGGCTCCATCCCCATAATTTTTTCCTTACACATTGCGGATACAGCCTGTTCTGCCCATAACGCCTTTATTTTGCTGTACTCTAAAACCTTAAGCGCCTTTTGATTCATTCTTCTGCCCTGTCACAATGATATGAAAGTTACTGCATTTTCTCCAGTTTGCTCTTTAGCTGAATATTCTCCATCTGAAGGTCAAAACATGTACTCTCATACTCTTTGCATTTTTGCTTCAATTCTTCAAGAGCTTTATCATCAACCTTACTCTTATCAGCCATCTGATTGACGCTATCCTTATACTGAAGGAATGACTGCTTTGAGTCGTCCCACATTTTAAGGTAGTATTTAGCATCACTCTCTGATTGAGCTTTTGCCTGCTCTGCAATTTCTTTTTCTTTCTTTGCCTGAGACAACTCATCTGCAATCACCATGGCGGTTAGAACTGCAACACTGCCAACGGACATATCTCCTGCAGCTCTTGCAAGCTTTCTCATCCGGCTGTCAACATATTCTGCCAATTCCCTGATTTCCTCCTCGGACTTAGTGTCAGCAACTGTGTATTCCTGACCATAAATCTTAACAGTAACCCTATTCCTATCCATCGGTTCTTCATCCTTTCCGCCAATCCATGTCTACATCGATGCTATTGCTCTCTCAAAATTGCATGTAGTTTGTCAGCAAGTCTTTGCAAAATCACCCGGTGTACCGAAAGTACCTCAGCGTCTGTAAGTGTTTTGTCATCATGAGCATAAAACAATCTTATTGCAACGCTCTTTTTGTTATCACCTATCTGTTTTCCTCTGTAGATATCAAAGATTTTAGCTCCTTTAAAAATTTCGTCCTCATCTTCATATATCACTTTAAGTATTTCGCCTACAGCTATATCCTCGTCGACAGTCAACGCTATATCTCTTGAAGTTCCCGGAAACTTAGGTGGTTTCTTATATGTGATTTTTCTGTTGGAAAGTTCTTCTATCGGCCCCATCATAAGCTCTGCCGCATAAATCGGAACATCGATATTGTAGTTCTCAGCGACATCCGGATGAACCTGACCCATTATGGCAAGTTCAACCTCTTCACCATTTTCAGCCGTTGCGGAAACCCTGGCACATCTTCCCGGATGATAAGAGGGATATTCTTTTTCGGCAGTGAAAGTTACCTTCCGTATGCCCATCTCTCTCAAAAGAGTCTCCACTCTCGCCTTCATCATGAAAAAGTCCTCATTTTCTCCAAACGCACCGAGGCAGATATTGAAATCCTCATACGGCAGACCACCTTCTTCAATAAAGTTCTTCATAAAGGTTGTGCCGATCTCAAATGCCTGAACGCTCTCTTGGGATCTGGAATAATTCCTTGCCAAGACGTCCATCATATCAGGCAACAAAATAGTTCTCAGTATAGATGTATCTTCTCCTAAAGGATTAATGATTTTTACGAAGGCTCTCTCTATAGCATCCTCACCTATGTTCACCTTGTCCAAATCGCTCGGGCTTGCAAAAGAAATTGTCTGAATTTCATTCATTCCAATAGCAGTCAGAACTTCTCCGGCTTTCTTTCTCAGAATCCAACTTTGCGTCATCTCCGGTATAGAGTTGCTCTTTGGCAGCTCCATAGGAAGTTTATCGTATCCGTATATCCTTGCTACCTCTTCCACAAAATCAACTTCCATCGACAGGTCTTGTCTTACAGTCGGCGGATAAACTCTCATAACCGCATCATTATCATTGAGATTACCTTCAACGATGTCAACCCTGCAATCTAAAGTCTTGAATATATTCGCCATCTCTCCTGCAGCGATATCCGTCCCGAGAACCTTGTTGATACGTTTTGCTCTTACAAGAACAGGCTCAGATTCCTTCGGATTTTTGTATACATCTACGGCTCCGCTCACAACAGTTCCTGCACTCAGTGATTCTACCAGGTAGCAGAATCTATCTGCAGCAGTCTTTGCCAGATTAGGATCCACACCCTTCTCATATCTTCCCGAAGCCTCAGTTCGCAGAGTCAATTTCTTTGATGTTTTCCTGACGCTATCTCCATCAAAGCACGCAGACTCAAGAACTACTGTCTCCGTATCTTTTTCTATCTCAGAATTCATTCCGCCCATAATACCGGCAATTGCCACAGACTTCTCTCCATCTTTAATCATGAGCATGTTCTTTTCGAGCTTTCTCTCTTTCCCGTCAAGGGTTCGGAAAACTTCTCCTTGTTCCGCAGACTCAACTATGATTTTTCTCTTTGCAATGCTTCTTATATCGAAAGCGTGTAAAGGCTGTCCATACTCAAGCATTACAAAATTGGTAATGTCCACAATAATGTTTATAGGTCTCATTCCTGCAGCCATCAGTCTCTGCTGAATCCACCATGGTGATTCCCCCATCTTTATATCTTTTATAACCCTTGCCGTATATCTCAAACAGCTGTCTGATCTCACCTCGACTTGAATTATATCTTCTGCTCTTTGACTTTCGTCTTCACTGTTGAGCTTCGTTTCCGGAACTTTGACTTCGTTCCCGAACGTCGCTCCTGTTTCCCTTGCCATTCCTATCATTGATAAGCAATCAGGTCTGTTTGGAGTTATTTCAAAGTCTATAGTATAATCTGACAGATCTAAAGCCATCGATAAATCCATGCCCAGTTTTGACTCAAACTCAAAAGGCAGAATCCAAATACCATCTCTGCTGGCCATTGGTGCTACCTTATCATCGAAGCCAAGCTCTGTTGCAGAACAGAGCATCCCATTTGATACTTCTCCCCTGAGCTGTCCGGATCGTATCTCAACCCCATCTTCTGATTTAGTCTGTCCGTGGAGGGGTCCCGGTATTCTGCTTCCATCGAGTGCTACCGGCACAATGGCTCCTTCAAAGACATTCTTAGCTCCGGTTACTATTTGAACATTATCTTCTTTTCCCACATCAATCCGGCAGATAACAAGTTTATCCGCATTAGGGTGCTTCTCTATATTTTTAATCTTACCGATAACGACCCCCTCAATACCGTCTCCGAATTTTCGACAGGTTTCAAGGTTTGAACCGCTCATTATCATTCCGTTGCAATAATCCGTAATATTTTCATCCACTTTGATGTAGTCATTTAGCCATTTCCAAGAAACTAACATATCTTATTTCACCTTCCTCAATTTTATTTCCTATTTGAACTGTTCAATAAATCTCATATCGTTCTCATAGAAATATCTGATATCATCAATACCGTATTTGAGCATAGCAATCCTCTCTACACCCATTCCGAAGGCAAAACCGGTAAATTTCTCCGTATCGACTTCTCCAACACCGTGAACGTTCGGATGTGTCATTCCACATCCGAGAATTTCTATCCAACCGCTTCCCTTGCACATTGAGCAACCCTTGCCCCCGCATTTAAAGCAGCTTACATCCATCTCCGCACTCGGTTCCGTAAAAGGAAAATGATGAGGCCTGAATTTAGTCCTGGTCTCCGACCCGAATAGCTTCTTTGCCATATGATCCAACGTGCCTTTAAGGTGAGCCATTGTGATTCCTTCGTCTACTATCATTCCTTCAATCTGATGAAACATAGGGCTGTGGGTCGCATCAGGAGTATCACACCTGAAACATCTTCCCGGGCTCACTATCTTAAAAGGTGCTTCCCTGCTCATTAGTGTTCTTATTTCTACAGAGCTCGTATGAGGGCGAAGAACATTATCTTTGCTGATGTAAAATGTATCAGTCATATCTCTGCTCGGGTGATTTGCAGGAGAATTCAACCCGTCGAAAACATTGAAAACGGTGTCGACGAGTGGTCCCTCCACGATTTCGTAACCCATGTCTGTGAAGATGCCAAGAACCTCATCTATCACTTGTGTTATAAGGTGCTTTGCACCGATCTTAAGTTCCGGTGCAGGCTCTGTAACATCAATTGTCTCCTCCTTGAGTCTTTTCTCTTTTTCTTCTGAAGCAAGCTCCAGCTTCTTTCTGTTTATCTTTTCTTCGATTTCTTTTTTGAGAATATTCGCCTCTTTACCGAGAACCTTTTTCTCCTCAGGTGGAAGTTTCTTCATATTTTTGAGGATTTCAGTAACCCTGCCCTTTTTCCCAAGCATTGCAACCCTTATATCCTCACAGTCCTTAAGTGACGCGCTCTCCTTTATCATAGAGATAGCTTCTTCTCTGATTGAATTTAAATTCTCTAGCATACTCTTCCTCTTTTTCTATAATTTATCAGCTGATTCAAGATCCGTCAGCAGTATGTTTCACTTTTGTTTCAGTATCTTTTAATCTGTTTTTATCATGCTTACTCCGTCATAGATAACGTCATGATCGTCTTTGTCTGAGGCTGTCCATCATAAGTATGGCACCGGCTGTTGCCACATTCAGGGATTCAAGTTCTCCCTCAGTTGGAATGTTAAGGCTGAGTTCGGACAGTCCTTCCACTTCTCCTGATACTCCATTTCCTTCATTGCCCATGACAAGTATGAGATTCTCAGACAGGTCAGCTTGATAATATGGAATTCCATTGCATACACTTGTTGTAGCGATTTTCTTTCCGCCGATATCTGCCATTATCTTCAGTTCTTCGGGATTTTCCAGCATTATATGCGGCAGTCTCAGTATTGCTCCTCCCGCTGCCCTTACGGCCTTTGGGCCGTACGGATCTCCCGTTCCCTTAAGTGTCACAATCCCCTTAAATCCTGCACCTTCTGCTGTTCTGATCAAAGTACCGACATTGCCCGGATCCTGAACTCGATCAAGAGCCAAAATATTTGAACTTCTTCCTGCCAAATCGACAAAGTCTTCAACTGTTAAATCTTCCCTTTTAATAACCGCCAACACCCCTTGGTCAGTTTCCGTATCGGAAAGTTCCTTAAAAAGCCTGGAATTCAACATAACAATATCTTCAGTATCCTGTATCTTGTGTGAATCAAACCCTTCAAGTCTATCCTTTAAAACAAGTTCCGGTCTCTTTGAGAAATCACTCGGGGAATTATGGGGGAAATCGTTTCTAAAAGCAATATATTTGATGGAATATCGTCCCCTTAATGCCTCTGTGACCTGTTTGGGCCCTTCAACCACAAAGAGAGCCTCTCGGGTTCTGTTCTTCCGCACCTTAAGGCTCCTGATCAACTTAAATATCCCATTATCCCTTGATGTAATCTCTTTGATTACTTTCATACACACCTTCGAAAAAAGCCGGTCTTACCGACCGACTTTCGGAATCTATTATCTAACCTCAGTTATTGCTTAAGAAGGTTGGAATATCAAATTTGGATTCGGATTCACCATCCTCTCCGTCATGATCTTCAAATAACTTCTCAAGGGTCGTCTCAGTACCTTCAAGTCCATCCTCAGTCACTACCTTACGGGGAACCTTGTTGTTGAAATTGCTATAATCTATAGCATTTCCGGCATCCTCACTAAAACCGGTGGCTATAACCGTAATTGCAATTTCGTCCTCCATATCTTCATTAACTGCGGCACCGAATATAAGTATAGCCTGCTCATCAGCCTGCTCCTGCACAAGGCTTGCAATTTCTGACACCTCAAGCATTCCAAGGTCGTATCCTCCGGACACGTATAGCAGAATCGCTCTTGCTCCTGCAATGGTAGTCTCAAGAAGCGGACTCTCAATAGCAGCTCTGACAGCATCCTGAGCTCTTGACTCTCCTGAACCCTTGCCAACACCCATGTGTGCAATTCCTCTATCGGTCATTACAGACTTAACGTCTGCGAAGTCAACATTTATAAGGGCAAACTCTGAAATCAAATCTGCTATGCCCTGAACACCCTGTCTCAGAACATCATCTGCCATACTGAAGGCTTCAAGAATTGAAGTATTCTTGGTACAATTGCTAAGAAGCTTATCGTTTGGAACGATTACAAGGGAATCCACGAACTCCTTGAGATAGTCAATTCCCATCTCAGCTGCCGTCATTCTCTTCTTTCCTTCAAAAGAAAACGGTTTGGTTACAACACCCACTGTAAGGATTCCCATATCTTTAGCAACTCTTGCGATAATCGGAGCAGCACCTGTCCCCGTTCCACCACCCATTCCGGCGGTTATGAATACCATATCGCTTCCTTTGATAATATCTGCTATGTCATCGATCGTCTCTTCTGCCGACTGCTGCCCAACCTGAGGGTTTCCACCCGCTCCGAGACCTCTCGTTAATTTCTCGCCTATTTGAATACGAAGTTCAGCCTTACATTTGTTAAGAGCCTGTCTATCTGTATTTACAGCTATGAATTCAACTCCCTTAAGGCCCACTTCCAGCATCCTGTTAACGGCATTACATCCACCGCCGCCAACGCCTATTACCTTGATCACAGCTGCCTTATCCTGACTCGTCTCAAACTGCATCATATGCGCTCCTCCTTATTGCCCCATATTAGGGATATTTTACCATATATTTTATATTTTTGCACTATATATCGGGAGAAAAAGTGATAAAATTATTATCATCTACAGCTACAGTTCCCCTGATATCACCTTTTTGCATCAGCTTGTTGACCACCTTCTGAAGATCGCCGGACTTCATTCGTTCTAAAACAATCTGAGGTTTCCCTTTCACAACGAGGGAGTCAAGGATATAGGCATTTATTCTGTTATCCTCATCTTCCTCGACTATCGCTTTCTTAAAGAATAAATCTCCCTTCTCCATTGCCGAAAGCATCTTTAAAGTTTTCGAAAGTGTATTCTTCTGCTCCACCTCAAGTTTTTCGCCCTTTTCCATCTTTGTAATCTTAAGCCCGGCAATAAGTGTCAGTTTCGGATCTATTTTACCCGTCCTTAGAACCACTCCTTCGGTGTCAATGACCACGTACTTATCTCCGTATTCAACAGCTGCAATCTGTCTTCTTTCCTCTACCTTGATAACCAAAGTGTCAGGCAACCTTCTTTTAATGAATACATCTCTAAAATACGGATCTTTTTTTAGACGATTCTTTATCTTGCTATCACCCGCGCCCCAAAAAATATTAACTCCGGTCTTCGCATCAGACATTGTTATAATCTGTCTGTCAGTATAATAACTGTTTCCCTCCACAACAACATTCTTTATGTTGAAGTAAGAAGTACCCATGCCATATATTATCATGGCAACTAAACCTGTAAAAATCAAAAAATTTCTGAAGGGGTGCCTTTTTTTTATCGGTTTCTTTTTCACATTTGTGCTCTTAAGAACCTTCATAGCTTCTTCATTATATGCTGCCATAGTATCTCCAAGTTTTAAACTTAATCATGCCTTATCGACTCAATATGGTGCCAGATTCTTTCGGTTGAATCTCCGGGGCTGCATTTTAAGCTGGCCTCCCCCATAGCGGCCAATCCCTCAGGGTTGTTTTTATAGTTTTCTATTACCGTCAAAACATCTTCGGTCCTAAGATCTTTTTCCTCAATTAGGATAGCTCCGCCTCGATCAGCAATTGATTTTGCATTGTAGTACTGATGATTGTCTGTAGCCTCAGGGAAAGGTATTAGAATAGAAGGCTTCCCTGATACATTTATTTCTGTAACTGTGAGAGCCCCTGCGCGACTGATAACAAGGTCAGCAGCAGCAACCTGGTCCGGCATGTCATTTACAAACCCGACCAGTTTTCCTCGTCCGGCTGTGTCGATACCTTTTTCAAGGATTTTTTCTTTCTCCTCTTCATAATTTATGTGTCCACTGATAAAGGTACAGCTGTACTCAGGTTTGTTCTGTATCCACTGAAGAATATCCACTGCAATATTATTTATCGTCCTTGCTCCCCAGCTGCCTCCCATAGCCAAAATATGAAAGTTTTCAGGTGCTATCCCAAGCTTCTTTCTTGATTCTTCCCTGTCAAGCAAGAAGAATTCTTTTCTTACGGGATTCCCTGTATATATATGCTTTTGAGGCTGTTTGAAATAAGAGGTTGCCTCAGGATATGCCAAAAAAACATTATCGGAAAATCTCTCTAATGTCCTGTTTGCCGCCCCCGGGAATGCGTTCTGTTCGTGAATATAGCATGCTATTTTCTCACGATGAGCAGCCACAATGACAGGAAAACAAACAAAGCCTCCTGTACCTATTACACAATCCGGCTTGAACTCCCTTATCAGTCGTCTGCTTTCAGCAATTCCCTTCATAATCGAGAATCCCATCTTAACCATTCCGATTGGATTTTTTTCAAGCCACATGGCCGACACTTTTTCAAAACGGTACCCATGTTTAGGTGCAAGTTCTCCTTCCATACTATCCTCATGACCAATATACAATATTTCTGAACCGGGATCCATTTCTACTATTTTGTCTGCAATGGCAAGGGCCGGGAACACATGACCCCCGGTTCCTCCGCCTGTAATTATAGCTCTCATCTTAACCTACCCTATATATTTTTCTACAATATAATTTCTCTCTATGGTTCTCTTTTTAGATATGTTCAACAAAATACCCGCACAGGTTGTAAAAATTATCAGGGCATTTCCTCCGTAGCTGATAAAAGGCAGTGCTACACCTGTTGCAGGAAGACTTGATGTCACAACACCAAGGTTGAATATAACCTGTGCCGAAACCATCGCAACCACACCGCTGGCAATCAGTGTGCCAAATAAATCAGGTGCATTGATAGCTATTATCACGCCTCTCCATATAAAAATAACATAAAGTGCAAGTATTATTGCTATGCCGACAAAACCGACCTCTTCACCTATTATTGCCAGAATAAAGTCGTTGTGCGGTTCAGGTAAATACATGGTTTTCTGTACACTCTTACCGATTCCGACTCCACCGAATCCACCTGACCCAAGGGCCATAAGAGATTGAACAACCTGAAATGAATCCCCCGAGGCGTCCTTGAACGGATGAAGAAAACTGGTAAATCTTGCAAATCTGTATCCTCCACGATCACCAATTATAGCAAATATTATTCCTGCAGCCATAATCCCGGCACCTCCAACAAGATAGGATGTTTTCAGCCCTGCCACAACAAGCATTCCCATTATGATTACCGCAAGAGTGGCAGCAACCGAAAAGTTAGGTTGCATCATTATAAGTCCACATGACACAGCCAGCAAAACAACTACCGGAAGCAGCCCTTTTAAACTCTTCACCCTTTTCGGATTGGCGGACAGATACGCCCCTACAGCTATTATCATGCTGAACTTACTGATTTCTCCGGGCATAATTGAAAATCCGAAAAATCTGATCCATCTTGTAGCACCGTTTACGGTTGAACCGACTCCCGTCAAAACAAGGCAGAGGAGGAAAAAGCTTCCTATGAGGATTACAGGAGAAAATGATCTCCATACATGATAGTTCATCTTCGATGCCAGAACCAGAAATCCCATTCCCATAACAGCAAATATCCCCTGTTTCAGGACAAACCCATATGGTGAACCTGACTCACTGATGGAACTGTAATAGCTCGCACTGAAAACCGCTACTACACCAATCATCACAAGAATTATTGTAGTAACCAGCAGAGGAAAATCCATAGTCCCTATTCTCTTTGTCAAAAGCCTCTTCTTATTATTCATCCTATTTCTCCATGGCCAGCACCCAAGATTTAAAGTCATCTCCCCTCTGTTGGAAATTTTCATACATATCCCAACTTGCACAAGCCGGCGAGAGGAGAACTTTATCTCCTCTATGGGCCATAGCAGCTGCTCTCTCAACACATCTCTGCATTGTTTTTTCCTCGTAGATGTTTTCAAAACCCTGCTTTCTTGCTGCCATTGCAATGAGTTCCCTGTCACGTCCCAATAGTACAAGGGCTTTAACCCTATCTTTAAACTCAGCTGCCAAAGATTCAAACTCCTGACCCTTAGCATCGCCTCCCGCAATAAGAATGATATCATTCTTTAAAGCCCTGATAGCGGTTATCGTAGCATCCGTATTCGTACCCTTAGAATCATTGTAATAGAATACCCCATCGATATTTGCAACAGGTTCGAGCCTATGGGGAACCCCTCTAAATTCCCGAATTGCCTTCTCTATGTCCTTTATTTTTATACCGGCAAAAAAACAAGTTGCCACTGCCGCCAAAACATTCTCAAGATTATGACTTCCCACTAAATTTATATCCTTAACAGGTATCACATCTCTCTTTTCCCCTGATAAATCTCTGATTTTTACAATGTCATCTTCAACGAAGCAATCAACTCCCCGGCTTCTCTTTCTACTGAAGAGAATCAATCTTCCCTTGCTTTGCTTTGCCAGTGAAACACATGCCCGATCCTCAGCATTTACGATTGAATAGTCTCCTTCACCCTGATTGGCAAAAATCTTCCCCTTGGCATTCCCATAGGCCTCCATCGTCTTGTGTCTATCCATATGATCCGGAGTCAGGTTCAACAGCGTCGCCACCTGTGGCCTGAAGTTAAAGGTAGTTTCCAGCTGAAAACTTGAAGCCTCAGTTACCATCCAGTCTTCACTTCCGGCATTTATGGCTTCCGCGATGACGGCAACACCTATGTTTCCCACCACATGTGTAGGGAGACCCGCTTCTTTAAAAATTTCACCCACCAAAGTAGTGGTCGTTGTTTTTCCGTTAGTTCCTGTTATTGCCACAAACCTCGCA
This sequence comes from Clostridiales bacterium, assembly GCA_022766365.1. Classification (GTDB taxonomy): domain Bacteria; phylum Bacillota; class Clostridia; order Peptostreptococcales; family Anaerovoracaceae; genus S5-A14a. The sequence goes on along the minus strand of JALENW010000003.1, from coordinate 81,313 downwards.
TTTGTCAACCTGTAAGCTAATTCCAGTTCCCCTATAACTTCACAGCCACGATTTCTGATTTTTGATATCCAAGATGTCTGGGGATCGACTCCCGGACTTAGGACTATCAAATCAAAATCTTCTTCCTCATCAGGGATTTCTCCCAGTAGAACCTCCACATTAAAGCCCTCGAAAAATGCCAGAAGTTGAGAATCGATTTCCTCTTTTGATTTCTGATCCTGAACCCAGACGTTCGCTCCCTCATTGCACAAAACCTGCGAAGCAGCGATACCACTCCTGCCAAGACCTACCACTAAAATTTTTTTACCCTTGACATCAAACTTTTCTCTATCCATTCTGTTTTTCCAATCCTATCTATCTAAAAGTACTACAGAGTGCTGATATATGCAATAACACAAAGCACAGCTGTTATACCCCAGAACATAAAAACTACATTGTATTCTTTCATGCCGCCTTCTTCAAAATGATGATGTATGGGTGCCATGCGAAAAACTCTCTTTTTTCTAATTTTATAAGACCCAACCTGTATGATAACAGATAAGGCTTCCATAACATATATAAAACCTGCAATCGGAAGTAGAAGTTCCGCCTTCATCATTATGGCAATCACCGCTACAGCTCCTCCTAAGGCCATAGATCCGGTATCCCCCATAAAAATTTTTGCCGGATACTTGTTGTGAAACAAAAATCCTATACACGCCCCTGCTACCACAAATGCAAAAGTTGCTCCGCTTTCTTCTCCGAATTCCAACCCTACAAAGCCGAAGCAAATACATACGAGGCTTGTTACTCCGGAAGACAGTCCGTCAAGGCCATCCGTCAGGTTCACAGCATTTGCCATCGCTACCATTATAAATGCAACAAACGGCACATAAAATCCCCCTATATCCAAAAACTCACCATAAAAAGGAATCCAAACCGATGATCCATGTCCACTGAACCGTAGCATATAGAGACCTACTGCAACACCGAAAGCAATTTGTAGCACCAGCTTCTGCCATGCTCTCATGCCCAAATTCTGTTTCTTTGCAAACTTCATAAAATCGTCCAGAAACCCAATCAGTCCGAACAAAAACGTCACAACCAGCATTATCCCAATCTGGAGGGAGAATTCTCCCCTATATACGGACCCGATTATCATCGTAGCAAAAATCGCCAGTCCGCCCATTGTCGGAGTCCCCTGCTTCGCAAGATGTGCCTCAGGACCTTCTTCCCTTATAAACTGACCGAACTGTCTCTTCTTAAGTGCAGGGATCAAAAGAGCGGTCAGAACTCCTGACAGAATTGCCGAAAGCACCAAATCCAAAAGGTGATAAGTGTAGCCTTCAAAAATCTCATTCATTGCTATTTCTCCTATTCTATACAGCCACAATGCCCAGAAGTCTCTCCACAACCTCTTCCATCGCATACATTCTGGAGCCCTTAACCAGCACGAGATCTTCAGGCTCAATCAGATGTGGCAACAGATTTATCAAGACACTTTTGTCCGAGAAAAAAATCACTTTGCACTGACTTCCATCTACCCTGGCTTTTCTGAAAGCCGCCGATGCCATATCATCTGTATGCTGTCCCACGCAAATCAATAAATCCAGTCCTTTTTCTACTACATATTCCCCAACTTCCATATGCACTTTTCTTGAGATATCTGCCCAGCCGTTCATTCCTGCCAGAATAGCTACTCTCCTTCTTGCCTCCGTGCTTGCCAAGCTGTCCACAGCACTTCTGACTGCTTCGGGGAAAGAACTGTAGCTGTCATCCATAACTCTTATTACACCGTTATCTTTGAATTCCATACGCATACCTGTGCGTTCCAGACTTTGCAGAGCTTCGACCGATTCTGCAGGCGAAATTCCAACTGCCTCACCTGCTGCTATTGCAAGTGCAGCGTTAAATCTGTTATGGGCTCCCGGTATTGGCAAATCCACTTGGATAGTTTCTTCACTTTCAGCCATAGTCAACCTGAAATCGATTCCCTTTTCACCGTGGTCGTGGCAATCGGATATTTTGTAGTCACAATCCCCTGAAGAGCCGACAGATATTATATCATATTGACCTACTATAGTGTTCTTATTGAGCGTCGGAGAATCTTGGTTGATGATCAAAAGGTCATCTTTATCGAGAAAATCAGTAATTTCCATTTTAGCCTTATATATGTTTTCCTGACTGCCGAGCTGTTCAAGATGGGTGAGCCCAATATATGTTATCAGGCTGATATCAGGTTTTACCCACTCGACAATATGATGGATTTCCCCAAGGCTTTCCATGCCGATTTCAATGACAGCAACTTCCACGTCCATATCATAGGCCAGAACAGTCATGCTAACCCCTATGAGGCTGTTATAATTTTTGATAGGGTGACCTGTTTTGTATTTGCATGAACAGACTGCATATATCATGTCCCTTGTCGTAGTCTTCCCCATACTTCCCGTGATGGCGATTTTCTTAGGATCTATTCTATTTAGGTGGAATTCCGCAAGTTTTGCCATAGCTTCCGTTGTATCATCTACCAAAATTATGTTGATTCTTAAATTGTTATTCTTTGCATAGTTCGCGGCTCTATCTGAAGCCGTCTGCGAACTTAGAAAAAAAGTCTGACATCCCTGATCCATCACCTCTTCAACAAAACAGTGAGCATCGTGATTTTCTCCAATTAAAGCAAAAAAGGCAGAATTCTCCTTCACCTGCCTTGAGTCGATAAAAACGCCTTCAAAACTGTCAGGTCCTTCCGAAACTGTCAGTTTCCCACCGATTGCCTCTATACAGTCTAATAGTTTGAATTTCATATTTCGTTTCATTTTCCGCTCCGTTTAGATTTAATGATGTTTGTTTTCTATCCTGTTACAAGTTTACATGTGTCACGACGCCTTATAGCCTCTAAAACCGCAAAATTCCCAGAATACAGAAAATTTCTCCGGTCAAGACCGACGTTCTACTCGATATAGAGATAGACTTTCTCGATACTGCTGATCTTTTTCCCCGGTTGCGGATATTGACCCTTTACCGTAATACTGTCATCGCCTTGATCCTGTACCACAGAATATCCAAGTCCGGCATTTGCCAGTATCTTCTTTGCTTCTTCCAGAGATTTCCCTACAACTGTCGGTACTTCACTTTGGCTTTCATTGAGTTTTGTTTTTTCCTCATCGGTAAGCTTCGCTTCAACACCAACATAAGGGAAGGCCTTTTCAAAAAATTCCTTAATCATAGGACCTGCCGTAGTTCCTCCATATAAACCGTACGTAGGTGAATCCACCATGATTACGATTGCAAATTTAGGATCGTCAACAGGTGCTATACACACCGTGGATCCATATACATAATGTGTGTAGACACCATTTATCGGCTTTTCCGAGGTTCCCGTCTTTCCGGCTATTCTCACACCGGGTATGGCAACATTGCCTCCATTCTTTTGAATCATAAGTTCCATTGCAGACATGGTCTCCTCAGCCGTCTTCTTCGAGATGACCTTTTTCTTTATCTCGACGGGGAACTTTTGTATCACCTTGCCATTCTTATCTGTCAGTTCTTTCACCAGTCTTGGTTTAAGCAGAACTCCATCGTTGGCAATACATGACACCGCCTGGCACATTTCAATCGGTGTCACCGCAATACCCTGCCCAAATGCAAGGTTCGCATGGGTCACCTGATTTAAATTCTCCAATGGAGGTACAAGGGGGTATGCTTCCCCGGGCAAATCTATGCCGGTCTTCTCGGTCAGACCATACAAATTCAGATATTTATATTGCCTGTCAGCCCCCATGCGCTCTGCCAAGGTTACCATCACGACATTGCATGAATTTGCAAGAGCCTCCTTCAAGGTTTCATTTCCGTGACTTACGTTGTTGGCACAGTGAATGGTCGATCCTGCAACTGTAATGTTTCCCCCGCAGTAGAATGGCTCATCAGGAGTCGCAATTTCTTCCTCAAGAGCTGATGAAACCGTTACAACTTTAACTGTAGACCCTGGTTCATACAGGTCGCTGACAACCGGATTAGTCCACAGTTTACTGAGATACTCTCCCTTCTCCTTATCTGAAAGCTTGTTAAATTTTTTCTTTTCTGCAGAATCTACAGGTGATGTAGGATTGTTTGGATCAAAACTTGGAGCACTGGCCATTGCCAGAACATCTCCGGTCTTCGGATCCATCACCACAGCCTGAATACTCTGCGGTTTATATTTTTTCATTCCGTTTTCAATAGCAGTTTCAAGATAATGTTGAAGAACTTCATCAATTGTAGTTACAACATTAAGTCCATCTTCAGCCTCATAGTATTTTTCCGATCCGTAGGCGAGAGGGTCCCCATGAACGTCAGCATTTCTTATCCATCTTCCTGCCACACCGCTGAGATAATCATCATACTGAAGTTCCAGACCGGAACGGCCTCGATTATCGCTATTTACACTTCCAAGGACATGGGATGCAAAATCCCCCATAGGATATGACCGTCTGCTTGCCTCTGCCACCTGCAAACTGGGGATCTCTAACTTTTTGAGCTTTTCCAGCTTATCTTTTTCCAAATACTGGCTCATCTTTAATAGAGGTGACTCAGACTTTAGAGTATCCATTATGTCTTCTTTGGTATCACCTGTTACCGCAGATATTTTTTCGGCCAGATCCTCAAGTTTAGCGCCTTTGTATTCATCTCGAACCACAGGTGGTCTCACCCATACGTTATATGACATAGCACTGGCTGCCAGCGGCTTCCCGTTCCTGTCATAAATAATCCCTCTTTTTGCCTCAATAGGTACGTCGCCCTTTTGCTGCCGTATGGCTCTGTCCCTATATTCCTCCGCGTTAATGATCTGAATCCAAGCGAGTCGAAAAACCATTAAACACAGAACTGCAAGCACACAAACAAACAGGATAACGATCCTGTGTTTAGTAGCCCTTTCAGTCTTGTTCTTTTCAATATATACCATATGGGTCAACCCTCGCTCTTTCTAAACCCGAATATCCGCTTGTGATATTGTACCGTCAAATTAACAGTCGGCAACAGTTTATCTCAAACATCAAAAAAACCAGACAATCTATATGTATTCAGTTGTCTGGTTTTCGTATTCAGTTATTTATTTGCCTAATTATATGCCTGGCTTTTTAGCATCGCTGCAAAGCCCCCCTGCGGCCTGTCATTATCAGTCAAATAAATACATTGATCCTCACTCGGATATACCATGCCGAGCTGTTCAATGGCTACTTTCTCAATGCTGTCGATATTATTTGAACTCTTAACTTTAATCTTTAAAGTGTCGATTTCCCCCTGTAAATCAGCATTGACTCTCGAATACTCATTGTTGTCCACCTGGACATTGGCATTGTATGCATCGATAAGCACCATGAACAGTAGAATCACTCCAATAAAGAGGACTGCCAAGATAATTTTAAATTGTTCCTTTCTCTTCATAATTATTCCTCGCAATTCCTTATATCTTTTCACATACCCTCATCTTAGCACTGCGAGATCTCGGATTGACTTCGACTTCCCCTTTAGTCGGTATGATAGGTTTTCCTGAGATTTTTCTCACATCCGCCACCTTTCCACATACGCAGATGGGAAACTCCGGCGGGCAAGTACAAGGGTTTGCCCTTTTGCTAAATATGTTCTTCACTATCCTGTCTTCCAGAGAGTGAAATGATATTACACATAACCTGCCGTTATGTTCAAGTACGTCACAGAAATCTTCGACCGCTTTCGCAAGATGACTTAGTTCCTGATTGACTTCGATTCGTATAGCCTGGAAAGTTCGCTTCGCAGGATGAGGCCCCTCTCTTCTGGATCTTGCCGGAATGGCAGCTTTTATAACATCAACAAGTTGAGTAGTAGTCTCGATTGGTGCCTCTTGCCTTTTCTTAACGATGAACTTGGCAATTCGTTTTGCCCAGGCCTCTTCTCCATAGGTTTTAATCACTTCACTGAGGTCGTATTCATCGTATGTATTTACCACATCGTAGGCTGTAAAGGATCCATCTTGATCCATCCTCATATCCAATGGAGCTTCCCTCATATAGGAAAATCCTCTTTCGGGTCTGTCCAGCTGAAAAGAGGAAACCCCCAGATCCAAAATAGCTCCGTCGATCTTGTCTTTACCAATTCTGCCTTCTTTCACAAGTTTGGACAGAATAGCCTTAATCTCGGAATAATTGCCGTGGACAAAAATCTTATTACAGTTATATCCTTCAAGCCTCTTCTCGGCAGCCTCCAGGGCTGCATTATCCCTGTCTATTCCTATAAGAGTCCCATTCCTTCCAAGCTTTTCACAAATCAGTGCACTATGGCCACCACCACCTAGTGTCCCATCGACATATGTACCCTCAGGCCTTATATTCAGATTGACTATCGCTTCTTCCGGCAAAACAGTGGTGTGTCTAAAGCCGGTTTTTTTCAAGACTTCTTCGGCAACTTGTAATTTTTCGGCTTCTTTCTTCTTCACTTCCATGGGATTCTTCCTTCCGATCAGAAGTTGTAAAGTGACAGCGCTTCGCTGAATGCCTCAGAGTCCATCTTTTCTCCGTTTTCAGCTCCATCCCACACTTCTTTAGCCCATATTTCAATTTTCTTCATGGCACCCATGGTAACGAGCTCTTTGGTGAATTCTCCGTAAGCTTTCAGTTCTGCAGGAACTACAATTCTGCCCTGCTTGTCAAACTCGCACTCAACTGCGTTTGCACAAAAGTGTCTGATAAATGCTCGTACCTTCGGATCCGACTCAGGCAACAATGCTATCTTTTCCATCTGTTTTTCCCAATCGGGAATCGTGTATATATACAGACACTTATCAAGACCCTTTGTCAGCACACATCTTCCACCTAGGTTTTCTCTGTGTTTAGCAGGGACAATCACCCGGTTCTTACCGTCTATTGAATTGTTATAAGTCCCCATAAACAATCGGATTACCTCATATCTTCAGACACCAGTCCACACTGAATTATTTGTTTTCACCATTTTACACCACTTTCCACCACTTTTCAATATTATCGACTTTAAAATGGGCATTTCCCACCACTTCAAAATATTTTTTTGCTCTGAAAATAAACAAAAAACGCACGTTCCACAACATATTGTGGGAACGTGCGTTTGTGTGCCAAAATATTGATTTTTATCCTTAAAATTTACCTAAAAACTTACTCGAATAAGCTATGCTATAAATAGTCAATAATCTCGTTTAGCAAGTCATTTATTGCTATTTCCTCCATCTTGCCTTGTATTGGTTCTTCCTATGTTTGAATATAGTTCCTCCAGAAGTTGACGCCTTATATACTGAGGAACCCGAAGGTCCGAATAAACCTGTCGGCCTGTTCCTTCGCCTCCTTGCAGCACCCGTAAAACCCATTATGAGTTTTACAATCAGCGTTATTATCAGAGCCACCACTGCAATTGCAAGAATCACCACCCCAAGAGCAAGCCAAAATATCTTGCTCGGGTTCTTAAGATATGCGGAAACGCTGCCCACATCCTCCAGAATTTTCCTGCCCTGGAGCTTTTCATAGGCAGCAGGAACACCATTATCTCCAAAGGAATCCATGTACCTTACCACGGCATACCATTCCTTAAGTTCCGAACCATCCGGACGGCGAATAATCTGCTTTTCAAAATCCTTTATCTCTTTGCCGTCCTTATCCTTAGGTACTATTGACAGTAACCCCTTGGATTTATCTGTAACAAGTCCCAGCATCTGGCAGGCATATAAGTCCCCCACAACTCTGTAGAGTTTGCCCTTATCCGGCTTCTGAAGACCTCCGCTCTTTATCATATCCTCTGTCCCTGCATCTATCGCTTTCAGGTCCTCTTTTTTCCAAACTCTGCTCGGATTCTCAGAATCTTTCCCTATACCGGCTGCATAGGGAAGCGGATCGCCGTAATCAAGAGCATCCGGAACAACCTTATATATTTCCGATACTCTGTTAAGAAAAAGCCTGTGAGGATTAATCCTGTACATGAGCCCCGAAACATAGAGCCTTGCCTCTGTCATGGATTCTGAAACGGTAGCGTCCACCTCCGCAAGGGCTCTCAATTCATCCCCGTTAAGGTAGACCGACACCAACGGATAGCCGGGCTTCCCATCGGGTCCCGAGCCGATAGAAAGGGAATTATAGGCATCTGCTGTAGTTATAGGCCCTTTTTTGAAGGTTCCTCTTACGGTTCCGGCATTCATAATGGAAGCATCTACAGGAGAATACTTATCTCCCTCCGCTTCCTTTATCGCATATATAAATGAGTCGGATATTATATTACCAAGTCGTTCTTCTTTCTGTACAGTTCCAAGATTCTCAGTAGGTTCAAAATCAAATTTGCTCGTGGTCAATACCTGATCCCACTTGTAGCCGTATGGCTTGAAAAATTCTTCGTCCACTAATTTCTTGAACTTTTCAAGTTCCCTGGCAGCTTCCTCATCAGAAGCTACAGATGCAAGAGGCAAAACTTCATAGCCCTGTCTTTGAAATTTCTCCCCTTCTTTGGATCTTGTCAAAACGATTTTCCCAATATTTTCGCAATAAGCGCCACAGGATCCGATGGTTGTACTGCCAACTGTAATAGGCTCGTTCAAAAGCGTATGGCTGTGTCCGCTGATTATTACATCTATATCGGGAACTTCTTTCGCCATAATCTCGTCCTCGGACATTTCCTTGTCCTCACTTGTCCCACTGTGTGAAACAGCAATTATTACATCCGGTTTTTCCTTCTTGATTTTCTTAACAGTGGCTTTGGCAGCATTAACAGGGTCTTTAAACTCAGTTGCCGCCTCCGGTGCATACTCCAGGCTTTGTTTTCCAAAAATACCGAAGACTGCAATCTTCTTCCCCTTCTTCTCAATAATCGTATACTCTTTGCTGCCATAATTTTCTAAAGCAGCCTTTAAAGATTCTCCTTTTTCCTTCAGCTTATCATCTTTAATCGTCGCTTCCATATCAATATTAGAGTTGACCATTTGTGGCAAAACATAAGGATTTTCAGGCTTATCCTTAGGTCTGAACCTGAATCTGAATTCATTATCCTCATCAAATTTCTTACTGTCTTCTCGTGATGATTCCACCGCTCTGTTTAACATATCCGCCAAGCCCTGAGGTCTGTAATCAAATTCATGATTTCCAAGGGTCGTAACATCAAATCCGACAAATCCCATCATTCTCAGTTCTGCAGCCTCTGTTCTGAAAACAGTCTGATACGGTGTCCCCATTGAAAAATCACCGCCATCCAATACAATCGTATCCGGGTCTTCCTCCTTCGTCTGCTTGATTATCGTAGCAATCTGAGGAAAGCGTTCCAGATGAGAGTGCATATCGTGTTCAAACAGAATGGTCAGCTTGTTCGGATCCCGTTTTTCATCTTTGATTTTACTCTCCTCAGTTCCCATCTCTTGCACAGGTTCTGCAAAAGTCAGAACCGCCGGAAGCAGCAAACAGGCGGCAACGATTATACAAAGTAACCCTATTAGAATTCTCTTTAACATATCTACACCTCTCGATTTGAGTTTTTAACGATTTTGATTCTCTCTTTTATATTACCACATACTTTGAGAAATTTCCATTTTTACCTACACAGAAACAAAATATCTGTAATGCTCTAATCTATATCAGGTGACATCATCAGGTGACATCATCTGCGCGGCACGGGTTTTCTTGCTTTAACAAAACATATCTATGTGATATAATTGTTTTATCATAAATGTCAGAAAAGGATTAGAATGATGAGCTACGTAGAGTTTAGAAATGTGAAAAAAGTTTATCACATGGGTGAAGTTGATATAGAGGCTTTGAAGGATGCCAGCTTTAACATTGAAAAGGGTGAGTTTGTAGTGATAGTTGGTCCTTCCGGAGCAGGAAAGACAACTCTTCTGAACATACTTGGAGGAATGGATACCCTGACGGAGGGGCATGTCCTGTTAGACGGCAAGGATATTTCCGGCTATTCAAAGAAGGAGTTAACTCAGTACAGGCGTCATGATATCGGTTTCGTATTCCAATTCTACAACCTTATCAATAACCTTACAGTTGTGGAAAATGTGAGCCTGGCAACTCAAATTTGTGATGATCCGATAGATTCAGAGGAGGTACTTGGGCATGTGGGTCTGGGAGAAAGATTGAAAAATTTTCCGTCTCAGCTTTCAGGAGGTGAGCAACAACGTGTTGCCATAGCGAGAGCATTAGCCAAAAATCCGAAGCTGTTGCTTTGTGATGAACCCACCGGGGCACTTGACTATGTAACCGGAAAAAATGTTTTGCGTCTCCTATATGACACTTGCCGGGCAACCGGAATGACCGTCATCATAATCACCCATAATACAGCTCTTACGGCAATGGCTGATAGAATAATCCATGTTAAAAACGGGACTGTAACGGCAGAAGAGATTAATAACAATATTACCCCTATTGAAGATATAGAATGGTAGATAGAACCGGAAAGCACAGAAATGTTAATTAAAAGTACGATACGAGAAATTACAAAAAGTTTGGGAAGATATCTTGCGATTATCGCCATCGTCGCCCTTGGAGTAGGGTTCTTTGCAGGGCTGATACAAGCCACAAACGTTATGGTTACAACTGTAGACAAACTGGTCACAGATCAAAATCTAAGTGATTTTCAAATGATTTCTTCTCTGGGATTTGAACCTTCCGACGTTGATAAAATAAAATCTCATATCAAATCTGACCAAGTTTCCAAGGTGGAAGCTTTTAAGTCTCATGATTTTATATATGAAGACAACGAGAGAGTTTCCGGAGTTGTCAAAGCGATTTCACTTCCCGAAAAAAACGTAGATATGCCGAAAGTATCCCATGGAAGACTCCCTAAGAAGTCCGATGAATGTCTTGCTGATGATTATATTTTTTCAAAAGATGATATAGGAAGAACAATTTCCATTGCAAAGCCTGACGGTGACAAAGATGAAGAAAAGACTGCAATAGATTCATTTAAAACTCATAGTTTTAAAATTGTCGGGATCGGGTCATCACCTCTGTATCTGAATAAGGAAAGGGGGTATACAAATCTCGGGAACGGCAACATAGAGGCTTTTATCTATGTTCCTGTCAAAGCCTTCGCAACAGACTTTTACACTTCTGTAAACTTCACTTTAAAAGATCGCCCCAAGATATACACTAAGGAATATGAAAGTTTGGTTGACAACCTTCGCAAAGAGATGTCAAGTGCCATGAAGATTGGTGCAAACAGTCGATACGACAGATTGGTTAAAGATGTCAAGGACAAGGTAAATGCTCAATTTCAGTCGATGGGCATTCAAAATGCCCCCGAAAGTGCAATAGAAGAAGCTACGCGCAAGATAGATAAACCCGTCACATACCTCTTGGACAGACGTGATAATCCCGGTTACTCCGCATTCGAAAGGGACGCCAACATAGTCCGAGGAATTGCTAATGTATTCCCCGCCTTCTTCTTCCTTGTTGCAGCCCTTGTAGTTATGACATCGATGGCAAGACTTGTTGATGAACAACGCACAGAGATAGGTGTTCTCAAAGCACTGGGTTACAGAGACGGATCCATTTTAGGCAAGTATCTGTTTTATGCAGGCAGTGCTACTGTAATAGGCACAATATCCGGCTATCTTCTGGGAAGTTATATTTTCCCTCTTACAATCTGGAATGCTTACCAGGCCGTTTACCATTTTGATACTACAATCAGATATCCTCATGACATACCTCTGGGTATTGCAACACTTATCGTATGTGTTGCCGGAGCTCTCGGAGCTACACTCATTGCTTTTCACGAGGATAGAAAAGGAATGCCGGCATCTCTGATCATACCCAAAGCTCCAAAGGAAGGAAAAAGAATTTTCTTAGAAAAAGTTCCTTTCCTTTGGAAACATTTCAGCTTCCTCTATAAAGTAACATTCAGGAATATATTCAGATACAAAAAACGTCTCTTCATGATGATTTTGGGTATAGGCGGTTGTACGGCCCTGCTGCTGACAGGCTTCGGTATCAACGATTCGATAAAGAACGTCGCCAATTTTCAATACGAAGATATAACACTTTATGACTTTGCCATAACATTTCATAATGACATGAGAAAACGGGAAAAAGTTTTTATCAAATCCGTTAATTCCATCGATGATGCGATGTTTTTCCATGGCGAAGAATTGCGTTACAAGAGCAGAAAATCCAATGTAAATCTTAAGCTTGTTGCAACAGACAAAAAGGATATTTCCAAATTTATCAACCTTAAAATGCATGGGAAGAAACTTAATATTCCCGATAAAGGCAAGATTATAATATGCGAGAAGCTCGCTGAAGAAGAAAAAATTCATATCGGTTCAAAGATAAACCTAAAAACAAAATCCGGCAAATCTGCCGATCTTATCGTAAGCGATATCACCGAAAACTTCATAGATAACTACATCTATATGAGTACCGCTACGTATGAAGAGAGTTTTGGAGATAAGGCAACAATCAACTCTGCCTTTGCCAACATCAAGGGCATCGAAAGACCCGCTTCACTTGGTGATGAAAAGGAGACAGACAAAATAATGAAGGCGGCAGTGGACACCATGGGACATTCCGGTGTGAGCGGAACTATAATCAATCGGGATAACTACACCAGGATTAAAAATATGATGAACAGTCTCGATTCCGTTATTGCTGTGATCTGCCTTGCCGCTGCGGGCCTCGCACTTATTGTTTTGTATAACCTGTCAAATATCAGCATAACCGAAAGAGTAAGGGAGATTGCAACTATTAAGGTCCTGGGATTTTATCCCCATGAAACGGCTTTGTACATTTTCAGGGAAAGCACATTTCTCACAGCTTTCGGAGCAGCAATAGGATTAGGTTTGGGACACCTTTTGCATGCTTTTGTAATGCACCAGATTAAGGTTGAGATGATCTACTTCCACCTGAGAATAGCTTGGTACAGCTACCTGATTTCCTTCGGCTTGACTATGCTGTTTGCATGTCTGGTCAATCTGATAATGTACTTCAAAATCAGGCGAATAAATATGATTGACTCATTAAAAAGTATGGAGTAAACTCTTGTATCTTATTATATGAACATGCTGACTCCATAATATAACTTATCTCAGATTCGTCATAAACCGACTATTTGCGAACATAGTTTGCACAAAAAAACAAAGGAGCAGGAGTTCTCAAAAGAAATTTGACTCACTTGAAACTAAGCATAAGCCAGTTTACTTTAGGGAGTACAAAATTAAAAATTGAGCCCCTGCTCCGTATTATTTTTACAGAGTCTGTCTTATTATTTATCAAGAACCTCTATATCAAGGTCAACCGGGTTTTCCCATTTTTCCGATGGGACGCTGTTACATTCGAGTCTTCTAAATACGTAATACCTGGTTAGCTGATATACAACGGAACAGATCGGTATGAAAAGCACCATACCGAGAACACCCATCATGCTTCCACCTACAGTCACTGCCATGAGCACCCATATGGACGGTAACCCTACCGTGTTCCCTGCAATCAGCGGGTAGATTACATTACCATCAAGCTGTTGAATGATCACATACATCAATATGAAGTAAAAGACCTGGGATGGATCTACTATAAGAATCAATATAATTCCTATGCCGGCACCAATGAAAGAACCTATGATAGGAATTAGAGCCATAAATCCCGTCACTATGCTGATCATTATCGCATACGGAATTCCCAAAACCGTCAATATAATAAAGAAAAGGATTCCATTGATTATTCCGTCCACACATTGAACCGAAATAAATCCTTTGAATACATCCTTTGTCATTCCCAGAATATACATTACCTTATCAGCTGTCTCCTCCCGGAAAAAGGCATATACCACCTGTTTGCCCTGTCTTGAAAGTTTTTCCTTCTGAAGCAGAACATATATGGAAAATATTAGTCCTATCACAAACTGTACAATTCCATTCAATATGTTTGAAACCGTACTAAAACTGCTGTTAAGCAATGTTGATGCCCATCTTTGTGCTGTGGAGGCCAGTTCCTTTCCCAGAGAATCAAAATTGATATTTATCTTGCTCATCATGTTTTGAAGGGCATCTATTTTTCCTGCGTTCGCCGCAATCCACTCCTCTAACCTGTGAATTGCCCCGGGCAGTGCAATCGCAAGAGATTCCAAAGTATTTGCGAGCTGAGGAACAATATTCATAACGGCAACAGTGATAACTCCAAAGACCAGAATTAAAGTGATAACCATGCTCACAGGTCGCTTGCAGGACTTAGCAATCATTTGAAGCCTTGTTGCCGGATTACCGGGTAACTTCCCAAACAGCAGGTTTTCAATTTTAGTCATCGGTACATTAATAATGAACGCAAGAGCCGCACCAAGTATAAACGGTGTAAAGAAAGATACGAAAGCTCCGGCATATTTCGTTACAACAGCGATGTTCTTGATTGTTAAATAAAAGAGTATTACTCCGAATAAAATGAGTATATATTTCCTCATGGATAGGCTATTAATATTTATATCTTTATCCCGAGTCCCGATTTCGGAGCTCCCTAAAACAGAATCTCCTGTTTTGGACTCAGAAGACGAAATTATATTCTCCGGTAAGCTGTCGGCTGTATAAGACTTGATTCCTTCACCGATCTCATATTCCCTCTTTTTCGGGAATTCTCCTAACTCGGTGGCTTCCCGTCTCAGTCTATCACTCCGGACTTCTATGATATCTGCAACCCCATCTACCGTACAATGCTCTCTGCGGTTTCCGATAGCTTCATTGCTATCCCCGGTCTCATTCTTTTTTATGACACCTATAGCTCTTCCGAGCTTATACCAATTCATATCCGGCCTCTGCAATTACGGCCTCGAACTCCTCCTTAGAGATTTCCTTATCAGCCTCTACCGTCGCCATGTTCTTTTCAAGATTCACATTCACAGACTTAACACCCTCCATAGCTGACAGTGCTTTATCTACATGTTTCACACAGTTTTCGCACATCATACCTTTAACATTCAACTCATATTTCATTACATCTTTCTCCTTCTCAACTTCATTTGATAAAGAAATCTTTTCGTCAGATTCATTCTCCACATTTCCATCAGAACTCATGAGAAAATTTCTCGCTCCCTTTAATTTTATATTATAATCATCGGAGCCGCTATTTTCAAGATAAACAGCCTCCGGTCTTTTGAAAAATCTCAGCCTTAAGGAATTCATCACAACACAAAAGCTGGACAGGCTCATAGCTGCAGCTCCCATCATAGGATTTAATATTATTCCCCACAAAGGATAAAGAGCACCGGCTGCTACGGGGATCAAGATCGTATTATATATGAACGCCCAGAAGAGATTTTCCTTAATATTTGTTATAACAGCCTTTGACAATTTAAAAGCTGCAAATGCATCTGTAAGCCTGTTGTTTATCAAAACCACGTCTGCACTTTCTATAGCCACATCTGTTCCGGCACCTATTGCAATACCCACATCAGCACGAGCGAGTGCAGGGCCGTCATTTATCCCGTCACCAATCATAGCAACAGTCTTTCCGGAATTCATCATCTTTCTGACCTCAGCCTCCTTATCCTGAGGCATGACCTCCGCTACAACACGATCGATTCCCAGCTTCCTTGCTACAGCTTCACCGGTTATCTTATTATCCCCGGTGAGCATTACCACTTCAACGCCTTCTTTTTCAAATGATGCTATCGCCTGCCTGCTGTCAGGTTTCGCTACATCTGCCACAGCAACTATACCGATAATCCCCTCATCATCTGCAAATATCATGGGAGTTTTGCCCTCTTCCGCAAACTTCCCTATTTTAGCAAGTACATCCTCCTCAAGGTTTAAGCCTATTTCATCCATCAGGCTTTGATTCCCTCCGTACACAATACGACCTAGAACTTTTCCCTTTACACCCTTTCCAAAGTAAGCATGAAAATCCTCAACCTCGGGTAGCTCTCCATCGGAGTACATTTCCCTTTGACATGATAATATAGCTGCACCGAGAGGATGCTCTGATCCCCGCTCAAGAGCTGCGGCAATCTCCATGAATTCAACATCGGAGATACCAAAGGGGACAATATCAGTAACCTTAGGTTTACCCTCTGTTATGGTACCTGTTTTGTCCATCAAAACAGCATCTACCGAGTGAAGTCTCTCCAGAGCTTCTCCCCCTCTTATAAGTATACCTTCCTCTGCACCCCTTCCTGTGCCCACCATTATTGCCACAGGTGTCGCGAGACCCAACGCACAAGGGCATGAAATCACAAGGACACTAATTCCACAGTTTACAGCCATGGCCACATCACCGGTTGCAATCATCCATATACCAAAGGTGAGCAGTGCAATGAAAATTACTGTCGGAACGAATACCCCTGCAATTTTATCTGCCATCTGTGCGATGGGAGCTTTGCTTGCACTAGCCTCGTTGACAAGAGCTATTATTTGATTTATTGTACTGTCATCGCCTACCCTCTCAGCCCGAACTTTAAGCAGACCGTTCTGATTCAAAGTTGCAGAAATAACTTCATCACCCTTTTTCTTAGGAAGAGGAACGCTTTCTCCGGTAATAGCAGATTGTTCAACCCAACTCTCCCCTGATACAACTATCCCATCGGCACCTATGACCTGACCCGGCTTTATCACCATTACATCACCTGCTCTCAGGTTTTCCACGGGGATTTCGACCTCCTCTCCCTCTCTCTCAACTATGACCGTTTTCGGTGTAAGATTCATCAATCTTTCAATGGCGTCTGTAGTCTTTCCCTTACTTCCGGCCTCAAGGTATTTACCCATTGTTATCAGGGTTAGAATCATTCCCGCAGACTCAAAATAAATGTGATGTCCCTCTTCTCCGTAAATCATTGCATACATTGAAAATATTCCATATATAGTCGAAACGGCTGATCCCATGGCAATAAGGCTGTCCATATTAGGATTTCCCCTGAACAGTGCAGGAATACCTTTCACAAAATACTCCCGATTCAAATAAATAATTGGCAACAGAAGTATGAACTGGCTAAAAGTGTTAGAAAGCTCCGAACCCGTTGGAAGATTAATATCGATTCCAAGCAAATGCCCCAGCATATGACCGATCATAGGACCCATGCTAAAATACATTAGAGGCACAAGAAACAGAAGAGACCACATAAAAATCCCGCCTTTTCTCTTCGCTTCTTCTCTATGTATACTCCCGATTCCCTCATCGCCGGGATTCATATCAGATTGAGAAGCACCAACGTCACCATGGTTACGTCCTGATTTCGTACCTCCCCGTACACTTTTCATTCCATTGCTTTCAATACGCGCACGATATCCTGCATTTTCCACAGCTTTCTCAATTTCTTCTGTGGAAATGCGTCCTTCGTCTCTTTTTAGAAGCATACTCCCGGTGAGCAAATTAACCTGCACATCTTCTGTTCCCGGGAGTTTTTTCACAGCTTTCTCCACACGGGCAGAGCATGCTCCACACGTCATACCCGTTACCCTATACTTCTCTTTCTTCAATTCCTTCTCCTTTTGCCCATAACACTTTTGCTAGCTAAAGCTTACAACCTTGCTGTAAAAGTGCTCCACAGAAAGCACTGCGGAGCACTGGAATGTTAATCACTTGTTGAAACTGTTTGCTCTGGTCAAGTTCCGGTCAAGTCTTCTTACCTATTCACCGGGAAAACAAAACTATCGCGTAATAAACGGCCTATTATTCATTTTCGGGAGGTGTAAACTGCCTGCCAGCCAGTTCCTCATTCAGTGCATAAAGTCCCTTCCCGTCTGTTGCAAAAAGCTCATACTTGGTGATAAGATCCTTAGCAGTTGTCTCTTCTTCAGCCTGTTCATTTACAAACCATGCCAAAAAGTGTTCCGTTCTCAAATCATCGGCTTCCCTTGCAGCTTTAACCATCTTGTTGATAAGACCTGTGACATATTCCTCATGCTTCAAAGCCGCCTTTAAAACGTCCATATCATCCTTAAACTTTCCTTCAGGCTTATCAATGGCTTCAAGAACAACTTTACCATCGTTTCCATGTACGTAATCATAGAACATCATGGCGTGAGACATTTCTTCCTTCGCCTGGATCATATACCAATTAGCGAAGCCGTTAAGACCCTTATCTTCAAAATAGTTTGAATAATCCAGATAAAGGTATGCCGAAAAAATTTCAGCATTAATCTGTTCATTTAATAATTTTGCCATATTCTCTTTAAGTTTCATATTATGCCTCCATTCATTTTATATGAAATTGTTAACCTTTAATGATGTTATCATATTACTTGTTATTTCTAAGAAGATCCCTGATTTCAGTCAGAAGCACTATATCCTGCGCAGGTGCTGCCGGCTCTTCACAAACATTATCTTCCTTTTTCTTGAACTTATTGATTCCCTTGATTACACAGAAAATCACGAAAGCTATCAACAAGAAGTTTATGACAGTCTGTATGAACATACCGTACTTGATTTCTGCTGTTCCAACGGCTACAGATAATGATTCGAAGCTTATTCCTCCGATTATAATACCTATCACAGGCATGATAATATCGTTCACCAGTGAGTTTACGATTGCTGTAAATGCGCCTCCTATTACTACAGCAACTGCCAAATCAATAACGTTGCCTCTTGAAATAAATTCTTTAAACTCTTTAATAAAACCTTTCATCTTATACCTGCTCCTCACTTAATCATTAAGCTTTTCAAGCTTACCGAGTTTAGCAGCCCAATAAGCCCACATCTGTTTAACGAGCTTACGCCCTGCATACATTGAGGCCAAACTGTCGTCAAGAGTTGGCGCAATTTCAACCATATCAAAACCTAATATATTAAGTCTGTCAAATAAAACAGACAAAATATCAAATGTCATTCTCGGTGTCAAGCCTCCCATCTGAGGCATACCTGTTCCTGCAGCAAACCCGGGATCCAACACATCTATATTGAATGTAAGATAAATATTGTCAAACTCCTTCATCTTTGAGACACAGTCAAGAGCAACTGCCTCAGCACCCTCCAAAAAACAGTCCTTAGAAGATTTGATATTGAACTTTCCTGACTTTACCTTATCGAATTCGTACCTATCAATGCTTCTTATCCCAATGTAATAGATACTTTCAGAACCTTTTACCGACTCCATCTCAAGAGCTCTTGAAAGGGCCGTTGAACTGCTGAGCCTGTCACCGTCTTCATCATCTCTGAGATCCATATAAGCACCCAGATGAATTATGCCGAGACTTCCGGAAATCTTATTGTCAATTCCCTTGATTACAGGAATCGAAACACTATGATCCCCTCCTATCATGGTGAAACGCTTTCTCAGCTCCACAAGTGACGTTACATAATCTTCTACTTCACGATATATGGTTTCCCTGTCCGTACCTCTGAAATCTCCACCATCATAAACTTTAAGCTGATCGAATATATCAAGATCCTCTGTACAAGGGTTAGCTTTCAGAGTGTTTCTCCTCAAAAGATCAGGTGCATCCGCAGAACCTCCCCTACCGCTTTCACTTCCGTCAAAGGGAATTCCAAATACGACAACATCTGCAGCAACTTCAGACGAATCAGGTTCATTAAGGCCGAACCATGTTCTATCCATTTCAGAATATTGATTCCTGTTTCTCATTACATCCTCCATCCGGTGAACTCTTCTCCGGTTAATCAAAATTCAATATCTTTATACCCTATTTGTGAAAAACCACACAAGAGCTACAAATTTATGCAAATTTTCGTTCCAATCAAATAAATAATTCTTTCCTTAACAGGTATATGTTCTTCCGTAGAGATAAGGTAGCTGTTTTCCAGAGTTTTTTCGTAGATAAGCATCTGTTTTTCGTATGTTTTTTTAATTCTCTCAATTTCTCTGTCTATTATATTCACATCTATCCTATTTGTTTTGAAATCCACCAAAACAAAATATTTTTCGCCTTTTTCATCTTCCTCAATAAAGAAAGCATCGATGATTCCCTGAAGCATTAAGTCATCTTTATTTGCGCCTAATTTTATTCTTTCATCAAGGCCATGGAAGATTTCGTCATCGGCATCTGTTGAATATATGAATTTCTGTTCCTTGAAAAGAAGTCCTCTTTCAGCTGCTTTAGCCATTCTGCGGGCAAGATCCGTATTAAAAAAATCTGCAATCAGGTTTATATTTACTGTTTTTAGTTCTTCTTCAGTCATTATATCTTTGGCGACCATGTCCTTTGATAACTGCTTCAGGTACGCATAACCTTCGGCAACTCCATCAGAATAGCTGCTCATTTCCAGAATCTTGTGATAAAGACTACCTCTCCCGGCAGCTCCCGGTGTCACCTGAGCCGCCAAGAATCTCGGTCGAGTCATCGCCTGAGACTGAATATTTGACTCATAGTCTTGACCATTTACAGCTGTTAACCCGGGAGCCTGTCCTACGGCGTATTCCTCACCATAGAACGGCATTTTATTCACCTCTGTCGCAGAATACTTTGGACTGACAAGACCGGCATCTTCAAACGGATATCGATAACTAAGCCTTTCATACACTGCTCTCTTGACATTCTCATCAACGTCAATGTCCACATGTTGGTTTTCTATGGATTCGGGCAATTCAGTCATGGCGGCAAAATCATCAAGTTCCTCTATGCCGATTTCTTCTTTCCTGCCATGCCATTCTGCTAAAGTTGCAAAAGATTCAACAGATGAAGCCGGGCATACTCCGACCACATTCAAAATGTCAGTGGCTCTCGTCAGAGCCACATATAGGAGCCTGAGATATTCTTCCATGTTTTCCTTGTACTTTATCGCTTCAATCATCTCTTGAAGAATAGTCTTCTTTCCCTGTGAAAAGATACCTTCTTTTCCGGGCAAGGCAAGGCCTAAATCTTTATTAAATGCCCACGCACGTTCCATATTACCTGCCCTCAGTGCATTATTATATCTTGCCAGAATTACCATTGGAAATTCAAGACCCTTACTCTGATGTATAGTCATGATCCTGACTGCGTTTCTTCCCTCTCCTGCCGCGTCGGTTTCCTCCATCATAAGTGTCTCATCAGTTTTTATTTTGTTCAAAGTTTCAAGAAAGCCGCTCAAGCCCGTATTTCCGTTATTTTCATATTCAAAAGCAAGTTCCACAAGATACTGAAGATTTCCCTGCCTTAATTCTCCCATAGGCATTGCTCCCACTGACAGGAAATATCCGGTATCCTGCATTACCTTCCATAGAAGTACGTCGAGATCATTCTCCATGGAAAATTCAGAAAAATCCTTTATAAGTGTATCGAAAGCTGATATTTTGTCCCTCAGTTCCTGATTTCTTCCTCTGTCCAGATAGTCCATCATTTTCAGGTAGAAATACTGCTCTTTGCTCAAAGCGATTTCTGCAAGTTCAGCTTCGCTGAATTCGAAAAGTTCAGAGTGCAAAACAGATAAAAGAGGTAAATCTAAAAGTCTGTTGTTGATGACTTGTAACAAATTGAAGAAAATTCTTACTTCAATCGCATCGAAAAAATCCCCTTTCTTCGTTACATACACCGGAATCCCGAATTCTTCAAGTTTTCGCGCCATTTTCGTGCCGTGATTTTTTACAGCTTTTGATAATATGACAATGTCCCCATATCCGATTTCCTTGATTGTCTCATCTTTTGAATCGTAATATTTTTTTCCGAGGCTTTCTGTGATTATTTTAGCAATCGCAACAGCTTCCAGCTCTGCCCTGTCTCTACCCTTAAAGTTCTCCTTATCATCGTTAACCAGATAATACACAGGCTCATGGTGTAAGTCCGTGGGGTTTGGTGCACCGTGCTTAAGGCTGCTGTTTTCGTCGTATCCCGTCATAGTATCAAAAAAAATCTTGTTTACTTCATCAAGAATTTCTATTTTGCTTCTGTAATTTGCTGACAGATCTACGACAATCTCTTCATCAGATTCCTCAATACCGTCTCCATCTCCTCTGCCTCCTATACCGGTTCCGCTATCATGACCATCCTGCGTATTCATATTTCTCTCATGGGTAAATCCCTCGTATTTGGAAAGAAATATACTTGGATCTGCTTTTCGGAAAGAATATATACTCTGTTTGATGTCTCCAACCATGAAAAGAGAACTGTCAGCTGCAATTTTTTGAATCACATATTCCTGAAGGGCACTCGTATCCTGATACTCATCTACAAAAATATAGTCAAATTTCTTTCTGTAGAAATCACATGCTCCTCTGTCGTTTAATATTTCAATAGCAAAATGCTCGATATCGGAAAAATCAATGACTCCGGCTTCTCTCTTAGCTTTTGAATATCTCCTATCGAATTCCAATGTAAAATTTAAAATAAATTCTGCATTA
This sequence comes from Clostridiales bacterium, assembly GCA_022766365.1. GTDB lineage: Bacteria > Bacillota > Clostridia > Peptostreptococcales > Anaerovoracaceae > S5-A14a. Next base: position 59,122 of record JALENW010000003.1, on the reverse strand, counting down.
TTTAGAGTCTTACGATAATATGCCACTTCACCGTCAAGATCATCACCGTTCCTTGTAAGTATTTTTAAGATTTTTACAACTTCCTCCAGCAGTTTGTGTCTACCTTTTAAAGATTTTGCATTCAAAGAACCTTCGTCGAAACTCTTCTTCTGCTGTTGCAGCATTTTCCTTTCATCGCTTGTAACATTTAACTCTTTGGCAGACGGCAAGCTATATTTAAGATTGGAAAGATCCCTCGCTGAATTCAGGGCCGATTCAAAGTCTTCCGAATTTATTTTATCTTTTAACTTCTCTGCCGGTGCTTCTCTTAACGGTATGATCACTTTTCCCAAAAGCTCATCGTAGCCTTTATCTTTTGCATCATTTTTTGCACGATGATAATCTTTATATATGACTTCCGCAAGGTTTTTTACCCTTTCGATGTATCGATTCCTATTATCGTTGTAGTTCAAAAAATCATCGCCGGTTCTGATTCCTTTCATCTTATCGATCATCTCAGGGATTTCAATCATGTAATTGGGAATATTTCTAAATGATTCGTGGAGTTCAAGTATCTGCTCCTTGATCTTCACAAATTTCCTCCCGTCCGTATAAGAATCCAGAAATTCGGTAAATTTTTGATATTCTTCATCATCACGATTAAAGTACTCATAAAACAGATCGTCCATAACCTGACTTTTAATTAGTTTAAGCCTGAGGTCGTCCTCAACCCGAAACCCCGGCTCAAGATCAGGCAGCTTGTGGAAAAACTGCTTGATTACATTCATAGCAAAACCATGAAAATTACTTATATTAGCCCTACCGAGAGAATCCAGCTGTTTTCGGAAAAGTTCTCTTTTCCGACGATCATCAGAGTCCGAAATTTCCTTCTTAACGGCCTTTCGAATCTTCCCCTTCATATCTGCTGTGGAGGCATTTGTAAAAGTTACGATTAACATCTTATCAATAGGCGTACCCGCCTTGATAAGTTCAATGATGCGCTGAACCATAACTGCCGTCTTGCCTGATCCTGCAGCTGCCGCAACCAATATAGCTTTTGCCTTTGACTGTATTGCAATATTCTGTTCTCTATTCCAACTGAAACCGGCCATTATTATACCTCCAACTTTAATTATATCAAAATATCTGCTATAATTAAATCAGTTTTTAGACTGATACATTTAAGGCAGTAAGCTACGACTTCTATAAACCATAGTAGTTCACTGAACCCATAATAAACGAATATCACCCAAGATATTATATTACATCTTCTCGGTTTACAAATTTAAAGTTAGGAGTAGGATATGAAAAGACCCACAATGTTAATGATTCTTGATGGCTTTGGCTTGAATAAATTTCGTTTCGGGAATGCAATCGCTGCCGCCCGAACACCTAATATAGATGCGATATTCGCAAAATATCCTTGGACTAAACTCATTGCTTGCGGTGAAGCCGTTGGACTTCCTGATGGTCAGATGGGAAACTCCGAAGTCGGGCATATGAATATCGGTTCCGGGCGAATTGTCTATCAGGATCTGTCCTTAATTTCTAAAGAGATTAAAGATGGATACTTTTTTGACAACAAAACATTAGTAAAAGCCATGGAGCGGGCAAAGGATAAAGGGCGTGCTCTTCATCTTTTCGGGCTTTTGTCCGACGGTGGAGTTCACAGCCATATAGACCATCTTTTCGCTCTTCTGAAAATGGCAAAAGAGAAAGGTCTTTCTGAGGTATATATTCACGCTTTTCTGGACGGCAGAGATGTTCCGCCAAGATGTGCCGAAAATTATATCAAGGCTTTAGAGGAAAGGATCTCTGATTTGGGGATAGGGAAAATAGCCTCCATCGAAGGCAGATATTTCGCAATGGATAGGGACAAACGTTGGGAACGTGTTCAGACCGCCTACGATGCACTTACCATGGGGAATAATCCGGCCGGAGAGGTCAAATATCTCATGGCAGGTTCAGCATTAAAGGCATTGACAGATGCCTACGCCAGAGGAGAAAACGATGAATTTGTAACACCTACTTTTATTGAAGACGGTCAACCTGTCAAAGACGGCGACTCAATAATAATGTATAACTTTAGGCCTGATAGAGCGAGAGAAATAACCAGGGCTTTTGTTGATGATGATCTTAAGGATTTGAACCGAAAAATCACACCTAAGGATATTCATTACGTCACTATGACTGAGTATGATGCTTCTATGCCGAATGTAGAGATAGCTTATCCTCCTAAAAAAATTAGAAATACCCTGGGTGAATACATTTCAAATCTTGGCTTAAACCAACTTAGAATCGCCGAAACGGAAAAGTATGCCCACGTTACTTTCTTTTTCAATGGCGGTGTCGAAGATCCATATCCGGGTGAAGATAGAATCCTGGTTAAGTCTCCTTCGGTTGCCACCTATGATCTCCAACCCGAAATGAGTGCTCCCGATGTTACAGACAAAGTAATTGATGCAATCCATTCTGAAAAATATGACATGATCATTCTCAATTTTGCTAATTCCGATATGGTAGGACACACCGGTGTTATGAAGGCGGCAGTGGAAGCTGTTGAATTTCTCGACGGATTCGTTGAAATAATCAAGGATGCTGTACTTGCGGTCGATGGGCAGATACTCCTCACAGCGGACCACGGTAATTCAGATGTTATGGTAGATGAAGATGGCAACATTGTCACTTCCCATTCTCTGAATCTTGTCCCGCTGGTACACATAAGCAATTCCCCCGGAGAGTTTAAAGAACTTGCCACAGGCTGGGGTGAGTATGAAGATGGAGCCGAAAACGCTGAAGTGATGGAACCTCAAGGAAGATGGGGAAAACTTGCAGATATTGCTCCAACAATGCTCTATCTCATGGGTCTTGATATTCCTGAAGAGATGACCGGCGATATACTGATTAAATAAAGAAATTGTCCACACTACTTTTTAACACACATTCACCTATATTATTTCCACTTTTTACCGTATATCATTGTAAACAGCAAATCTTCCGGATTTGCTGTTTTTTACTTTGTTTAAATTTTTGATCGTTGATCACGATGTATTCGGGGCTCTATTGATTTCTTACTACAAACTCAATATTTTGAGCATTAATCTCCAATACGTCTTTCGGGTTAATATCCAATATTTCTCCCGTAGTGACATTGTGTATATAATTTCCTGAACCGCTATCCCTGTGATTTCCGCTCATATTCCGATTGAACTCCTGCTTTAGCTTATATAATTCATTTGTACTTCCCTTCCTTATTTGACCACCTATATCGTATACAGGTTCCAGGTACCTGTCTCTACATGTATCCACTATTCTCCTTATTCTGTTCTCATCATAGTAAGAAAGATGCATTAAGTTCTCTATAATTTTCTCTATCCCATTTTTGCATGAATCATCAGATGCTCTCACCTTGGAAAGCAACTCTACAAAGAAATCTATAAGGTTTTTCCCTTCGTCCATTCCATCTGTGGGTAAATACATGAAACTGACTTTCCCATATGTGGATATCCAAATTCTATCCATATCGTACATCACAAAGGGCAAGAAAAATCCGTTTATCAATATAAAATTGAAGAACCCGGTACATTGTTCAAGCAAGCTCAGAACCTCTTCCAAAGTTCTCTCTTCCTCAAGATAGGAAGACAGAGAAATGCGGTCTCCGATTTTGAAAACAAAATCTCTCCCTGAATTCTCACAGGTGAAAACACTGTGATTCGGCTCTAAATTACAAAACCTGGAGAATTCTGTTATATCAACGTCCTCATCTCTTTGAATACGAATTCTTACCTCTCTATTTTCACCCTTGCCTCTCAGTTTATATATCATCCTCATTCTCCTGTGGACTACCTCTGCAAATGCTTCTGGAAATATTTTACAGTTATTTTTATGAAATGTCAATATTTCCCATTAAAAAAGACACCCTTCATTTGAGAGTGTCTTCCTCATATTCCCGATACAAACTTAGGCTGTAACGGTAAGCTCCGCCAGTTCCTCGCATCTGTCCCTATCCATGGGCTTAACGTCCGCAAAGCGGTATGTCATACCCAATTTAGCATATTTGTCCGTAGCCATCGTATGATATGGTAGCAGTTCAACCTTTTTGACAGATTTGATTCTTTGAATGAACTGATTTAAAGATTTGACATACTCCTCCGTATCATTTAGCCCCGGTACAATAACTTGTCTTATCCATATGGGAGTTCTGTGCTCGTTTATGGATTCTATAATATCGAAAAGCGGACCCTGACCTGTTCCTGTTAATTCTCTGAACATATGCTCATCAATGTGCTTAACATCGAGTAGCAACATATCCGCTTTCTCAATAACCATATCCGAGAACTCGTCAAAATATGTACCACTTGTGTCTATGGCAACTGAAATTTCCTCACCATGAAGAGCATCTATGGCCTCCAACAAGAATTCACCGTGAATCAATGGCTCGCCTCCTGAAAAAGTTACTCCACCATCATCACCATAGTATGGAACACCCCTCTTAGCTTTGTGCACAATTTCATCAACTCCCACTTCTCTTCCTCCGTTTGGATTCCAAGTATCAGGATTGTGACAATATGCACAGCGCGCAGGACAGCCCTGAAGGAAAAACACCGTTCTTATCCCGGGTCCATCCACAGCTCCAAAAGATTCAATTGAATGAAGTCTTGCAGTTTTCATCCTTATTACTAAAACTTTCCTTTCTTGATTATATAACCATTTAAATTTCCGTTGTCGTGTCTATATTACCGGACTCTATAACCCTACATTTATCTACATTGTATCGACTGAATCAAATTCTTAAACTTCAGATGTCGAATAATTTGATTCTAAATACTTTCGTGGAATGTTCTCTCGATGACTTCCTTCTGATGGGCCTTGGAAAGTGCATTAAACCTTACTGCATATCCTGATACTCTAATTGTAAGGCCCGGATATTTGTCAGGATTCTCATATGCGTCTACCAGAACATCCTTATTCAAAACGTTTACATTCAAGTGATGAGCTCCTTGATTGAAATAACCGGAAAGAAGTTTAACCAAAGTCTCTTTTCTCTGTTTAGCATCCTTACCAAGGGAATCAGGAGTGATTGTAAATGTATTTGAAATTCCGTCCTGACACGTGTCCCAATTAATTTTAGCAACAGAGTTTAGAGAAGCAACGGCTCCTTGAACATCTCTATTGTGCATTGGGTTTGCTCCCGGTGCAAACGGTTCACCTGATCTTCTGCCGTCCGGTGTATTTCCTGTCTTTTTCCCGTACATAACATTTGATGTGATAGTCAGTACCGAAAGTGTAGGAACTGCATCTCTATAATATTTATATCTTCTCAATTCACTGATTGTCTTCTCAGATATGGCAACAGCAAGCTCATCAACACGGTCATCATCAGTCCCGTATTTAGGAAATTCACCTTCAGTTTTGTAGTCCACTATGATACCCCTGTCATCCTTTATAGGTGTAACTTTAGCAAACTTGATAGCTGAAAGAGAGTCAGCTGCTACAGAAAGGCCGGCAACGCCGAATGCCATCAGTCTTCCGATTTCAGAATCCAGGAATGCCATCTGCGACCTCTCATAGTCATATTTATCATGCATAAAGTGGATAACATTCATAGCTCTTGAATATGCGGAGAGCATCCACTCAAGATAAATGTTATATCTCCTCCAAACCTCATCAAAGTCCAGAGGTCCGTCGGACATAGGTCCCATCTGCGGACCGACTTTTTCTCCCGACTTCTCATCAATACCACCGTTGATTGCAAGAAGCAACGTCTTGGCCAAATTACATCTTGCTCCGAAGAATTGCATCTGTTCGCCCATTTTGATAGCTGATACACAGCAAGCGATGGAATAATCTCCACCACAGTGTCCTCTCATCTTATCATCATTCTCATATTGAATGGAATCCGTATCTATGGAAACCTGAGCACAAAATCTCTTGAAGGCTTCAGGAAGCTCCTTAGACCAGAGTACTGTCAGATTAGGTTCAGGAGCAGGACCGAGGTTATAAAGGGTATTGAGAACTCTATATGTATTCTTGGTAACCCTGTGTCGTCCGTCATTTCCTATTCCGGCCAGGCCCTCAGTAATCCACATAGGATCTCCACCAAACAGCTCATTGTACTCAGAAGTTCTCAGATGTCTTGCTACGCGCAATTTAAGAATGAAATCATCAACCATTTCCTGGATTTCTTCTTCGGTATATTTGCCTCTCGCAAGGTCTCTTTCAGCATATACATCTATGAAAGTAGCAGTCCTGCCTATTGACATTGCAGCCCCGTTTTCCTCCTTGATTCCGGCAAGATATGCAAAATATGTCCACTGAATAGCTTCCTTCACATCAGAAGCCGGCTGGCTTATGTCAAAGCCATAACTTTCAGCCATTTTCTTAATATCCTTGAGAGCCTGAATCTGATTAAAGATTTCCTCACTTAATCTTATATTTTCTTCACCCTCATAAATTCTGTTGGAGATTCTATCGTGGTCCTTCTTTTTCTCTTGAATCAGGAAGTCGATTCCATATAGTGCTGCTCTGCGATAGTCACCGATAATTCTTCCACGTCCATAAGCATCAGGCAGACCGGTAACATAACCCAGGTGCCTTACAAGCTTCATTTCAGGGGAATATGCCTTAAAAACTCCATCATTATGGGTAGTGATGTTCTCGAACAAATACTTGATATTGTCAGGTAACTCAGCATTATACTCATCCATCTGCTGAAGCACCATTCTCTTGCCTCCAAAAGGACATATACCTCTCTTCAGCACTTCATCGGTCTGAAGCCCGACAATAATATCCCTATCCTTATCTATATATCCCGGAGGAAATGCCGTAATTCTCATGATCCTGCCCGAATCAACCTTCAAAGTACCACCGGCTTTTCTCTCCTCAACAAGTTTATTCTTGACAATCTCATTAACTGCCTTGGTCCTCTCTGTAGGACCGGTCAGAAAACTCTCATCACCATCGTATGGTTTATAATTTAAACTGATAAAATCGTCCACATGGATGTTCTCATTCCAATCTCCGGGCTTGAAACCTTCCCATTCTTTCCTCATCTATTAATCCTCCCCAGTCAAAGCTTTCTCAAATGCTGCATGTTTTTTATGTATACAAGATAACACGACTGTTAATTACCTGTCAACACGTTTTCACAAGAAAAGAAATGTTTTTATTTCTGCACATAACGTTGATTTATACAGGCTTACAGCAAATTCCCTACAACAGTTTATTTTCCTCATTTTGCAAAAAACACTCTTTTGTTCACATTCACTTTATCCCATTTAATTCCATTTTTTGCCAGTATCATTTGGTCACTCCAATCCCTCCTCACTATTGAGATCTTCATACCCTTTCGATCCTGCATTTTGCTTCCGTCTATTGTATGCTGAGCTGTCATCATTGGATATGCTCCATTTTCATCTCCATATGTCTCGCTGCTTGGCATAACTCCGGCAAACCCCAATTTATCAAGCAGATCAGCCGTCTTCGAGTTATATATATTCAGACCAAAATCTCCGTAGATTTCAACACCCACACATTTGAAGTTCTCATACCACTGGAAATTCCCTATATAAAGGCCTTTATTTTTAGCAATTTCATGAGCTATTTCCAACCATCTCCCTATTATCTCGTCTTCCTTACCCATAGAAACATTAGAAATATAGGGGATCCAGTCCTCATAGCCTCTCATCTTCACTTTCTCATCAAGATTTACGACCGAGATACCGTGTAACAAAATATCAGCAAGTGGCAGTAAGGCTAATGTTTTTTTATTTTTAATTTGCAGCTTCTGTTTCTCGACTTCTTCTTCAAAATCCTCAACCGAATAAAAATACACTTCCGGTTTATCACCGGCTGACAATCTCCAATCCGATTTTTCTCCGATATTGGTATATTCCGTCGGTTCTGTTAACACTTCACCCGAGTTTGGTTGTGAACAAACATCTATTGAATCCTTATGAATCTGAACTTTTCTCTTTTCCTTTGATATGATATCCACTTCAAGCTTGGATACAATCCCTCTTCTCAAACTGTTCACCTGTGAAATCTTGAGCGCCATGGGAATAGGGCGTTTGATGGTTATATTTCTCCCTCGAAATGGTGTTCCTCCGAGCTTCGTTAAGTTTTCTCGTATTTTATCTAAATTATCCCTTGAAGCAGTGCTACCATCTACGCTGATGAATTGAGATACAGGTTTATCCAATAATTCGGAACGTGCCTCCAGGATAACCACATTTCCCTCGCTTTTCAGGGTCATATCTATCGGTGTCGTCCTTTTATATTTACCTGACACTAAGGTTTTATTCTTATACGTTTCTGCTGCTGCCTTGTTGAGGTCTCTGCTTACAACTCTATAAATCTCCGCATCTCCAGGCAGAGGAGTCAAAAAATCTCCCATGTCTATCTCATTGACCTCACCTCGTTTTTTATTATTTAAATACGTCAGTGTTGCAGATCGGGTCACCAGATTTCCATGAGAGTCGTGAAACCTCGCTTCTATTATATCTCCCATGGAAAGTTGTTTTACTAAATCTGCACTATCTAAAATCACTCCTGCCACATATCTGTCTCTGACTTTTGATATCCCGCTAACCGTTCCAATAAAAATACCCTGATTCTTAGGGAAGGCTTTGGACATAAGATTATCACCGGTATCTTCCTTTATGTACCCTGTCGTGAAAGAACCACGATTGAATATCTGAAGTAGATTCCTGCGGTCATCTGACGAAACTTTATATGACCCCTTTTCGTAAAACTCATCGACATATTTACGATATATCCCGGTGACTATTGCCACATACTCCGGAGATTTTAGTCTGCCCTCAACCTTAAGAGATGATACTCCCGCCTTAATAAGCTCTCCCACATAATCTACAAGACATAAATCTTTGGGACTTAGTTCGTACTTTGGAGAATCTCCGTCCAGTCTGTACGGAAGTCTGCAAGGTTGAGCACACATCCCATGATTAGCCGAACGTCCGCCTATGGATCTGCTGAGTTGACATTGTCCCGAGAAACAGAAACACAGTGCTCCATGGACAAAGACCTCCGTTTCTATCGCAGAATTTTTGCTGACTCCTTCTATTAAATTCAAAGGCATTTCCCTAGCCAACACCACTCGGGAATAACCTAAGGTCTTGGCGGCATTCGCCCCACCTTCGCCATATATTGTTCCCTGGGTTGAAAGGTGAAGTTCCATATTTGGAATGTTTTCTCTTATCAGCTCTCCAAAACCGAGATCTTGAATGATAAGAGCATCAACACCGATCTCCCACATGTTCAGTGCATATTTGAGACCTTTGATAAGCTGTTCATCTCTCATCAATGTGTTTATTGTTACATATACTTTAACACCTCTGAGATGGCAGAAATCAACTGCCTTTTCCATTTTTTCCATATCAAAATTTTCGGCACTCATCCTTGCATTGAAAGCCGTTCCCCCGAGGTAGACTGCATCTGCTCCGTTTTCCACAGCTGCTATAAGTTGCGGAATCCCTCCGACAGGTATTAAAAGTTCTATTTTTCTTGTCATGGCCATTTACTCACATACTCACTTTTTCTTTTTAGGCAATCTGTACTGCCTTGCAGAAAGTATATCACAAAATACATAGTTCCAAACTATTTTCTCATAAAGAACTCCGACCAGTATGCTTTTAAGGAAGTTCATCTCAAAGCCCGGGCCGGAGTTCTTTTGCGGGGAAGGTTATAAGGTGTTTGTTCTCCCGCGAATGAAGATTATATACGAAGTTGTATATTTCGATATTAAATTGTTACATTACTTTTAGTTTTGGTATTACTTTTTAAATTATTCACGATTTTTAAAATCTTGAATATGCTATGTCTTTACAATAAAATTTTTTTATTTTAAAAAATTACTTTGCTTCCAGTTTGCCCTCAGCCTCTTTCTTTGCTGTCAGCTGAGCAGCATACTTTGTTTCTGCAATCTCATCCCAAAGCGGAGCATCAATCCCACAATCTTCAGGAACGAATACGGGGTCAAGTCCCAGCTTCTTCTGCTTCTCATAATCCTTAAATACCGTTCGTACTTTGTTCTGAAGCAGGAATATAGCAATAAGGTTAACCCATGCCATCAGACCAACACCTATATCAGCCAAGTTCCAAGCTGCGTCAGAAGATCTGATTGAACCCCAGAAAATTATAGCCGTAAGAATAACCTTTGAACCTGTAACAATAGCTTTCCTTGTGGATTCCGACTTAGCTCCTCTTGCAATGTATGATGCGTTTGCATCAGTATAGAATGCGAATGAAAGCAATGTGGTAAATGCGAAGAAGAATACAGCGATTGCTATGAAACCTGAACCGAATCCCGGAATCAATGTATCAATAGCAAGCTGGGTATATCCTGTTCCCGGATTAATGTCTGTGGAAATGTTCTGAACCACGAACTCCTTGGTGTTCTCGTTCTGAACGTTGAACATATTCGTCGATATGATCATGATTGCTGTTGCAGTACAAACGAGAAGTGTGTCAACATATACTGAGAATGACTGTGCCAGACCTTGCTTAGCAGGGTGAGAAACCTCTGCAGCTGCAGATGCGTGTGCACCGGAGCCCATACCTGCTTCGTTAGAATAGATACCTCTTTTAACACCCCATATAATTGTGCTTCCCCATACTGCACCGTAAAGTGCTTCCATATTGAATGCAGATCTGAAGATAACGCCGAAAGTAGGGATAATCCTATCATAGTTTACGAACAAAATAATAAGTGCCAAAACGATATATGCTATAGCCATGATAGGAACGATGATCTCAGCAGTTCTACCTATCCTCTTCATTCCTCCAAACACTATAAGTGCAAATAGGATTGCAATTACAGCTCCGGTTATCCATGGCGAAATTCCCCATGCATTCTTAGTGGCATCCGTGATGTTGAAAGCCTGAATCGTAGGTCCTGTAAATCCGTTCGCAATAACACCGGTGATAGCGAAAAGGATTGCAAATGCCCTTCCGAACTTAGGCATATTCGAGAATCCTTTTTCAATATAGTATGCCGGACCTCCACGATACTCTCCACCTATCTTTTCCTTATAAATCTGTGCCAGTGAAGACTCAGCATAAGCAGAACCTGCACCTACAATGGCAATAAGCCACATCCAAAATACTGCTCCCGGTCCTCCGAAACAAATTGCCGTCGCAACACCTGCGATGTTGCCGACTCCGATTCTGCCTCCAAGAGCCATTGCGAATCCCTGGAAAGATGAAATTCCCTCCTTAGAATCACTGTTCCCCTTCAGAAGGTACTTCACCATATCTTTAATCAGACGTACCTGAGGAACTCCCATACTTATGGTGAAAAATAAACCCACGACAATTGCTACCACTACTAGTGGAATAGCCCAAATATAACCATTGATGATACCCGTGATGTTAGCTAAATCCATAATGAGTTCTCCTTTCATAATGTTTGTCATTTAAAATTTGAGAAAATCTTTGTATAAACCTTGTCTAGATTTTAACATTACGGTTCAGAAAAACTCAAAAAAACTCAAATAAATTTTTTATACATTTTTAGAATTTTTATACATTATCAGTCCATCTATAAACTTTGGAATTGCAACACGTCCGCCGTTTTGGTTTTTCCCTTCTATATAATTCATTTCATCTTTTATACTTTTGAAATCAAAAACATAGTTTGCATAAATCTGAAAAATATCATTTCCGAAATCTGACAAACCTATGCCCGCCACATTCCCAAGGCCCTTTTTAATAGCACGTCGCATTCTTTGCTCTATGTTTTTACTGCTGTCACCGCTCATATTCGCCACAGCCTCGAGAGCTGTTTTGTTGTAAAAGCCACCGTTGCGCAGCAAGTATCTGCATATATTAATTATATCCGTAGTTCCCTTTTCACCGTTCATACCCAGCATACCGAGGAAGAATGTGATATCCGAGTAAATCTCATCACCGGCGGAACTGACCTGTGCAGATTGTTTTGCTTTATCATCATCTCTGAAAATCCCCTTAATATCATTCATCATGGAGTTCATCTTACGCTTTTCAGCCACGTTACCGAGAACAGATTCGATTTCTTTCAGATTTATCGGTTTTTGTATAAAAAATTCTATGCCTGCATCGTACGCCTGAGCAATCATCTCCTTATCACTTACTTTTGAAATCATTACGAAAGAAATATTATTATCTATTGAGTTTACTTTTTTCACAAGCTCTATGCCGTCCATTGTGGGCATCAAAAGATCCACCAAAACTATATCCGGTTTTTTTAAAACAATCTCTTCTACAGCCTTGTCCGGAAAAGTCTCAAATCCTATTACATCTCCTATATCTCTGCTTTCTATTACATTTTCGATCGCTTTGACGATCCCTATACTGTCATCAACTATGTAGTATCTCATCTTGTTCCACCTCTCTGAATAAATTCTTCTTAAAGGTTATCGTAAATACTGTTCCCTTGCCTTTTTCGCTTGAAACGGTAATTTTGCCTCCAAAGCCATTCTCAACATAATCCTTAACAACACTGAGTCCTATCCCTCTCTGGATTTTTCCTGTGTCTTCACTGAATTTTGTGGAAAACCCCGGCAAAAAAATCGACTCGAGCTGGCTTTCGGTCATCCCACTCCCGTTGTCAATGAATTTAAGAACATAGTTATCACCTTCTTCATCCAAATCTACTGTAAGGTTGCCGGAACGACAGTCAAAGGATTCAATGGCATTTATCATAAGGTTTCTCACTATTGACATCATCTTAAAGTATCCGTCAACCAGAAAATTGATTTTAGCTTTAATTACTATTGAAACACCCCGGCTTTTAACTCCGGCAATTCCCATGACCAATTCTCTTTCAATTCCTATGATTTCCTTAATCGTCAGGGGAGGATCATCGTACTGATCAACAAAACTGGTAGCTATGGTACTTATTATACCCTGAAAATCTCCTCTTATCTCGTGGGCGTGCTGGGAAATAGCAAGAACCCTTCCTGAGGTTGCCTTATCAATCCCCCTGGCTCCCAGGTCCTTGTACAGTTCGAAAGCTTCCTTCATTATCCCGTCTATTTCCCTTACGGATTTCTTCATGATCTGAAGTTCGCCTTCAATCAGAGCAGCAAGTCCCAGAAGCCTTTTATATTCACTGAGATTTTCCCTTTTTAAAAGAACTGTAGTATATCTTTCTACTGCAATCAGAATCACCTGTACCAGTGTCGTCCTTACAAATGCAACTAAAAGTAGCACTGCAATGGTTTCAAACCCAATGAGGTTTTTCCCGGCCTCTATGCTTCTCATTGTCATTTCAGACATATTGGAGAAAAAATCACACAAAAAAAGTGCAGTCGGATAGTTCACCAAATTCCTTGGCTCCTTGATGATAAATTTATATATCAACGGATATGCCATTGCATATGTAAAGAAGAATGCTATATCAGGCAGTGCGGCCATACTGGCAGCCTGTATATCAATACCGCGTTCCACCAGAAACAACATTCTGAACAGAGGCGAAAAAATTCCTGAGCATATGGCTATATATGTAGGAGTCACATTGTCAAGAAGATACATGAAAATCGCCATTATCAAAACTGACAAGGCAACTATAAAGCCTCCCGAAAAAATATGAAAGCTGATCTGAGAAGCTATTGAAACAAATATAGCCACCAGAAGTGTGCTCTTCACTTTTTCCTTATCTATTCTCTTGCTAATCCATTCTTTCATAAGCACCCACTACAGAAAATGGGATAGGCCCGTTGACCTACCCCACAAGTATTGCAAACTGTTATTTTGTGAAATTTAAAGCCACATAATTCTTGTGAATTTACTTCACAAAAGCTGTTCCTGTTTTACCTTCAAGGGCTTCAATTGCCTTATCAAGGGATGTGATAATGGCTTTCTTACCTTCCCCTGACTGAACGAACTTCATTGCGGCTTCCACCTTAGGAAGCATTGAACCCGGTGCAAACTGTCCGTCCTCAATATGCTTCTTAGCTTCTTCGATATTGAGCACATCAAGATCCTTCTGATCAGGCTTGTTAAAGTTAACGGCAACCTTTTCAACCTCTGTCAGGATCATCAGAACGTCAGCATTAACCTGCTCCGCAAGAAGTTCTGCAGCAAAGTCCTTATCAATTACCGCTGCAACTCCTTCAAGGCTTCCGTCCTCGTGCTTGACAACCGGAATTCCGCCACCGCCGCATGAGATTACAATTGATGTCGGCCAAAGCTGCTTGATAGCTTCAATTTCAACAATTTCTTCAGGAATAGGAGAAGCAACAACTCTTCTGAAGCCTCTTCCCGCATCTTCCTTCATTGCGTATCCCTTGGTCTCTTCAAGTTCCTTAGCTTCTTCAGCTGTGTAGAATGGTCCGATAGGCTTAGTTGGATTCTTGAATCCCTTATCGTCCTTATCGACAACCATCTGAGTTACAACTGTAAGAACCGGGAAGTCCTTACCTCTCTTCTCAAGGGAATGCTTGAGAGCCTGCTGCAGATGATATCCGATATATCCTTCAGACATGGCACCGCAAACATCAAAAGGCATTGCAGGAGTCACATCCTTTGCAGTCTCAGAGGCTAGAAGAATTCTTCCTACCTGAGGACCGTTGCCGTGAACAACTCCCATCTCATAACCCTTTGCACTTATCTCTGCAATGTATTCACAAGTCTTCTTAACAACCTCCAGCTGGGCCTCTGCTGTAGCTTCAGACTTACCGGACTGAAGCGCATTTCCCCCTAGAGCGATTACTATTTTTTCTGCCATACTTTCTATTTCTCCTTAAAAATAATTGGACATCCAACTATTAAATTAGATATCTTCTCTGTTTACAGGGCATGACATGCATCTTGGACCACCTCTGCCCCTTGATACCTCAGAGCTCTTCATTGTAAGAACTTTGATACCCTTCTTGTCCAGTAAATCGTTGGAAACATAGTTTCTTTCGTAAGTGACTACTGTACCGGGTGCAATTGCAAGTGTATTTGAACCGTCATTCCACTGTTCTCGCTGGGCTGCCATCAGGTCGTTCCCTCCACAACGGATAAGATCCACCGACGGCACTGCAAGAACCTTTGCCAGAATGTGCTCAAGTGTATCTGTGATTGTCTTGAATTTCGCTTTCCCTGACTTATCCAAGGTAATCTCAAACATTCTAAGAGGGCCTTCAATTTCCGGATGAATTGTGAACTTATCGAAATCAACCATTGTGAATACTGTATCCAAATGCATGAAAGCTCTCTTCTTAGGAATATCAAATACAAGAACTCTCTTAAAGCTGTCTTTCTTGAGAACCCTTTCAGCAAATCTTTCAATAGCGTTTGCAGAAGTTCTCTGGGACAGACCTACAGCTACAGTTTCCTTGTTCAGCACCAGAACATCTCCTCCCTCGATCGAAGCAGGATCCTCATAGTCGTACCAAAGCTCTGTTCCTTCCGGAGCAAAGTCCCTGTTGTACTTATACATATATTCAAGGAACAATGCCTCTCTTTGTCTTGCATGGGTGTGCATCTTATGAACGCTCAGTCCGTTTCCTACACAAGCGCCCGGGTCTCTGGTAAAGTATAGGTTAGGCATCGGGTCCATAAAGAAAGGGTAGTCAGACTCCACAAAGTCCTGAAGTGAATTCTGTGGAAGCTTCCCCAGTTCTTCTTTCTTAACACCGGCAATTATCTTAGCAACCATTTTCTCGTTGTCCATAGCGTAAAGATAATCATAGAGAGCATCTTTAACAGTCTGAGAATTGATGGTTGGAGTCTCGTCAAGCATCTTGTCCAAGAATTCAGCCTTGATTTTATCGTCGGCCAGAGCCTTTGCGGTCTCCTCAACGTAATAAACAACCTCAACTCCATTATCTTTAAGTATAGAAGCAAATTCATCATGCTCCTCCTGTGCTATCTTAAGATAAGGAATATCATCAAAAAGCAATCTCTCAAAATTATCCGGCGTCAGACCTTCTACCTCTTCCCCAAGTCTGTGGAGAAGCACCTTATTTAACTTTCCAATTTCGGAAAAGTTGTGAATACCAAAACTCATATTTATCTCCTTACACATTTAAAACTGTGTTCCAATTTATATCTTCTATCTTAAATCTTCATTATCTGAGAGCCTGTAAACTCCTACAGATTTACAACAAAACATCAACAGCCACCATTGGTAGCCTCTAAAATGGCATCCACGATGGTGGCTGTAAATAATCAAACTATGCTATAGTTGCCACGATAACAGCCTTGATTGTATGCATTCTGTTCTCAGCTTCATCAAACACCTTAGAGAACTTGGATCTGAACACCTCATCAGTAACCTCTCTGATATCATATCCTTCATCTTTCTGACCCTTAGCCATAGTAGTCTCAAAATCATGGAAAGATGGCAGACAATGCAAGAAGATAACATCATCATTCTCTGTTGCCTTCATAAGATCCATATCAACTCTGAATGGAGTCAGAAGCTTAACTCTCTCAGGAATCTGAGCCTCTTCTCCCATGGATGCCCAAATATCAGTATAGATTACATCTGCACCCTTAAGAACTGCCTTGTCACTGCTAACTTCGATCTTTGCTCCTGTTTCCTTGGCAACTTCTCTGGCTCTATCGATTACGCTATGATCAACTTCATCACAAAGTTCCTGTGGACCATAAGCTACGAAGTGCATACCCATTTTAGCACATCCGTACATCCAAGCGTATGCCATGTTGTTTCTAACATCTCCGACGAAAACAACCTTAACCTTATTGAGAGGCTTAGCAACGTGCTCTTCAATTGTGAGCATATCAGCAAGAATCTGAGTTGGATGGTCAACATCAGTCAGACCGTTCCATACAGGAACACCTGCATGCTGAGCAAGCTCTTCAACTACTGACTGCTTATATCCCCTGTACTCGATACCGTCATAAAATCTGCCAAGAACCTTAGCTGTATCTTCCAAAGATTCCTTCTTGCCCATCTGGGAGCTGCCTGAATCGAGGAAAGTAACTCCTGCGCCCTCGTCCATGGCTGCAACTTCAAAAGCACATCTTGTTCTTGTGGAAGTCTTCTCAAACAGTAGAACGATGTTCTTACCCTTAAGAAGATGATTAACAATACCGGCTCTCTTCTTAGCCTTTAAATCATGGGCTAAGTCAAGCATATATCTGATTTCTTCAGGAGTGAAGTCCATCAGCGTTAAAAAATGTCTTCCTTTTAGATTAACTGCCATTAGTTTTCTCCTTTTCTTTAACAAAATAGTTTTTGCTTTAGCTTTTATTTTTGTTTATAAAGATTTTCTCTACTTTAAGTATAAAGCAGTATAGGCAAAATAAAAAGTACCAGTATTCCATATAAAAAGAGTACCAGTACCTGCTCGCGGCTAAATATACAGTGTATTCGGTTGCCATTACACACATCTAACAAAAGCATTAAATTTTATGCATAGTTATCTGGATAATTCTGCTATTTCTTTTATCAAACTTGAGAATATTTTCATGCCTTCTACAATCATCTGCTTTTTTTCATTAGAAAAATTTATCCTTATCTTATCTTTTCCACCCTTTTTGTCAGGATAAAAGACGGTTCCTGCAATGAATGATACCCCTCTTCTCTCGGCTTCGGCAACAATCTCCCTGCTATCCATGCCCGGTGGAAGTGTGCACCAGATGTAAACTCCTCCCCTTGGCTTTATATAATCAAGGCCATACTTTGCCAAACGATCCAGATAAGGGCAAGCTGCTCTAAAGTTCTCTCTGTTTCTCCTTCGTATTTCTCCTGTCTTTCTTATATAACTGCCGTCAGAAAGGCACCTTGCTATCAGCTTTTGTGCTACCCATTCCAAAGACATGAGTCTCACAGAAACAAGATACCTGAGACTCTTTGCAAGTTCCTCCGGAGCTACAATAAAAGCTATGGAAAGTCCCGGAATGAAGCTTAATGCGAAGGAATATATGTATACCACGTTATTCCCCCTATCCATAGATTTCAGAGTCGGCTCAGGGTCTCCGAAAAAATTGAGTTCAGATCCGCTGTCGTCTTCTATTATAGGCAATCTGTATTTGTAAGATATATCCAGAAGCTTTCGTTTTCTCTCTATGGACAGACACACACCTGTGGGATCATGATAGCTGGAATTTATGTAGATATATTTGGGATTATGCTTTTCAATCAAGGGTCCCAGATTATCACATTTTATTCCTTCTTCGTCCACAGGAACGGTAATAGCTTCACAGTCATTTAAACTGATCAATCGGTAAACGTCAGGTGATACCGGCTCTTCTATTATTATTTTGTCTCCCGGCTTTAAAGTTGCTGTCATGATAAAGTCAAAAGCCTGATTTGTCTCGCTCATCACCTGTATCTGACTCATCTTTGCTCTTATCCCCTTGCCTCTCAGATAATTTATAATCTGTCTTCGACACTCTTCATCTCCCTGATAAGGAGTAATATAGGATTCCTTCCTGCCGTTCTCTTTTAAAATATAGGCTATGTCTCCGGCAATTTCCTCTTCGTCATATATAATGGGAGGAATGCCTACAGCCATTGAAATCTTCGTGTCTCTCCCCTGTTTTTGAAAGGCACTGTCAAACTTCTCAGCCATATCCCTGTATTCGTCCTTGATCATCTGATCCCAGTTTACTTCCTTGCCTTTATTCCGCCTGACTTTTCGCCTTTCTTTTCTATGTCTCACTTTTTGAGAGTAAGATTCCCAATCTCTGCCCTCACAATCAGAAATACCGCCTCTATAATCGGAAGTTTTTTCACCTTGGCCTCCATCAATGCCATATGAAACCCGATAACCGATACCCTGTTTTGATGTTACCAGCTGCTCGGCCTTTAGTTCCCCATAAGCTCTTATTACAGTATTTCTATGAACTCCTAATTTTTCTGCCATCAACCTCTCAGAGGGCAGAGCTGCCCCGTCCTGTATAGATCCCTCAATTATCTTATTTTTAAGCTGATTAAAAATCTGCCAATACATAGGCTCTTTAGAATTTTTGTCCACAATTATATTCATATGTTTCGCTCCGTTTCCGGATTTTACTCCAACCCCGTTTGCAACTTTCTATCTGTCGGTTTTATCTGATTTTAACGGAGCATGTACCTGAGCATAACTCTTTTCTCCGTGAAATTGGTAGTACGTTGTTTCTATCCTTCCATTGAAGAGTTTTCTTCTTCGATCAGCCTTCCTTCTCATCTTTTTTTCAAAGTCTTTATCGGAAGTAATAACAAAAAGTGATGTAGTCCTTTTTTCATTGAAAATTCTCTTTAGTGATCTTTCAACAATCCTCACTTCGTCTTTACTGCCAATTCTCTCCCCATAGGGAGGATTTGTCACAATGACTGCCCCATCGTCCGGAATTCTCAAAGAACTTATGTTTTTTCGTTCAAACTGTATATCTCCGTCAACGCCTGCAGCTTCCCCATTTTCAATTGCAGATTCAATTGCCCTCGGATCAATATCAAATCCTCTGATATCCAACTGTCCTTCCGTATTTATTGCCTCGTAGGCATTCTTCTTCTCCGATTTCCATATATCTTCATTTATACATTCCCACCTTGAGCATACAAAGTCTCTTGTCAGACCCGGTGCTATATTCCTTCCTATCATTGCCGCCTCAATCGGTATAGTGCCCGATCCGCAACATGGATCTACAAGTATTCTGTTTCCCCTCCAAAAGCTCAGCTCCACAAGAGCAGCTGCCAAGGTTTCTTTGATAGGAGCCTCCACAGTCTTCACTCTGTAGCCTCTTTTGTGCAAGCCCCTGCCACTTGTATCTATTGATATTGTCAAAATATCTTTAAGCAAAGTGAACCTCACCGGATACTCAGCCCCGGTCTCCGGTAAATCCTCTCCATAAACATCGCAGAGTCTCTCGACTATAGCCTTCTTAATTGTTCTTTGAACTGCAGGCAGGCTTGATAGCTTTGACTTAACTGTCGTTCCGGATACAACAAAACAGCCGTCTGCCGGGATTATATCTTCCCAAGGCAGTGTCTTTGTATATTGGAACAACTCCTCGAACGTGGAACCTTTGGTCTCTCCCATCTTTAGAAGTACCCTATCGGCAGCACGAAGCCATAGATTGGATTTAACTATTGCCTTAAAATCTCCTTTATATGTTACTTTTCCGTCTTCTGTCTTTACTATATCATACCCGAGATTTTCAATCTCCCTGCGCACAACAGCTTCCAGTCCGAAGGTGGCAGTTGCAATCAGTTCCATGTCCATAATACCTCACAAAAACTTAATGCTGAATTCTGATAGCATGATTTCAGCTTTTTCACTAAAACTCCTATTTATTAAAGATATCAAATTTAGAAAAGGAGCCACCCTTTACAGATATGGCTCCCTCTTATTCAGCTTATTATTTTCCAGTCTTTCCAGTTCATTTAGAGCTTTGCCGGTTCCTATAGCAACACAAGAAGTCGGATCCTCGGCAATGTGAACTTCAATTCCGGTTCTCGCCTCAATCCTCTTATCTATACCATAAAGGTAGGCACCGCCACCGGTAAGAATAATCCCCGAATTACTAATATCAGCGGCCAGTTCCGGAGGTGTTTTTTCAAGGACACCGTGGACAGCTTCGCATATGGTGTGCAGAGGTTCTTCAAGAGCCTTTAGCATCTCCTCTGAAGTTACGGTTACAGTCTTCGGCAGACCTGTGATAAGATCTCTGCCTCTGCATTCCATGGATATGCTCTCCTCTCTGGGATAGGCAGTACCTATGGTTTTCTTCAAATCTTCTCCTGTTCTTTCACCTATATACAGCTTATGAACTTTCCTCATATACTTGATTATTGCTTCGTCAAATTTATCTCCTGCCATCTTCACAGATGTACTGGCAACAATTCCTCCGAGGGAAATCACAGCAATGTCTGTAGTTCCACCTCCTATATCGATGACCATCACACCGTCCGGCTTAGAAATATCAAGACCTGCCCCTATGGCTGCCGCAACAGGTTCTTCCATGAGGTATACATCCTTGCCTCCCGCCTGTGAAGCAGCTTCTCTTACGGCTCTCTTCTCCACCTCAGTTACCCCGCTTGGAACGCAGACCATAATTTTCGGTTTGAAAAATCTGCTCCTTCCACAGGTCTTAGCAATGAAGTACTTGAGCATTCTTTCTGTGATATCGTAGTCTGAGATAACACCGTCACTCAAAGGCTTGAGCGCTACAATATTACCCGGAGTTCTGCCGAGCATCTGTCTGGCTTCCTCCCCCACAGCAAGAATTTCATCCGTATCTTTATTAACGGCCACTACAGCCGGTTCGTTCAATACGATCCCCTTATTTTTAATATAGACAAGAACGTTGGCTGTACCAAGATCGATACCAACCTCGTTTGAAAATCCCATATATTTCTCCTTTCAAATCATGCTCCACGTTATCTTCGGCACATATGCCCTCATGGATTTTCCGCATATCGCACTTCATCGCTTCCATGAATGTATATTTATCCCTATACAAATCATGCTGTCATCGTGTGCACTTTTTGCAGATACCGATTATATCTCATTTACCTTGTGCTTAACCCTATCGTTATAACATATCGATATAATACTTTTAACGCTTAGACAGGCAAGCCGTACTTCTCCGAAAACTCCTTGTAGAGATTCGTGAAGGTATCATTATTCCTTGACTTTAATCTTCTCAGATATTTATGTCTCTCAAAGCTGTAATTCTCAAGTTCGATTAGAGCAGCTGCCACATTTGAACAGTGATCGGATATTCTCTCAAAACTTATCAAAAGGTCATTTAGCACAAATCCATGCTCAATCGTGCATTCTCCCGTTTGCAGTCTCTTAATGTGTCTGGCCTTTATTTGATCAGTCAGATCATCGATAACCTCTTCAAGGGGTTCAACTTCTCTGGCCTTGTCCATATCACTGTTAATAAACGCCTCTTCAGTTATTGCCAAAATATCATTAAGTGCTCTCTTGATATATCCGACTTCCAGCATTCCACTTTCTGAAAAAAGGAATTTCTTCTCATCGATTTCTTTAGCTGCCGCCAAAATAGTTACTCCATGGTCTCCTATACGTTCAAAATCTCCAATGGTATGCAAAAGCGTTGATACCATTCTGCTGTCGGTATCCGACAATTCAAAGCCGGAAAGCTTAACAAGGTAAGATCCTATCTTATCTTCAAATCTGTCTATAGCAGATTCAACTTTTTCAACCTCTTCGGCAATATCTTCGTCATAGTTAAAAAGAAGACCCATTGAACGCACTACGTTCCGGCATGCAAGATGTGCCATCTCATCTGCCTTGTTTCTACACTCTTGAATAGCAACGGATGGTGTTCTGAATAGACGCTCATCTAAGAAGCTGGCCTCCTGACCATCTGTCCTGATAACTTTCCTCGCGATGAGCACGAGCTTATCAGAAAACGGTAACAGAAACATGGTAGTTAAAACGTTAAATATCGTATGGCACAAGGCGATACCCACAGGACTGATGGCGGAATCTATCCATGGGAATTGAAACAATGCATGTCCGAGATAGAACAATATCAGACATACTGTCGTACCGAACAAATTGAACAAAACGTGTATAACAGCTACCCTCTTCGCATTTTTGGCTACTCCGATGCTTGATATTATTGCCGTTATACAGGTGCCTATATTCTGTCCCATTATAATAGGTATTGCCATACCGTATGTCAAGCTTGAAGTCAGGGACAGAGCCTGGAGAACCCCAACGGAAGCCGAAGAGCTCTGTATAATAGCAGTGAGTACAAAACCTGTAAGTATCCCCAGAAACGGATTGTTAAACGCTATCAAAATTCTTGAGAATTCAGGCATCTCTGTCAAAGGCTTAACGGCGGAACTCATGAATCCCATTCCAAACATGAGAATAGCAAAGCCTACCATGATACTGCCTATATCCTTGTGTTTACTCTTCTTGGCACTCATGGTCATAACCACACCCACCAAAGCTAAAATTGGTGAGAATGTAGACGGGTTCAAAAGTTTGACAAAGAAGTTATCCCCTTCTATTCCTATTGAACTCAAAAGCCATGCTGTAACAGTAGTACCTATATTTGACCCCATTATCACACCGACTGTCTGACCTAGTTCCATTATTCCTGAGTTCACAAGACCCACAAGCATTACCGTAACTGCTGAGGAACTCTGGATTGCCGCTGTTATTGCCAACCCCAGAAACATGCTGTGAAACCTGGTGGCAGTCATCTTCTTGAGTATACCTTCCAGTTTTCCTCCTGCAAGCCTGCTAAGGCCCTGCGACATTACGTTCATCCCATAGAGAAAGAGCGCAAGACCTCCCCCTAAGGTAAAAAACGAGAATATGTCCATCTAAAAATTGCTCCTTATTCTAAATCTATTCACGTTAACCGAACACCATAACCAGGCGGGACACTCCTTATGCATACACTCCATACACAAACTTTACTTGCTTGAATTGACAGTGTCAGATTCACTAAAATTTCCATTCCATATGCTAAAATTCTATGCAGAAGTCTTCCGGAATTACCCGCCTACATTATATTATATTTCCCATGTAAATTACAACAAATAATCAAGAGATCTAAAAGGATCGCAAAAATCCATGAAATAAATCATTTATTAAAGTGCTTCCTCAGAGCTTCAAAAGTCTCATTGCTTATATAGTGCTCAATACGGCAAGCATCTTCTACCGCAACCTCCTTGTCAACACCTATTTCCGTAAATATCTTTGACAGAACCTGGTGCCTTTTATATATTGTGGTTGCCAGTTCTTCACCCTTCTCGGTTAAAGTGATGTACCCTGCCTCATCCACATCGATATAGTTATCTTCTTTTAAAAGACCTACTGCTCTGCTTACACTTGCCCTGGACACATCTCGATAATTTGCAATATCAATGGACCTAACTTTATCATCTTCCTGGCCTAGCACTAAAATTGTCTCCAGATACATTTCGCCTGATTCCTGAATCGACATCCTTTTACCTCCTAGTTTTAATTATTTCCATTTTACCATAATATTTGATGAAAATAAAGTAAAAGAGAAAGTCCATATCTCTACAGACTTTCCCTTCATAATTATTACGACCGAATAGGCATTGCTTTAAACACTATTTAATTTTTTCTTTAAGTCCTTCGGGATCTATGTGGCAGATAGCCGAGCTCCCACAGGAGCTGCATCCTGAGCATCCGCAGCTTGATCTGCCGGCTTTCTTATCTCTGACAAGTTTTGCAATAATCCCTATAACTGCAGCAAGGATTATTCCTCCGACAATTATATTGCCATAATTTGCACTCAAGAATTCTCCCATAGTATCCATCTCCTTTCTAAAGGCTGCGAAGCGATATGCCTTTGATTACATCTGGTTTTTCTCCACAGCAACCTGCCTTGGTTTTAAGACTGTTTTGTCATCGTGACTTCTGAACAAAAGATAAAGTATGATTCCAAGGAATAGGAATCCGAATGCGGTTCCAACGGTGAATACTCCCGTTGCAACAAATGTCCAGATCTGATAACAGATTAGAGACAGAATATATGCGAATACAGTCTGATAGATAATTGCCGCCCAAGTCCATTTAGCACTGTTCATCTCACGTCTTATAGCACCGATAGCTGCGAAGCAAGGTGCACAGATAAGGTTGAAAATCAGGAATGAATAAGCTCCCATAGCAGTGTAGTGGGAAGCAACCACTGACCAAACCTCATCGCCGTTTTCTGCAACTTCTTCAAGACCTTTATACAGGATTCCGAAAGTTCCTACAACGTTTTCCTTTGCTATCAAACCGGTAATTGCCGCAACAGCTGCTCTCCAGTTGCCCCATCCGAGAGGTTTAAAGATTGGGGCAAACAGGTTGCCGAAAAATGCCAGTATGGAATTATCCATATCTGTTTCTCCGAATGAACCGTTCTCCCATCCAAAATTGGAAGTGAACCAAACAAGGATTGTTGCAAGAAGGATTATAGTTCCGGCTTTCTTTGCGAATGAAGATGCTCTCTCACCAGTACTTCTTAAAATAGCTGAAGCCGTAGGCATATGGTACGCAGGAAGTTCCATCACGAAAGGTGAAGGGTCTCCCTCAAAAAGCTTAGTCTTCTTGAGGATTATACCGGATACAATTACTGCTCCGATACCGATAAAGTATGCACTCGTGCTTACCCATGCCGCTCCATTAAATAAGGCACCTGCAATAAGACCTATAATCGGAAGTTTCGCACTGCATGGAATGAAAGTTGTGGTCATTATCGTCATCCTTCTGTCTCTCTCATTCTCAATGGTTCTTGAAGCCATTATAGCAGGTACTCCGCATCCTGAGGCTATGAGCATAGGTATAAATGATCTTCCGGAAAGTCCGAATTTTCTGAAAACTCTATCCATGATAAATGCCACTCTTGCCATGTATCCACAGCTTTCGAGGAATGCAAGCATAAGAAACAGAACTATCATCTGTGGCAGAAAACCCAGAACTGCCCCGACACCTGCTACGATACCATCGATAACGAGATCGTGAATCCACTCCGACACATTGAGTGCTCCAAGGATGCTTTCAAAAATTCCCGGTATACTCGGTACATCAAACAGGCCGAAGAAACTCCATGGAGCTTCTCCGAACAAAACATCATTTGTCCAGTCAGTCGCCCAGATTCCTATCGTTTTAACTGATATATAATATACCACGAACATCACCGCCACAAATATCGGAAGTGCTAAGATTCTGTTTGTAACGATAGCATCTATTTGATCCGATGTCGATCTTGTTGACTTCGACTTTTTCTGATAGCATCTTCCAATAATAGATGCGATATATAGATATCTCTCATTGGTGATTATACTTTCAGAATCATCATCCATTTCCTTTTCACAGTCTTCAATATCCTTCTCAATGTGAGCAAGAGCTTCCGGCGGAAGATTTAACCTCTTTCTGGCGTTCTCGTCTCTTTCAAAGAGTTTGATGGAATACCATCTCTGTTCCACTTCGGGAAGATTGTGAACAACAGCCTCTTCTATATGTGCAAGGTAATGCTCCACCTTGCCGGAAAAGGTGTGCACAGAATACTGAACAGTCCTCTCCTTAGCAGCCCTTATGGCTTCCTGAGCTACATCATCCACTCCCAGGTTCTTAAGTGCAGAAATTTCTACAACCGGACAACCTAGAACCTTAGACATCTCTCCCGTATCGAGAACATCTCCTCTGTTTTTTAGAATATCAAGCATATTTACGGCTATTACAACCGGAATCCCCAGCTCCAAAAGCTGGGTAGTCAGGTATAAGTTCCTTTCAAGGTTAGTCCCGTCAATGATATTTAAGATAGCGTCAGGCTTCTCATCAAGCAGATAATTACGAGCTACTACCTCTTCAAGAGTGTACGGAGACAGCGAATAAATTCCCGGAAGGTCTGCGATAACTACATTCTTATCCTTCTTATAATAACCTTCCTTCTTCTCCACAGTTACGCCGGGCCAGTTTCCAACATACTGGTTGGAACCGGTCAAGGAATTGAACAGGGTCGTCTTTCCACTGTTCGGATTGCCTGCTAAAGCAATTACAACATTCTCTTTGGTGATCTTCAATTAAATTCCTCCTAAGTAACTAATTATTCTTCAATCAAAATTGCCTCAGCTTCTGCTTTTCTGATGGAAAGCTGATAGCCTCGAACTTTTACCTCTATGGGATCACCCAAAGGGGCAACTTTCACTACGTCAAGGGTTACACCTTTGGTAATTCCCATATCCATTATCCTTCTCTTGGTAGGTCCCTGTCCTTTCAGCTTTTTGACTACGGCTTTGCTCCCTACCGGCACCTCATTAAGTGTCTTCATTAATACAACCTCCGGAATATATTGCTGATAATTATAGCCTTTGAAGTATTCAAAGGCTAGACTGGTGTTACGATTATTTTTGACGCCAACTCTCTGCTGAGAGCAACTCTGCCATCCTTCACGCTTACGATAATGTTGCCGCCGGCTTTAGTTATGATTGTCAGCTCCGTATCCTCTACAAAGCCTAAGTTATGTAGATGGCGTCTGGATTCATCGACACCTGATACTTTAATTATCCTTACCAAATCGCCTTCATTTGCGAATGTCAAGGGCATCTTGCCACCTCCCCTAAACAAAATAGAAGCATATCTTTAAATTCCCACCTCGGCAAACATCAAATTAAATAATATCGTTTAGAAACATTTGTCAGTCGGAATTGAAAATTACAACACTTCGAAAGTTAGTTGATACTAACCTTCCGTTAGTATATTACAACAAACTCAATATTTTGTCAATGATGGATAACGAAATTTTTGAAATAATTTTGCTTTTATGATAAATTTCACGTATAATACTAATGTGTAAAACATATTATACGAGGAGGTTCCTAATGATTTATTTTAAAAGTGACTATACTCAGGGGGCGCATCCGCAAATCCTGAAAGCATTGGTCGAGACAAATTCTGAACATACAGGAACACATACTTTAGATAAATATTCAGATCAGGCTGAAGCTCTTATCAAAGAGCTCATAGGCAGACCTGATGCTGATGTACACATGATGATCGGCGGTACACCTACTAATGTTTGTACAATCGCCGCCGCCTTGAGACCCTATGAGGCTGTGGTAGCACCAAGATCCGCGCACATATATACCCATGAGTGCGGTGCCGTTGAAAAGACGGGACACAAGATTATACCTATGGATCCGGTTGACGGTAAGATTACTCCCGAACTGATTGACAAAGCTTGGATAGAGTATGAAGATGATCATACCGTTCTTCCCCGCCTCTTATCAATCAGCCAGACCACAGAACTAGGCAGTATGTATAGCCTGGCCGAACTCAAGGCTTTAAGAGCTAAGTGTGATGAGAGGGATATGCTTCTATATATAGATGGAGCAAGACTTGGTGCTGCACTGACTGCTCCTGAGGCTGATTTTACCATCAAAGATATAGCTGATATTGCTGACGCCTTTTACATAGGAGGCACTAAGCACGGATTACTCCTTGGAGAAGCTGTGGTTTTAATCCATGATGCTTTCAAACCATACTACAGGTGGATCGTCAAGCAGAACAATGCGATGCTTGCAAAGGGTCGGATTATAGGAATTCAGTTTATTGAGCTGCTTAAAGGCGGTGATGACAGTCTGTTCTACAGCATCGGTCATCATATGAATGCTGCTGCTCTGAAGGTACATAAAATTTTCGAGAACATCGGCTGTAATTTTTACAGTTCTTCACATACCAACCAGGTTTTCCCTATACTCAATAAGGATTTGATTACCCATCTGCAGAAAGATTTTGATTTCTATGAATGGGCTCCCGTTGAGGGAAGAGATGATGTAATGGTAACTCGTTTCGTAACAGGGTTTGGAACTACAACAGATGATATAGAAGCTTTAGCCAAAGCCGTTGCAGACTTTGAAAAGGGTCAAGCATAGACTTCCTGGTTCAGGGGTTCAATCGCCCGCTTTATAAGGCTGAAGCCATCTGACAAATAGACTTCCTGATTCAGGGGTTCAATGCATGAGCCATAGAAATCAGATTAGCGGAATCATCATCGCAGAGAGACTTATGCCTGAGTAAGTTTATCTGAACTCGGGCTGCTGTTATATTAGCGGACAAATTATTGTTAATACTATTTGGAATGCAATTACATTATTGAGATATAGATAATTGTAAATTTGCTATGTTTTAGAAGGATAATTATAATATATGAATAGACCTGACGGATACAAACTCAAAGGGTGTGACCCTTTCTATGAAATCATGCCCCATATCATGCCTCATCGGTATGATGCAACCAACTATATACACCTCGACATTGACATGGATTCTATTTCCAAGTACGTTAATCAGTGTCGTGAAAAGGGCATCGCCATGAAGCATATGAGCGTTGTGATTGCTGCCTATCTGAGGCTTGTTTCACAGAATCCTCATCTGAATCGATTTGTAATTAACAGGACACTTTACAGTCGAAACCACTTTGCTGTTTCCTTCATTGCCATCAAACCGGTGTCCGAAAACGGAAATAATGAAGAAGCAATCAAGCTGTACTTCAACTTGGACGATGACATCTTTGAAGTTAACAGAAAGGTCAGCAAAGCTATAGAGGAAACCGAAAGCGCTTCTCCTGACAGAAACAACGCAGCTGACAGGTTTCTTCAAGGCCTCAACAAAGTTCCCGGTCTCATGCGCGGGATAATCGGATTTCTCAAGACCTGGGATAGCCTTTTCGGACTGCCGTTCAGTATCATAGATGCAAGTCCGTTTCATACTTCCCTATTCATCACCAACCTGGCATCTATCAGACTTGGACCGGTTTATCATCACATGTACGACTTCGGAAGCACATCTCTTTTCATAGCAATGGGAACGCCTGAAAAGAAATTGACAAAGGTTGGAGAAACCATCGTGGACAAGAAAGTCATACCTGTCAACGTCTCCGCCGATGACAGAGTTGCTTCGGGCTACTACTACGCCAGGTGCTTCAGGGAGTACAAAAGATACATGGCGAATCCTTCAGTTCTTGAAAAAAAGCCGGACAAAATTGTAAGAGACGAGAACGTAAAGGTCAGAAATCCTAAATTCATAGTTAAGTAAAATTTGGTATTATTTCAACATATCTTAAACCTGCGCGAGAATCCACAGCCGGCTCTCGCGCTTTGATTTTCAACGGCTCGCATGCTAAGCAGGAGGAAATGTGGAAAAGAAAGCTCTAATCATCGGTTCTACCGCCGCAGATGTCATAATCGAAATCGACAATCTCCCAAGAAGAGGTGATGACATTAATGTAAGTTCACAAAGTCTTGCTCCCGGAGGTTGTGCCTATAACGTAGCATCTGCCTTGGATTACTTCGGTAAGACGTTCGATCTGCTGAGTCCTGTCGGCACCGGATATTACGGAGATTTTATCTGCAAAATATTATCTGATCGGGGATTTTCTACACCACTGCACAGAATTACAGGAGATAACGGTTGTTGCTACTGTCTGGTTGACAGAACAGGAGAAAGATCGTTCATATGTCACAGAGGGGTTGAGTATCAATTTAGGGAAGAATTCTTTTCGGATATCAAATCGTCTGATTACAGTTTTATCTACATCTGCGGATTGGACCTGGAGGATAGCTCATCAGATGCAATCCTGAGTTTTTTGGAAAGTGCTCACAAGAATAAGGGTGATACCGTTACTTTCCCCGGTTATGCCGGAATGCATTCTTCCTATCCTTGTCTGTTTTTTGCCCCCGGCCCGAGAATTTCTCATATGCCCGTCTCAATCCTGAAAAATATTCTAAACTTAAATCCCGTACTTCACATGAATGAGAAAGAATCTGCCTACCTGATATCCAAGTTTGAGGGTATAAACAATCTATTAAAAATCACCGGAATGCCCATCATCAGTACAAAGGGTGGCGAAGGTGCAGTAATCTATGAGTTAAAAGATGGAAAACATGTGATAAAAAGAGATATACCTGCATGTCCGGTGGAGAAAGTTGTAGACACAATTGGTGCCGGAGATGCACATGCCGGAGGGGTTATATCAGGGCTTATGGACGGACTTTCACTAAAGGATGCTGTTATTCAGGCTAATCTCATCTCCTCAAGGATAGTTCAAAGCAAGGGAGCTACAATATATAGAAAAACAGCTTCGGATAAAGATAATAAAAACTTATAAATAATGATTATCCGGCAATCTTTCCCGAAATATCAGATGTCACGAAATCACACTCAAAGAAATTTAAAAATTTATAAGAAAAATTTTAATTCAACGCTTGCTTAATTGTTTAATCCATGGTATAATTCTTCCTGTAAGAAAAATAAAACGCTAAAAACACTATTAATTACAAGGAGGAAAAGTATTATGGTATCTTGTGGAGACATGAAAGTTGGAGAAGTTTATGTATGTGAAAGCTGCGGTCTTGAACTTGAAGTGAAGAAATCTTGCGGATGTCCTGACGAGGCAGCTTGCGAGACAGGTCATGATCACGGTGTATGCTGCGACTTTGAATGCTGTGGCAAGCCAATGGTAAGAAAGTAATTACCCAACTTAGTTGAAATTCCGGAATATAGGATATATGAAGCTGTATTCTGCAATTAAAATCCCGATTAGGATTGTGAAATCGTCACTTGATTTCGCAAGATCCTCAATCGGGATTTTCTTTAATATCGATTAGAACAAATTTCAAATTTCAATCTGCCACTCTAATGTTATACGCACTAGAACCACTCCAGTGTCCCATTAACTGTAAGAACCAAAGATATGACAGCTGCCGCAATCAAAATCACGCAGACAACAACAGACTTGCTGCCATCAAACATCTTAAGTCCCCTCTTCTTTCTATTATAGAGGTACATGAGAGTCCCCGGTGCATAAAGGAGAGATGCTATGAGAATATAAGTTGTCCCCGAGGCATATAGCAGCCAGAATCCGTATACGGAAGCTCCCAATGCGATTATCCAAGGTAACGTCCTCTTTCCACCTTCAAATTCCTTATCCTCACCCTTGGCTACAACTTTAAGATAGTAGAATGCAGACAGAACATACGGAACCATAATCGCAGAGGTGGAAAGTGCGTAAAGTGCTTGGAATGTAGCACTGTTCAAATACATTATAATAATAAATAGCTGTATTATCAGTGCTGAGATAATAACCGACCATGTAGGCGCCCCCTTTGCATTTTGCTTCGACAAAATGGTCGGGAATGCTCCATGCTCTGACGGACCGAATGCACTGTCAACACAAAGTATAGTGTAGGAGAACAGAGCACCTCCAAGGGATATGATTACTCCAACATTTACAAGAGTTGCTCCCCATGGTCCGACTACAGATTCCAACACTCCGCCAAGGGATGGATTAGGCAGCGCGGCCAATTCCTCCGCTGACATCACCCCCATTGAAAGCACGGAGATTATCACATATAGAATAAAAAGTGACAGGAATGAGATAATGGTAGCTTGACCTGCAATCTTCGTGGTTCTGCCTCTTCCTGAAATAACAACCGCACCCTCTATTCCTATGAATATCCATACGGTAGTATACACAGTCCCCTTTATCTGCTCCATTAGGGAAAGTTCTCCTGTCCCTGTAAAGTTTTCCATGAAGATATCCCACTTAAATGCACCACCGAAAATTATTGCTACCACCACAGCAAGAATAGGAATGGCCTTTGCAATTACCACCACCGCATTTAACACAACAGCCTGATTGACACCTCTTAAAATCAATAGTGATAACGCCCAAATTACAAGTGATGAAACTAAAATTGAAGTTAGATTGGTTCCATTTCCAAATGCAGGCACATATCTTCCAATTGTCTCAAACAAAAGAGCGATGAATGATATCTGTGCCAAAATTGCACTCATCCAATATCCCCATGCTGAGTTAAAACCCACATATTCTCCAAAACCCTCCTTGGCATAACTGTATATTCCGCTGGTGAGTTCTTTTTTTACAACAGATAACTTAAAAAATGCCATAGTAAGGGCAAACATTCCGATCCCGCAAATGCCCCATCCTATCAGAGTAGCTAAAGTATGAGCTCCGCTCTTTGCAAAATCTCCGGACAAGCTGAATACTCCGCTAGCCAGCGTCAGCCCTACGGCAAACATGGATAGTGGAAATACACCTAATGTTCTTTCTTTGTTTTCCATTCTTTCTCTCCAATAATATACCTCGATATCCTTTAGCGAGATATAAAAACATGGGGCGTTGTCACGCCCCCATTATTTGTCAGAATCTAAGAGACAGGCAGCTGAGTCCGCCGTCAATCTTCTTATACTCAGAAGTATCGACCGTCAAAACTTCATATCCCAGATTCCTTATAGCTTTCTCAACCTTAGGGAACCCTTCCGGAACGATGACAATATCATTCACCCAAATGCAGTTCGCAGCATAGGCTTCGTCAGCAGGAATTTCTGTTTTATTGTATTTTTCAAAATCAGAACTTGTGAGGAATTCTCCGGCAGCCAGCATGTTGTTATTCTCAAGATAGTTAACCCCTGTCTTTAAATGCAACATTTCTTTCATTTCGACAACCGATCCGGTGTGTCCGTGTCTTTCAAGAATCTCTATAAACTGTTTGCAGCCTTCTTCATTTGACCTGTCAGATGCTCCAATGTAGAAGTGGTTGCCGACCATCATCACGTCTCCGCCTTCCATCGTGCCGGGAGCCTTGATATATTCTATCTTATCCTCAGGATAAAATTTCTTGATGGTATCAACTATGTAGTTTGGCTCGTCTCTTCTGCTCTCTGCACCGGGCCTTGAAATAATTGCTACATTAGGCGTGAGTACAGCGGTATCTTCAACAAAACAACTGTCAGGAAATTCGTCCAGAGCAGGAAGCACTGTTACTTCAACTCCACACTTTTTCAGTGCTTCAATATACGCATCATGCTGCTTAAGAGCATTCTCATAATCAGGTGTTCCTTCAAATGTTCCGCTTGTGATACCTTCGCTTATAGCTTTACAAGGTCTTCTTACGATTACGTTGTTGAATTTTTTCATTTTTCTACATCCTTTCATCAATCGATTTAATAGTATTTGACCGGAGTGATTCGTGAAAATTGATATTTTTTTCACGGTTACATTTGAATATATAATATACAATATACTAGCGCTTGTCAAGATACTTGTTTTGTATTATTATTGATATAGAAAATTATATTTAGAGGTATAGCAGATGGATCAATTCAAAACACTTAAAAATCATGTCTACGACTATATTGCCGATCAGATTTTTCTCGGGAAAATTAATCCCGGAGAAAAAATATACGAGAGTAAAATTTGTGAAAACCTTTCGGTTAGCAGAACACCTGTGAGGGAGGCATTGATAGAACTTTCCTGTTTTGGGGTCATAGACAATATCCCAAGGCGTGGTTTTGTTGTCAGAGAACTTACCCTTAGGGATTTTTCAGAGCTTTACAGCACCATAGGTGTGCTTGAGGGAGAAGCTGCATTCTTGGCATGTCCTCTTCTCTCAGACAGAGACTTGGCAGACATGAAATTCTACCTCGAAAGCATGAAACTTGCCATAAACCAGCATAATTTTAACATATATCACAAGCAGCAAGAAACCTTTCACGATATTTTTGTAGACAAATGTGGTAACCGTGTGCTCATCAATACTCTTGAAAATTTAAAGAAGCAACTTATAAAGAGGGATTTTAACGAGGAAACGCATCCTGATATTCAAGAGGTTCTTCTTGAGACCAACAGAGAACACGAGAGAATTTACAATCTCTTCGTAGAAAAGGATGCTAAGGGAGTTTCTGATTTTCTTAAAAATGTACACTGGAGAACACATCAGGCTCAGTTTGAAGTACTGTAGAAGTTAGCCGCAAACGGGGAATATATATTTATTTTGACTCTTGTTTTACTATCAGCAGCAATCTTTGCTTTTTTGTTTTAAAATACCGAGTTTTTCTTTTGTGCAATCAATTGCTTCCTTTAGTTTTCTTTGCTGTTGTGCTACGAGTTCAGCGTTGCCGGAGTTAAATTTAAGACTTCTTTCTATCTCCCTTAATGATTTGTGGGTTGCTCTTGATTTGGTTTCAACATCTTTTAGCGCATTTTACAGCTTGGTGGTATTACCATCAATTTCAATTGTTATTCCTTTAATATCTCCTGCCCTTTAATCCCCCTACTTATATATTAAAGCACTATAAAAGCCCCTGAACAGGGGCTTTTAACAATATCTTAAATCGCGATATTTTCATCTTCTTTTTCAGCATTGATAAATTCTTTAAATGCTCGCTTAATATGCCATCGTAGTTTCCATTTATCTAGTTTAATGAGTCTTTTTCTTTCATGTCTAGCTTTATTGACTGCGGTGCATATCCTGCTATATTGCTCCAATTCTTCGTAAAAGCCATCAGGTTCCGGCTCATTCTTTCTAATCTCTCTGCTGATTCGTCCGAACCAAATCATTTTATCATACTTCTTTTTATCATAGGCAAAATATTCTCTAATCGCTTTAATAAGTATATTCAATTTTTCTTTCTTATAAGCGTTCATTTCTAGTCTCCCTCTTTGAAATTACTATACCCAAATTTAGAAATAAACACCTTAAAATAGTAAAAACTTATGGAAATATGCCGGTGTTCCCACTCTAATTAATTTCTCTTCATCATCAGCTATCATTCGGTTATAGCATTAAGGTCTGCAAAAGGATTCCAAAGATCTTTCTTTTCAACCGTTATTGTTGATTTTTTAATATATATCTTAAGCAGCATTATGTTTTGTTTCACGATAATTCTTTTGTTCTATAAGTCAAAAGCTTCTTTACTTCCTGCAATGCCTGTCCCTATTTTCGACATTCTGTTTCAATACATGATGCAAACTCGTTGTAAAATTTCCCATGCTGCTTTACAGGGTTATTGTTTGCCATTTTCCTCTGCAAAATCTTGCCAGCAGCATAATTCCCCGAATCGTCAAGTCAAGTGCATATGCGTACCATATGCCTTTTAATCCCCAGTGTAAAATAATCGCAAAAACATAACCGACTCCCAACCTTATTCCCCAAATCCCTAAAAAAGTAGAATACATGGGAAACTTTGTGTCTCCCGCCCCTTGCAGAGAGCTGGTAATAATCTGAACCAAAGCTGAAAAAGGTTGAAAAAAAGCGATAATTCTCAAAACTTCAGCGACCAGTATCTGTACCTCCCGGGTCGAAGTGAATAATGACGCCAGTTGCATTCCAAAAAAATAAAAGACTACAGCCACGCTTATCATAAAGATACAGGCAAGTCCATATCCTGTCCATGTATCACGAACTGCCTGTCGGCTGTCATTTTTTCCCAAAGATATCCCAACTAAGGTGGAAATTGAAAGTCCGAATCCCATAGCCGGGATATACGAATAGCTTTCAATCGTACCTGCAATATTATGTGCAACGTAAGCATTTACACCAACCGCTATGATCATGTTGTTATATACTAACTGTCCAATCCGCATCGCCAGTTTTTCAGTTCCGGCAGGAATTCCTACCGACAGCAATGAAGTAATTATGGTTTTATCAGGTTTGAAGTCAGATTTGCTAAATCTGATATTCACGTCATGATTCTTTAATTTATAAAACAAAAGAAACATTCCAACAATTCTTGAAGCCGTTGTTGCAATGGCAAGTCCCCGTATTCCAAACCCGAGCTTTATAAAAACCATATCGAGAATGATATTCAATATGTTAGAAAATCCTGTCACAAACATGGGTGTACGGGTATCTTTTATTGCCCTTAGGCAGCTTGATAAAATCAACTGTAAACATAGAAATACAGATGGAACCGCAACCTGTAAATAATATGGCATTGCATATTTCATAACCCTTCTGTCAACACCTGATAACTGCAAAATCCGGTTGGAAAAAACAAGACATACCATACCGACCACTAATCCGATTATTATCCCTACAATGATGGATTGTGCTATCGAATGGTTGACTTTTTCATATTTTCTCTTTCCATAATTTCTGGATACAACTGCAGTGGCGCCAATACTGATTGCCGTGAAAAAGGAAATGAAGATATTCATTATGATATTCGTTACACTAATTCCTGCGATGGCATCGTCAGCCAACTTCCCGGCAAAAAAAGTGTCGGTGGTCCCTAGAAGAGTTTGCAACAAATTCTCTATAATGATTGGAAAGGATAAAGATAAGATATCAGTTATCTCAATTTTTCTTACGGATTTCATAAATTCAGCTCCGGTTAAATCATCTTGTCTATTGCTCTTTTCAGCTCATCGATGGTTTCATCGTCATTTTCCTTCACAGCTTCAACTATACATTGATCTATATGATTTTTGAGAATATACTTGCTCGTATTTTTTAAAGCAGCCTGTACAGCAGAAAGCTGCACCAAAACCTTTGAGCATTCTTCGTCATCGATAACCATTCGCTTTACTGATTCCAAATGACCGATCGCTCTGGATAAACGATTTACAGTAGCTTGTTTTGTTTTATCATCATGTCTGTGACGCATAATATACCTCCTCTTAATATCCCCCCATGGGGGATATTAAGATATTACCACAACATGCAATTATTTGCAATATATAAGCTCTGTATGTACATTATTTATCTCATGTGATAAAATATCTACATTAACCAACCTATTTTAAAATTGTAAGGAGATACATAATATGAAGAGCAAAAGAGCCGCTGAGATTTCTCTGGCTGTACTTGAAATTTATTGGGTCATCATCGCAATTGTTTATTTTTTCCTCAAATTTGACTTTACAACCGTAGATCCGTCCATAAGAATTATCATGGCGGGAATAACAGAAATAATAAGTCTATACCTTCTCGTAAGAACCTTTGATAAATCCGGGGTTTTTGCCGGTAAGAAAATTTTAGTGCTAATGATGGTCACTGTCACTGCTCTGTGGAACTACAGCATGGTATTGAAGGGAATTGTTTAGTTTTGACCCGCAGTCTGTCTTATTTAAATCACCCGTATATTCCCTAAATCGCCTATTCGTGATTCCCTATCACATTTTTACATATCTATATATCCTGTCTAAGATTCTCTATCCATACATTTCTCCGTAGTTTCTAAGCACTACTGCTTCTCATATAATCGGTTAGCCTCTAAAGGCAAGTCTCTCTTTAGGATAATCTGTTATAAATAACCGATAGGTTGAATGTTTGTAAACCAGAATGCACTGAAACGTCTTAATTATCTATCTTTATCAACGAAAAAATTACTGCATATATGCTTATTTTGAGCACATAACCATTCGTTCCAAGTACTCTTCAGCTGCATAACTAAAGAAAACAACATATGAGTATCACAGAAAATATATATCTGAATAGAAAAAGGCGCTGTATCGATTATCAATCCATCAATACAACGCCTCTTATTTGATCAAAATCTATAGCTAACTAGATTCTTCCTCTCTTAACAATTTCGGTGATGATATAAGAGCAAACGTGCTCAGCATATGTATGAGGTCCAAATCCTGCATCATAACCCAGTTCCATAGCGAGTTCGTGAGAAATACGAGGTCCTCCACAGATCAGAAGCATCTTGTCTCTAAGTCCCTCAGCCTCCATCAGTTCAACCATATTTGTAAGGTTATGGATATGGACATCCTTCTGCGTAACTGTCTGAGAAACCAAGATTGCATCGGCATTTACTTCCTTCGCCTTTGCGATAAGCTCCTCATTTGGAACTTGAGATCCCATATTGATTGCAATTACGTGTTTAAAACGCTCAAGCCCGAAATGTCCGTGGAAACCTTTCATGTTGATGATTGCATCGATACCTACAGTATGGGCATCAGTACCGGTGGAAGCACCAACAATTACAACGTCTCGCTTGATTTTATCAGCTATGTATTCGCCACACTCGACACGATCCATTACCTCAACTTCAACTTTTTTAACTTTTATGGATGAGAAGTCAACTGTATGCATGCACTTCCCGTAAACTATGAAGAATGTGAATCCGTTACCCATATCATGGAAATATGTAACATTAGGCTCCTCACATCCCATCTTTCTTGCAAGGATTCGAGCGGCTTCCTGAGCCTCATCTCCTGCGGGCACCGGCAAGGTGAATGCCATTTCCACCATACCGTCATTCATCGTATCACCGTAAGGCTTAACTTTAGTCAAATCGATTTTATTATCTGCAACATGTGTCTTAGCTTCACTCATTATTTTGCACCTCCAAGCATCATAGGAATGAATGGATTGAAGTAATGCTCATCCTTCTGACAAACACCCTCAAGTCCCTTACCGCCGTCAATCGGTCTCTTTACTGCACCGAATTTACCCAATTCGATTGTCTTAAACAGTCCGTCAGATTCAACTTGGTGAAGAAGCTCTTCTGCTTTGCCAAGAACTTCCTGAGCTCTCTTCTGTATTATACCATCTTTCTTAAACTCGATCTCGCCACCCAAATCTCTACAGTTGTTAAAGATATACTGTGCGTTCTCAATAGACAAATATCTGTCGTGCATATGAGGTGTGTGGATAGCTTCTGTAAGCATTCCAAGAAGTTGTAGAGACTGACCGGTCCAAATAGCAATCAGGTTAAATAAAGCATCCTGAATATGGCCCATGAAGATATTACCTGTCATAAACTTAGTCGGCGGCATATACTTAAGGCTGGCATTAGGGAAAATTTCCTTAGCCATGGTTGCTTGAGCAAGCTCATATAAAAACCCGTTTTCAATAGATGGATCCATCTCAAACGCATGTCCCAATCCCATCTGCCACTCTTCAATATTTGCAAGAAGAGCAAAGGCTTCGTTAATAAACTGAGAAGCAAGTACAGTGTGAGCAGCTTCGTACGCATCGTCCGTCGTAAGATAATTATCTTCACCGGAGTTAAATATAATTCCGCAATATCCGATAATAACACGGCTCATGTACTGATCAACAAGAGTCCTCTGCATATTTATATCTCTGAACAAAATGCCGTAAATAGCATCGTTAAGCATTACATCAAGTCTTTCGATTGCACCCATAGCCGCAATTTCCGGCATGCACATTCCGGAAGAATAGTTGCAAAGTCTTATATATCTGCCAACTTCCTCGCCAACTTCATCGAGAGCCTTTCTCATGATTCTAAAGTTTTCCTGCGTTGCATATGTTCCGCCGAATCCTTCTGTGGTTGCACCATATGGTACATAGTCGAGCAGAGACTGTGCTGTGGTTCTGATAACGGCAATTACATCAGCTCCCTGTCTTGCAGCAGCCTGGGCCTGCGTTACGTCCTCATATATGTTACCTGTAGCAACGATAACATACAGCCAAGGTTTCTTCCCCTCACCCAGTCTTTCAATCATCTCTTCTCTTTTCTTTGTCTGCTGTCTGATTTTCTTAAGTGCGGCCTCAACTTTAGGCATAATCGCCTTCTCCGCCTCCTCAGGGCTGACTGTGTCGAGCTTGGTTATATCAAGTTCGCCACGTCCGATCTTCTCAGCAATTTCCTGAGGTTCAAGACCGGTCTGAATCATTGCATTACCCATCCAGTAAGCAACTCCCCTCGGTAGTCCGCCGGCATCTTTAATCTCATCAACCACAACGTTTGGAAGCGGAGTCTCCACATCATCCACTCCATCAACACCTAACAATCTCAAGATCGTTCTCTCGGTACTAACAGTGGTGTGTCTGTCAATGAAGTCCTGCATGTCTTTTGCGATCCTGCCGGCACACTCTCGCGTGCTCTTTACTACCTTTGGATCTAGATTAAGTTTGCTTTTCATCCTTTGTTCTCCTTACTTAATATATTTTTGTGCACCTTCGATAATTTCCTTATTTATTCCTAACATCTTTGCAATGTTAAGTGCATCTTT
Organism: Clostridiales bacterium; assembly: GCA_022766365.1. GTDB lineage: Bacteria > Bacillota > Clostridia > Peptostreptococcales > Anaerovoracaceae > S5-A14a. The sequence continues at coordinate 18,964 of JALENW010000003.1, read as the reverse complement.
AGGAACTTCTCGGTTCCCCTTTACAACATCAAGGCTATAATCCATGTATTTCCCGATGATATCGATTCTCTCTCGTCTGTTTGCATACCTGATTTCCTTGTCAAGTTTACTGAAATCAACTCCCTTGAGGCCACGAACCTGCATGTTTGTAACTCCCTCATCCTCGGTTACCGTCTCAAAATGAGTCGTAATTAAAGAGATGTACGGTCTGTCCTTAAGATAATCAACCAGGCTCCTGGTCAGAGCCAGACCTTCAACAGGGTTGGTTCCACTGGCAATTTCATCTATCAATAACATGGATCTATCCACGCTGTTGTCCAAAATTTCTTTGAGTTCTTCCATCTCGCTTCCAAAGCTTGATAAACCCCTCTCAACCGATTGGCTATCTCCGATGAGCATTTGCATATATCCGGAAAGTCCGATTTTAGCCTCTTGGCATGGAACAAAAAACCCATACTGTGCCATGAGTGCTATCATCCCCGAAAGCTTAAGAGAAATAGTCTTACCTCCCATATTCGCTCCTGTGATGCAACTCACCCCCGACTTCAATGACATTGAAATAGGTTTATATTTTTTCCCTTTGGAGCTCAGAACCTCCTCAACCTGAAGATGTCTGGCATTCTTAAATTCAATGACATGCTCCTTGACAATCTCAGGTCGGACACATTTCTTTTCGTCTGCAAAAATAGCCCTTCCCATCATCAGATCGAGGGCAGCAATTCTGTCAATATTCGAAAGCAAAACATCTGTATGTTTGGCTATTGCCTTTGAAAGACCTTCGAGTACCTTCAGCTCCTCATCTTCTATTTCAGTTGTAATGTCCTCTATTTCGTTGATGATTTTAAGTGCTTCAGGCGTCGGCTTCAGTTCAAATGATGCAGTCAGGTGATCCTCTCCAACCATTGCAAGTTCAGGAATCCCGTCTATGATTTTGTAGTCGGTACATGACTTGGACAAAACAATGTCAAATTTCGGAGTAAGTGTAATGCCATATTTGTGTTTGATCTCATCCTTTGTAGCACGTTGCATCTTCCTTGCTTTCTTTTCAAGGTCCTTACGTTTTCTTCGCATCTCTGCAAGTTTTGGAGAAAACTCATCGTATACATAGAATGTGTGAATCCTGTCATGCCTGGGATCCAGAATGTCAAGAACGTTCTCAACATCCTCAAGAATATATTCATCGGGGATACTTATTCCGGCCTCCATGACATTTGCCATTTCTCCCCTTATTCTCGTCATCTGTATGAGCAGTGACTTAAGCTCAAAGAACTCAACAGCTGAAAGAGTGTTACCTGATGCTCTTGTTATCGAAAACCTGCAGTCCTTCATTTCCATGAAGAATTCGCTTATCCTCTCTACGGACTTAGGTGCCTTGACAACAAAATTCACCATTTGTTCAAGCTTATCAAAATGCTCCATGAGAGCATCTTCATCTCCCGGGAAATAAGGCTTCATTTCCTTTATAAGATTGCTGCTGAATGGAGAATTAAGGACAATATTATCCTTTACATAGTCGAGTCCCGCTTCGTGGCGAGTTTTGACGTTTGCCAATCTTCGATTGTCGTTTTTAATCATGACCTACCTCAATTTATCTCGTGATACCCTCGCCGGGTTAACTCAGGTTATATATTATATCTTAACGTCTATTACCGGAATATCAGGCAAAGCTTCCTGCATAGCAGAAAGAAGTGCCTCGTGTTCAAAGGTGTATCCGCTGGGAGCCCACGGATTGACCGTTACACATGCCACCTCAATGTTTTCCAGAACCTTAAGGTTGAATTTTCTTTTTGCAAGTTGCTTCCAGTCCCTCAGACTTATAAATATTTTAGTCGGATCCTTCAATACGAAAGTCACTTTTTTAAATTTTTTCACATTTATATCTGCGATAACACTTGCTGTCAGCGCTCCCGGAATATATACATATTCGGTATTATCATCTATCGCTTCATCGATGAACTTGCTGCTTCCCAATCCCGTGATGAGATCCAGAATCTCAATTTCTCCATTTTTTACAAGCATAATCTTATCTTCGTGAGCATGCTCGACAATAAGATCCCTCGCCTCACCCTCCTCAAGTTCAGGAAGTCCGTAAAGGGAAACTACATGGGCAGTTTCCTCAACCACAATTTGCATATTCCTGGACAGCACCGCTCCGGTTGCCATAATTATAGCGTCAGAGGTTTCAGGAGAAGCGATTGATTTCCTATCGATGGCACCATCTATGAGAATCAGATCACAACCATGCTTCATCATCTCCTCACACAGCTCCTTGCTGCCCGCTGTGGACATGGCCCCGGCAATCTGAACATAGCCTGCATCCTGCACCTTACAAATCAGAAGTTCACCCATAGGGGTAGTATACTTTGATTTCCAAAGTATCTCAAGTCCTGCATCGGCTGCATCAAAAAGCTGCATGGGAATCGATACAATCGTATCCTCATACAGGTATATCCTCGGTTTTTCCGTCAATGTGACAACATCCTCTGATTCACCATCTCGACCTGTTGATGTGATACCGAGAACAACATCTTCATCGTAGGCTTCCTCAATAAAATAATTGAGTGCCGTAGTTTTTCCGGCATTTTTAGACATGCCAACTATAGATAATGTCTCGTATTTATCCGCTAATTCCCTCATTAAATCCATAGTTCACATTTCCCCAAATACTTTCTTTCTCTTTTAACATAACAATGTCCTCAAGGAAGGCATAAAGCCTTCCTCTACGGACGTGAATTCAAAATTTTTATTTCTCGTTTCTCTTATGTCTGGCCAGATTTGCAGGCTCCATTGACTTGATCTGAAGTCCTTCACCAAGGGCAGAAACACCCTGATAATCATACTTCTTCCTTCCCTGACAATAGTCACACTGACACTCAAGTTCAGGGAGTCTTGGCTGGGTGTATGTTGTGATAACGCCCTCATAGTTTCTAAGGATTACCTTATCAGGAGTCTCAGAAATAACATACTGAGGCATTACAGGAGTCTTACCACCACCGCCTGGAGCGTCAACAACAAATGTAGGCACGCAGTATCCCGAGGTATGACCTCTCAGGCCTTCAATGATTTCAATACCTTTAGCAACAGTTGTTCTAAAGTGTTCAATACCGATTGAAAGGTCGCAGATGTAGATGTAGTAAGGTCTTACTCTGTTCTTAGCCAGTTCCTGTACTAACTCCCTCATGATGTGCTTGCAATCGTTAATGCCTCTCAAAAGAACTGACTGGTTACCAAGAGGAATTCCGGCATCTGCCATCTTTCTCAGGGCTTCCCTTGATGTATCAGTAATTTCCTTCGGATGGTTAAAGTGTGTGTTGAGCCAGATTGGGTGATACTTCTTAAGCATGTTAACAAGCTTATCTGTTATACGCATAGGCATTACAACAGGAGTTCTTGAACCGATTCTCACGATTTCAACATGAGGAATCTTTCTAAGTTCGCTAATGATGTACTCGAGTGTATCATCTTCTACGCAAAGAGCATCTCCACCTGATAGAAGAACGTCTCTTACTACCGGAGTCCTTCTGATGTAATCAATACATGCATCGATATCTTCTCTTGATCTTGCACCGTCAGTTTCACCTGCAAGTCTTCTTCTCGTACAATGTCTGCAGTACATTGAACACTGGTCAGTAATCAAAAACAGAACTCTGTCAGGATATCTGTGAGTAAGTCCCGGTGCAGGGGAGTCAGCGTCCTCATGTAGCGGGTCAGCATCGTCAGCCTCTGATCTGTGCATTTCTGCAAGCGTAGGAACAGCCTGCATTCTAACAGGACATCGAGGATCGTCAGGATCCATTAGTGAAGCATAATAAGGAGTAATCCCAACTCTGAATCCTCCCATTACCTTCTGAATATCTTCCTTTTCCTGCTCTGTAAGGTTTACAACCTGTGCAATATCTTCTACAGTTGATAGTCTGTGGGAAACCTGCCAGTGCCAATCGTTCCACTGTTCATCAGTGACATCCTTAAATAGAGGAATGTCTTTCCAATTTCTAACAGCCATAATCTTTTTCTCCTTATATTGAACTTAATATATTAGTGATAATTTATAGAAACCTTTCGGGGAAACCATCATTCATTCTTTCAGAAAGTCCATCTATTAAGTCAAATGCCGTTCTTCCTGCTCTTAATCCAAGTTAAATACCAATCCTCTCAGATATAAAGTGATGCTAGGCCTCCTCCAAAAGTCATTTCTCAAAAACATACCCCGCCCGGATCTTAGCAAGCCCGAGCAGGGATAATATTCAATTGCAATCGCTTGCACATGTGTAGGACTTATGCGTACATCTCCTTGAACAGATTTCTCAGACCTTCGTGCTCTCTAAGAATCTGTAGAGTGATCTCAGCGTGACCCTTAGTATATCCGTTTCCGATGATCATGTCAACGTCCTTGCCAACACCCTCAGCACCCAGAGCTGCCTTTGTGAAACTTGTAGCCATGGAGAAGAAGTATACGAGTCCTCCATCCTTACAAGCAAGTATTGAAGCCATCTCTGTGTTCTCAATGTTAACATTATTGATTACGATATCGCACAACTCTCCGTCAGTAAGCTCCATAATCTTATTGTACATTGCAACGGCATCAGTAGCATCAAGATGGAAATATTCGTCAGCAAGATTAAGTTTTCTGGCTCTATCCTCAGACTTCTGAGAACCACCGCAGCAAATAACCTTGCCTGTAACTCCTGCTCTCTTCTTTGCTTCGTAAAGGCAAAGGAGTCCGGACTTTCCGCCACCACCGATTACAAGAACAGTATTGCCCGGCTTAACAAGCTTAGCAGTCTGAGCCGGAGCACCTGCAACGTCAAGAGCTGACAGTGCAAGACCTTCAGGCATATCATCAGGAAGTTTTGCATAGATACCACTCTGGAACAAAATAGCCTTACCCTTAATGTCAACTTGGTCGATGTCGGGTCTGATTTCCAAAATTTCATCAATTACCAGTGGAGTCAATGAAAGTGAAACCAGCGTTGCAATCTTATCTCCAACCTTAAGGTCTCCAACGTAGTTATCCCCGATTTCTGCAACGGTACCTATAAGCATTCCGCCTGAACCTGTCCATGGGTTCTTGTGCTTTCCTGCTTTCTCAACGATACCAAGCATAATCTTCTTGATTTCCTCAACATCTCCACCTGCTCTCTTTTCAATTTCTGTAAAAGAAGCAGAGTCAATGTTAAGAGTCTTAACATCAATCAGAACTTCATTATCATAAATTTCCATTGTGTTGTCAATTACATCAGCCGGCTGTGGTAGAACACCTTTTGGTGAAATAACACGATGAGTTCCGTAAGGGCATCCTTTTTTCTGCATAGTTTCTTCCTCCTCTTAAAACAAATAAGTATTTTTCTCAACTTTTAGATACATTATATCTACTTTGCAATTCATTGTCTATTTATCAAAAGAAAAATTTTTGAAACAAATTTAAAAAATAACAATTGAACACAAATCGGTTCATATGGCTAAATCGATTCATTCGACCATTGTTTCAGCCTTCAAAAAATAGAAAACCGCCGGAACACTTCCGGCAGTTCTCTATCTATGTTTTCTAAATGGATTAAGAAAAACACTGTTTTGTTGTTGCGGCCTAAATTCCCAATCCGAAATAAGACTTTAAATTCCTGTCATGTTACCAAAGAAGTAATAGCCGAGAGGAGTGTAGTATAGTCCCTTTTCTCCGTCTTGAATCATGCGCTTGCTCGTATAGAAGTACAGAGGTGCTACAACATTGTCATCAGCAACCAACATCTTCTCTGCATCATGCAAAGTCTTCATTCTCTTCTCTGGATCCTTCTCTGCCTTAGCTGTCTGAATCAGTGCATCATATGCAGGATTCTCATACTTAGCATCGTTGTTTCCACCGCCTGTGATGAACATATCAAGGAATGTCATCGGATCATTGTAGTCACCTACCCAACCATGTCTTGCAATTAGGTAGTTACCCTGTTTCCTGTCGTTCAGGAATACGTTCCACTCCTGATTCTGCAGGTTAACAGTTACGCCCAGCTTCTCTTGCCACATGTTCTGCAGAGCTTCTGCAATAGCCTTATGGTTGGCATCTGTGTTGTATAGATAGTCAACAGATGGGAATCCCTGACCATCAGGATATCCTGCTTCTGCCATTAGATTCTTAGCCTTTTCACAGTTTGCATCATAATCCTTCTTATCAACACTATAATAATCTCCTCCAACCTTTCTAAAGTCATCACCGTTAACACCCTTGGCATCGTTGATTCCCTTAGGCACATATGCTCCGGCAGGGATTTCACCGGTTCCGGCTACTTCACTTACGATGAAGTTTCTGTCGATTACAAGTGAGAACGCCTCTCTTACCTTAGGATTGTCAAATGGTGCCTTCTTGTTGTTGAAGCACACGAAATAAGTTCCGATCTGAGGATCAACCTTCAATGTCTTATCCTTCAAAAGTGCCTTAACTTCATCAGGTGGAACCTGGTTAATAAAATCAAGTTCACCGGACTTAAATGCTGCATACATTGCATTTGTATCGTCCATCAGATGGAAAACCAATTTTTTGGTTTTAACTTTATCCTTATCATAGTAATTTTCGTTTGGTTCCATTACAATCTTGGAGTTTCTCTTCCTTTCAGTCATCTTGAAAGGACCGTTAGAAACATAGGTATCAGGTGAGTTCGTCCACTTATCACCATTCTTCTCGATAATTTCCTGCTTTACAGGTGAAGTTGCAGGGAATGCACAGATCTCTTCAAAGTATGGAGTAAGTTTTGCCAACTTAACCTTGAAAGTCTGATCGTCCGGAGCTTCGATATCCAGAACTTTATCCTCACTGTCATAACCGGAAACCATATCCAGCATGTACTCATAATCAGCGCCTGTTTCAGGCTTTACTAATCTATTCCATGCATATACGAAGTCCTTCGCTGTCAACGGAGATCCATCACTCCATTTTAGACCCTTTCTCAGGTGGAATGTCCACTCCAGCTGGTCATCAGAAACATCCCAGCTCTCTGCCATACCGGGAACAAGCTTTGCGTGTCCCTTTCCGTCGTCCGCCCATTTAACCAGTCCCTCGAAAGTGTGAAGGTTCATAGTTCCTCCATCAAGAGATGTGCTAAGTGCAGGATCGATAGAATCCGGCTCCGATGCAATAGATACGTCCATTACACCGTCTCCGCCCTTTGCACTGTTGCTTCCGCAAGCTGCAAAGGCGAATACCATGCAAAATATCATGGCGGTTAATAATGCCTTCTTCATAAAATTTCCTCCTTATTATGAATTCTCTATAACCATGAGTACATTATTACTCAATAGCTAACTAAACGTTGTGGCAAGCCACATAATGCCCCGGCCTGGCTTCTCTCCACTCCGGTACATCCGACTTGCAATTTTCCGTAGCAAAGGGACATCGAGTATGGAACTTACATCCCTTAGGCGGATCCATAGGGCTTGGAATTTCACCCTGCAAAATAATTCTATGCTTTTTGCGATTTGCTTCAGGATCGGGAATAGGTACAGCAGACAGTAAAGTCTTAGTATATGGGTGAAGAGGGTCATCATACATTTCCCTACCGTTTCCCAGTTCCACCATATTGCCCAGGTACATGACTCCGATCCTGTCTGAAATATGTCTTACCACAGATAAGTCGTGGGCTATAAATAGATAAGTTAATCCCAGCTCGTCCTGCATATCCTCAAGCATATTTACAACCTGAGATTGTATCGATACATCCAATGCAGATATCGGCTCATCGCAGACGATAAATTCCGGTTCTACAGCCAAAGCCCTTGCAATACCGATTCTCTGCTGTTGCCCACCCGAAAATTCATGCGGGTATCTGTTTGAATGCTCACTGTTAAGCCCAACCATCTCCAAAAGCTCGTTAATCCGTCCGGCTCTTTCTTTTCCCTGATGAAGTTTATGAATATCAAGAGCCTCCCCTACTATTTCTCCTACTGTCATTCTTGGGTCGAGAGAAGCCGAAGGGTCTTGAAAAATTATCTGCATTCTCCTTCTATACGACATCATGTTAGGATTAGCCTTCCCTTTCTCATCATCGTATATAGGTTCTCCATCGTATATAATCTTACCTGCTGTAGGTTCGTACAGACGCAAAACAGTTCTTCCCAATGTAGTTTTCCCGCATCCGGACTCCCCTACCAACCCGAAGGTTTCACCTCGTTTGATATCGAACGTAACTCCGTCGACAGCATATACTGTCTTCTGTGGTCCGATACCCCCTTGAAGTTTGAAATGTTTCTTCAGATTTCTTATTTCTAACAGATTATTACTACTATTCATGATTCGCCTCCCCTGCCGGTTTTGATGCCAGTAGCCAGCAACTTGATCTGTGTCCGTTGCCGAGATCAATCGTAGGCGGCTCTTTACGCAGACATATGTTCATGCAATATTCACATCTCGCTCCGAATCCACACCCTTCAGGAGGGTTGAGCATATCAACAGGATTGCCCTCAATAGGTATAAGTCTCTCATATTCATCAGCGTCAACCCTTGGCATCGATCTCATCAATCCAAGTGTATATGGATGTGACGGGTTGTAAAATATATCATCAACAGTGCCCTGCTCCACTATTTTCCCGGCATACATTACAGAAACCTTGTCACATACCTCAGCTACCACTCCCAAATTATGGGTGATGAAAATCACCGACATCTTTCTCTCTTTTTGAAGCTTTCTGATAAGCTCCAAAATCTGTGCCTGGATAGTAACATCAAGTGCAGTTGTAGGCTCATCTGCTATGAGCAGCATCGGGTCGCATACCAGACCCATCGCAATCATAACTCGCTGCCGCATTCCTCCGGAAAGCTCATGGGGATATTGCTTCATTCTCTTGTCAGGATTGTTAATTCCAACAAGCTCCAGCATCTCCACTGCCTTATCCCATGCTACTTTCTTTTCAATCTTCTGATGGCATAGGAGAGCTTCGGTCAACTGATTGCCAATTGTATATACAGGATTTAAGCATGTCATAGGATTCTGGAAAATCATGCTTACCTTATTCCCTCTGAATTTTTCCATCTGTTCCGGAGTGTAGTTCAGTATATTCTCCCCTTCAAATATAACTTCTCCTCCAATTACCTTACCCGGACTCTGAAGCAGGCCGATTATTGTATATGCCTCAACACTCTTGCCGGATCCTGACTCACCGACAATTCCCATGATTTCTCCGTGGTTTATATCATAGCTGATACCCCCCACAGCCTTAACCTCTCCCGCATGGGTAAAGAAGGAGACCTTCAAGTCTTTGATTTCTAAAAGTTTATCCATAAGTCCTCCTTACTTTCTCAATCTAGGGTCAAAGGCATCTCTTAATCCGTCACCGAATAAATTCAGGCTTAAAATCATAAGGCTCAATATTATTGAAGGTATGATAAGCCGCTCAGGGTACGAATAAATACCTGCCAAAGCTTCGGCAGCCATAGCACCAAGGCTCGGCATAGGTGCCGACACTCCGATCCCTAAGAAAGATAGGAACGACTCAAGAAATATAGCTGACGGAATTTGAAGTGCAGTCATTACTATTATCTGCCCCACACAGTTTGGCAAAAGATGTCTTTGAATAATTCTCCTGCCGCTTCCTCCGAGTGCCCTTGCTGCAGTTACATACTCTTGTTGTTTCAACATGAGAATCTGTCCTCTGATAATCCTCGCCATGGACACCCAGTACAGAAGTCCAAACGCAATAAAAATGGAAATAAGAGGCGCCCCGAGGACTCCCACTTTAGCTGCAAATGCCGAATTGCTCGTATTTACCCAATTTTGCAGGGGTATTTTGATAGTGACAGACAGCAGTAACACCACCAGAACATCCGGGACAGAATATATGAGGTCCAATATTCTCATCATTACGTTATCAACTCTACCACCGGCATAGGCTGATATGGAACCGTAAAGGGTTCCGATAACAAGTACTATCAAGCTGGCGCAGACACCTACCGTCAAGGAGACTCTCCCTCCGTACATAGCCCTTACAAACAGATCTCTTCCGAACTTATCTGTACCGAACGGATGCTCCCAAGACGGAGCCAAATTAATGCTGTCAGCATGTCTTGACTGAGTAGCATAATCAACATTCATGAAAACAGGTCCCAAAAATGCGAAAATGAAAATAACGAGAATGATTCCGAGAGAAATCATCGCAACTCGATTACCCTTAAGCCTTCTCCAAGCATCTCTCCAGTAAGATACACTCTCTGCTTTTTCAATAAAATGTTCCTTCTTTTCATCTGAAGCCAGCCTGAAATCATCCGGCTCAAACAAAATTTCTTTGTCAGGAAGCTTAGTCAAATCCGGCTGAAGTGAAAAAAGCTTCGGGTTCAGAAACCTATTCTGTTCAACTATCATGCCTCACTACCTCCCTTAGTTATATCAATTCTAGGATCCACAAACCTGTACAGGAGATCCACCACAAGGTTCATAAATATTACCAAGGCAGCAAGAAAAATTGTCGTTGCCATAATTATAGGGTAGTCTCTGTTCAATATACTCTGGATAAAATATCTTCCAAGACCGGGTATGCTGAATACACTTTCAGTTACAAAGCTCCCCGTCAGTATGAAGGCTGTAAGAGGCCCGAGATATGTCAAAATAGGAATAAAAGCATTCCTCAAAGCGTGCTTAAAAATTACCTTTGAAGACTTAACTCCCTTTGCTCTTGCCGTTCTTATATAATCCTGGTTGATCGCATCAAGCATACTTGATCTTGCCAACCTTCCGAGATAACACATAGGATAAAACGACAAAGAAAAACAAGGCATTATATAGCTTGCCGGTTCATTCAAACCAATTGTAGGCAGCCACCCTAGCTTAACGCCAAAAAGAATGAGCAGCAATGTTGCAATTACAAAACCCGGAACCGAAATTCCCAAAGTCATAATCACTCTCAAAAAACTGTCAAACTTTCCACCTCTGAAATAGGCTGCAAGGCAGCCCATAGGTATACCCGTAATAATTGCAAACAAAAGAGAAAGCAAACCAACTTTTGCCGACGTTGGAAACAATTCCCCGATAATCTCACTTACAGGCCTGTTCTTCTGCATTTTAAGTGAAACCCCAAAGTCTCCCTGAACGAAATTAACAATGTAATTCTTGAATTGAATATGTAGTGGCTTGTCAAGACCATATTTGGCATTCAGAGCCGCAATAACCTCCGGGGACTTTGCCTTCTCCCCGAGGAAAGGACCGCCGGGCACCAAATTCATCAAAACAAATGTCAAGGCTGCAACCAGCAACAGTACTACTACAGCCTGCACTACACGTTTTAAAACGTACTTACCCATTTAGAAAACTCCTGTCGTATAATTATTTTCTTTCCGATAGCAATGTGATTTAAAATATTATACACCGAAAGACGAATAAAAACAATAGATTTTTTCTAAAGAAAGTATTGTTTAGTTTGTACTTTTAAGCAATAAAGTGTCCAAAACCGGGCATGTTTTTGTATAAATATCTCAATTATTCATAATATAGTCGTGCAGCAATAACAAAAACTGTTTTTTATCGGTACATACACATAAAATAACAATTCAAAAGCTGATTGAAATTTATAAAAAAACATGCATATTTTTAACACATGCTAACAAGGTGAGAGATCGTATCGATGGGTTACTAATTCCTTACACATGAATTCTTTTCAGATTACTTTAACTCCTGCACACATCGAAAAACCCCTTCGGCATATGTAAGCATCGAAGGGGTAAATCGCAGTTTTATTTTATTATTTTATAAAAGTATATTTTTTATAATTATGCGTAAAGTTTTTGGAACAGTGCCTTTATTTTGTCATCTTCTCTTAAAACCTGAAGAGCGACATTTGCGTGTCCTTTAGTGTAGCCGTTTCCAACAAGCATGTTGATATCTTTACCAACACCCTCAGCTCCTAAAGCTGCCTTTGTGAAGTCGCTTGCCATGGAGAAGAAGTACACCATCCCCCCATCCTTACAGAGCATTATTGAGGCCATCTCCGTATTAGGTATATTCACAACGTTGATAACCACATCAGCCATATTACCGTCAGTCAACTCTGATACCTGTCGGTGCAAGCCTACCGCATCAGTGGCATTTCCAACCAGGTAATGATGTGCCACATCAACGCTTTCTGCCCTGTCAATAGCAGGTTGGAATCCGTCAATGCATATAACTTTACCGTTAATCCCCGCTTCTTTCTTGGCCATATAGCAGCATAACATTCCGGACTTTCCACCGCCACCCAGAACTACAACTGTATCCCCCGGATGTACAATTTTTGATGTCTGAGCAGGCGCCCCTGCAACATCAAGAACAGAGAGAGCAAGGTTCTGCGGAATATCATCGGGGAGAACAGAGAAAATTCCACTCTCAAACAAAACAGCCTGACCTTTAATATCCACCTGATCGATATCAGGTCTGACATCGATAATTTCTTCGATTTTCAAAGGAGTGAGGCTCAGCGAAACGAGAGTTGCGATTTTGTCTCCAACCTTCAATTCTCCCGTGTAGTTGGGCCCGATCTCTGCAACAGTGCCGATAAGCATACCGCCCGAACCTGTCCAAGGATTTTTGTGTTTCCCTGTTTTTTCAACAATGCAAGTGATGATTTCCTTTATTTTCTCCACATCATGATTTGCCCTTCTCTCAATTTCAGTGAAGCTGGCAGAATCGATGTTGAGGGTGTGAACATCAATCAGAACCTCGTTATCATAAATTTTCATATCGTTATCCAGAACATCTGCAGGCTGAGGGAGAACACCTTTAGGACTCAACACCCTGTGAGTCCCGAGAGGATCTCCGTGTCTGTATTTCACCGTTCTGTTTTCAATTCTTTTATCCATCTTCCAATACCTACTTTCTACCTATGCAGTTTTGATTATAACTTAATTAATAACGATTTATTATAAAATGCAACGTTCATGCCAACATAGCGGTTTTATGCTGCCCTTACATTAATCTGTATGATCTGTTCGACCCGCTAACGACTTGTTTAGCGAGTCTGAGTCATCACAGAGATTCAAATTATTTTTCATTATAGTAATATTGGTTTTATGTTCAAAACGTGGCGCATGCCAAATTAGAACCGATTTCAATTCAATTCAAAAAGCGATGATTCGCAAAGGATTCATCACTTTCATCTTTTCCTTATGTATGGTTTGATTTGTCTACCTTTCACAAAGCTTTTTCGTCGAACTCATTTTTCATATCTCTATGCTATATGCCGTATTTTTTCTTCTTTCTGACCAGTTGAGTTTGAGAAATACCCACAGCCTTCGCTGCTTTTCTTGTGGACCCGAACTGACTGCAAGCATACTTTAGAATGTTTTTCTCGAAATTGTTCACCATCTTCTCAAGATCCATCACCTGTTCCTGGGTAGTCGACCCCTCCTCAGGTGCAGTGATTTTGTTTCCGCTGCCCGTTGTCATTGTAGAATCAAATATATCCGAATGAAGCTCCCTCATAATATCCAGTAAATCAATCCTCTCGTTCTTAGAACTTATCATCAGGCGTTGCACAACGTTCTCCAGCTCCCTGATATTCCCGGGCCACGGCGACTGCTTCAGATATTCCACGGCATCCTCGTCGATTGTTCTTTTAATATCGAACTTCCTACCGTACTTTTCCAGCATAAAACGCACCAGAGCCGGAATGTCGCTGACACGCTCAGCTAAGTTTGGTACCCTTATCCTCACAACATTCAGCCTGTAATAAAGGTCTCGCCTGAATGACCCTGCATCGATCATATCCTCAAGATCTCTGTTAGTTGCAGATATTATCCTTACATTGCACTTTACAGGGGAGTGTCCGCCAACCCGAAAAAACTCACCATCCTGAATTACTCTGAGAAGCTTCGCCTGAACCTCAAGAGCCAGCTCACCTATTTCATCAAGAAAAAGTATGCCGTTGTCAGCAAGCTCAAAATATCCCTTTTTCCCCTTTTCGTTTGCTCCGGTAAAAGCTCCTTTCTCATAGCCGAACAGTTCTGATTCTATGAGGCTTGGTGCTATTGAAGCACAGTTAACCTTCACAAACGGCTGCATCTTTCTGCCACTGTTTTTGTGAATCATAGTTGCAACTTTTTCCTTACCTACACCTGTTTCTCCTGTTATGAGAACGTTGCAATCATAGTTGCTAACTGTAAGAATCTCGTCCAGAACAGCTGTCATTGATCTGCTTTCACATATGAAATCCTCAACCATTCCCTGTCTCTGTCCGCTGACCATCTGGAGTCTGTCCTCCCTGCCGATGGGGTAAGACGGATCATCACTAACCTTGAGATCGGTAACTACAGCCTCAGAAACATATGGCATCAATTCCTTCACAAGCTGTATGTCGAAATTGTCATAAGCTTCAAGGTATCCGTCGGCACATCTTATGTCAAGCTGTCTTGATATGGATTCAGTGATGTAAAGTGCAATATTGTAGTTGTTGATCAGATTGGCGAATACAACGGTTCCTCCGCTTTTTGTAGCCAGGATGTTGATAGTTTCTGCACCCGGGATATCCGCACAGTTTACGCTGACATCAAAGAGGCCGTCAGCTTCCAGCCCCTCTAAGCATTCAAGCGGTTTGAGTATATCCACATAGTGCACCTGACTGAAAACTTCTTTGATAAGTTTATTCACCGACTCCCCCTTGAGAACCATGTCCGTCTTTTTGTCAAGAAGGCATACAATCTCCGCATCAGGACGAGCCACCTTTCTCACAGCATAGCCAAATAGTAAGTTCGAAAGGAGATTATTCCCTACTATGAGAATTTTGCGCTTTCCTACTGCGGTATTGCTGATTCTATATAGTGTCCCGGACTCGTTAAATGTAAACAAGAGCAGATTTGTGGGCACACCTTTTGGTTTTGGTACCAGCGGTACCTCGGCCGTTATAACCGCATAACCTTCCACTTCAATCTGCCCGAAAGCCCTGTCTATGGAAATTATCCTGTCAATATAGAGAGGAACGCTTGCCAGGCTGGCATTACACACCACCTCATCCCCCGGCTTAAAGCCTTTAATATTGACGAAGTCCTCACCGATTTCGGAAACAATTCCATCAAAGAGACCACCTGTATCCGTGACCGGATTGTGGAGTTTCCCCCTGCGAATTACAATATCAATTATTCTCTGTTTTATCTTTTCTTCGTTGTTGTTGCTTTCGAGACAAATCTGTTTAAAACTGGTCCCTTCAAGGTGAACCGTCTTAACATCAATGCGGATCTCGTCACTATATATCTTTCTGCTGTTATCCAGTCTCCATGCTGAAGTCGGTAGAACGTGCTGAGGCTCTATCACCCTTCTCGTGCCGTAAGGCAATGCTTCTTCATTCTTATTCATCTTTCATCCTTTTCTGAACATAAAACGGTTCATTTATATTGTAATGCCTCGACGGTTTTAATGCAAGGGTAATTATACGGCAATAAAGCCTTTTTGATTCGAACCGTTTCAGGTTCACCAAAAACATTTGCTTAAATGAAGATGTTTTGCTTGAAAATTGTCAAATGCCTTTACAAGTTTTCGGGGGATGCTATAATAGAAGAAGTTGATAATTTATTAAAATGAAAAAGGAGAAATGAAATGGCTGAAAAAATCACTTCAACACTTAGACTTAGAATGTCTGCAAAAGACGCTCACTACGGCGGAAACTTAGTTGATGGGGCTCACATGGTTCACCTGTTCGGTGATGTTGCTACTGAGCTTCTTATCAAATGTGACGGAGACGAGGGTCTTTTCTGCGCATACAGCGATGTTGAATTCAAGGCTCCGGTTTATGCCGGCGACTATATTGAAGCTTATGGAGAAATAACAGAAATAGGAAATTCTTCCAGAAAGATGGTGTTCGAGGCTAGAAAGGTAATCAAGACTCGTCCTGACATCAGCGATTCTGCCGCTGACTTCATGGAAGAGCCTGTAGTTGTTGCCACTGCAAAGGGTGTTTGCGTAACTCCTAAGGACTGCCAGAGAATTAAGAGATAAATCAATTTTTTAAAACGCAGATGAATTTTATTCAGTAATGCATATTTTAACGAGGCCCCATACAATAATGGGGTCTCGTTTTATAATATATTTGTACAGATAACCGTTCTTTCTAAATATGCAATATGTCTGCGGAAACAGAAATGACTGCCTCCTATCTCCGAAGCACTTTATTTAAAAATCACTCAAATTATCATGAAACTAAACAATTCAACCATAACTCTAATCATATTTTAGACGCTGACCAAATATCAAATTTCCCTTTCGAGATTACGTCTTATTCCCGCAAATACCGAACCCGTAAGGTTGTGCCATACGCTGAACACTGCTCCCGGAAGTGTAGCCAGAGGATTCATAGCAAAGTTCAATGCAGCCAGAGAAATAGCAAGACCGCTGTTTTGCATTCCCACCTCAATTGCAATTGCTGTTGCCTTACCGTAACTTATTTTCAAGATTTTTGCGATCCCCAGCCCGAGAAGGAGTCCTGCCAGATTATGTATAGCTACAACAGCAAGTGTTAAAAGTCCGCTATCCATGATTTTATCAGCATTTGTAGCCACGATTCCCGTAATTAGGGTGATAATTGAAACAGAAGATATCAACGGCAGAATTGCACCTCCTCCTTCAAGGTTTTCTCCTATGCCGTTCTCTTTTGCTTTGTGTATCAAATGATTAGTCAGTATTCCTAATATAACAGGTATTAAAATTATGGTCACAACGGTTTTAAACATTGCCCCAAAGGAAACATCAACCCATTTATCTGCAAGAAGAAATATCCACAACGGAGTAAGCAGTGGAGCTATCAGGGTGGATGTTATGGTCATAGACACAGAAAGAGCCACATCTCCTTTGGCAATATGAGTGATAACATTACTTGCCGTCCCTCCAGGACAGCATCCCACAAGGATTACACCGAGAGCAAGATCAGGCGGCAGATTGAATGCAACCGCAAGAATCCAAGCAGTGACCGGCATAACGGTAAATTGAGCCATGCAGCCGACAATAACTTCTTTGGGTCTTCTTAGAATTTCTCTAAAGTCTGACGGCTTAATAGTTGTCCCCATTCCAAACATCGCCAAACCCAAAAGGAGTGCTGTATATCCCGGTATCCATAAGAATGGTCCCGGCTTTAGAAAACCGATTACAGCCATACCCATTATAATTATCCAGTTATATTTTGTAAAAATCCCTGATACCCGCTGTATTCCCCTTATGATAGCATTTTTACCGAGACCTCTCTGTTCAGCCATAATCATCTCTGATTTATAGTTATTCATTTGCAATTCCTCCAAATGTATATTTCCAATAAATTCCTATATAGTTATAGTTTCCTCAGGTTTCCACGAAAAATTATCCAGCAGTCTTGCCTTTCCAATGTATACAGCCATCGCCACAAGAATCGGACCGTCTATTTTATCTACAGGTTTCAGCAGCTCCACATCCACCACCTCAAGGTAATCAATCTTTGCAAGGGCTTCATTTTCAATAACTGAAGACATATCGGCAATCAGCTGTTTGGCTGACATACCCTCATGAATAATCTCTTTACCCAGGGTTATTGATTTTGAAAGGCAGACAGCTGCTTTTCGTTCATCTTTAGAAAGGTATGCATTCCTCGATGACATCGCAAGTCCGTCCGCCTCTCTCACGATTGGACAGCCCACAATCTCCACATCAAAATCAAGATCCTTCACCATCTTCCTTATGATGGCAAGCTGCTGTGCATCCTTCTCACCAAAGTATGCTCGATCGGCATTTGTAATATTAAAAAGCTTGGAAACCACAGTGCATACACCCTTAAAGTGAATAGGCCTTGTGACACCACACAATCCGTCACTTAAATCATCTATGTTCACATACGCCTTCGGGTTATCATACATCTCGGAAGGTTCCGGATTAAAAATCATCGCTGCCCCAAGCTTCCGGCAGAACTCCGTATCCGCTGCAAAATTCCTCGGATAGGTTTCCAGATCTTCATCCGGTCCGAACTGAGCCGGATTCACAAAATCTGAAACGATTACTTCGTCATTTTCTGCTACTGCTCTTTTTATCAAACTTCCGTGTCCTGCATGGAGAAAGCCCATGGTTGGCACCAGACCTATCGATTTACCCTCCTTCTGCCAGATTTTAATCTGATTGCGAACCTGAGTTATTGTCTTTGCAATTTTTATTTCCGTTACTTTTGCCATTACATATCCTCCAGTCTTCCATGCTTTTCATAATTTGTCACACGCACAACTTTGTTCTCATCATCAACAAAAACAACTTTCGGCTTGTGGCACTTCAGTTCCTCGCAGTTCAAGTGACAGTAAGCCATTATAATTATTTTGTCACCAACTGACACGCATCTGGCTGCTGCCCCGTTAAGGCAAACTTGTCCGCTTCCCGATTCCCCTGCAATTGTATAAGTTTCAAACCGCCGACCGTTATCTATGTCAACAATCTGAACCTTCTGATACTCGCAGATTCCCGCATTCTCCATAAGCTCGGTATCCACTGTGATGCTTCCCACATAAGATAGGTCAGCCTGTTTTACCGTTGCTCTGTGAATTTTGCCTTGAAGCATTTCAATTATCATTGTAAAATCCTCCTCTGCGCACAAATTTCCCATTACAATTAAAAAAGGCCTCGGTCATGACAAAACTGTTCTGACCCGGCCTATGAGCTCATTAATATGACGTAACCAAATACCCTGATTCCTGAGGGCGATTTCATCTTTTCCAATCCCCGTCGTTTCCGATCAACGTTGTACTTATCGCCTTACCTTCCTCATGGTATATGTCACACTTTATTAAATTCCGGTCAGAGTATAGTTTTGTGCGCAAATACTATCTCCGGCTGGTATTATAACATGAAATTACAAATTATTGTGGATTAATGCAAAAAATTTCTATCGCCGATTGTAAAATGAAGTTGGACATCTGAATAAAATAAAGATCCATGGCAGGATCTTTGGTAGAATGTAAGTCACCATAACAAACTTTCTACAGGAGAATCGCCACCATGGATTACTCTCATTCTACCATAGCTTC
>JALENW010000039.1 GCA_022766365.1 Clostridiales bacterium | reverse complement strand
CAGTCCGTATCTGTTCTGCAGAGTTGTTGTAATAGCTGCTGTCAGAGTTGTCTTTCCATGGTCTACGTGACCGATGGTTCCGATGTTAATATGCGGTTTCGTTCTCTCAAACTTTTGCTTTGCCATTTGTCATTCTCCTTTTTCATTTATCATATTTTAAATTTCTGGAGCTGTTGAGCAGGCTTGAACTGCCGAACCTCTTCCTTACCAAGGAAGTGCTCTACCTACTGAGCTACAACAGCCTGTAAAGGGCCTGCAATTACGCAAGGCGTCTAATCGTTGTTATAGTACTATAAAATTAAAAACTTGTCAATAGATTTCAGGTATTTTCTCGCTGTCTGACAACCTCATACACAGCGATTCCAGCGGCATTGGAAGCATTGAGAGATGTCACATTTCCCTTTAACGGAATGGATACAATGTAGTCGCATTTCTCTTTGACCAACCTGCTAATGCCTTTTCCCTCATTTCCCACAACTATGGCTATAGGGCCTGTGAGATTTTGTCGATATAAATGGCAGTTGCCCATGTCAAGTCCTGCAATCCAGACGCCCGCATTCTTCAGCTCGTCAACAGTCCTTGCCATATTTGTAACCTTTGCCACCTTCATATACTCTGCAGCACCGGCTGCAACTTTTATAACCGTTGGATTTACTGACGCAGAACGTCTCTCCGGTATCACAACGCCATGTACTCCCGCACACTCGGCAGTTCTCAAAATTGCTCCAAGGTTATGCGGATCCTCTATGCCGTCGAGGAGCAGGATGAATGGATCTTCATTTCGTTCCTCTGACAGTTTTAATATATCTTTAATCGTCGAATATTTGAAAGTTTCTGCCTTAGCAACAACCCCTTGGTTATTTCTCCCTCCTGAGAGCCTGTCCAGAACCTTTCTCTCCACGAATTCTACACGAACATCGGCTTCTTTAGCCAATGCTACTATTTTGCTGATCGATCCTGTTCCGCCATTCAGAACCAACACTTTTTCCAGTGCGTGTCCCGACTCCAGAGCCTCAATCACAGGATTTCTCCCATATATGAGATCGTTCTTCTCAAATGAACTGCATACATCATCGCCTGATGTCTTACAGGATTGCTTCACCCTATGCATTGTCATCACCTTTCCTCTCATAGAGGAAGTACCTGTATGTCGTGCCGTTGTACTCCTCTGTCGGAGAAGACCATGTTACTTCCAACTCGTCTATTTTGTCAAGGTCAACAAAATATCTGTCCGCCGGCAGGTCAGCATCGATTTTGGTTATGTAGAATTTGTCACAGTACGGCATCATCTGCTTATAGATATCCGCACCCCCGATGATGAATATGTCATCTGTGTCAAGGGTATTATCATGCAACCTTATCAGCGTCAGAAGTTCTTCTACTGAGTTCACCACTTCCGCTCCCTCAATCCGGTAGTCACTTCTCCGTGTTAAAACTATGTTCCTGCGGTTGGGCAGAGGTTTTCCTCCCGGGAGAGACTCAAGGGTTTTTCGTCCCATGACAACAGTCTTGCCGGCAGTTCTGTCTTTAAAGTATTTCAGATCTCCGGGGATATGTATCAGCAAGTCATTGTCCTTACCGATTCCCCAATTTCGATCTGCTGCTAAAATTATATTCATAGATTATAAAGCCTCCTAAACAGCAATCGGTATCCCTGTTATCTGTGGACCCTTTCTGTAGTCTTCAATTATGATGTCGTCCACTGTGAAATCATAAAAATTCTTAACGTCCGGATTTAGTTTGAATTTCGGCGCAGGGAAGCTCTCTCTTGAAATAAGCTCCTCAATCAGCGGAATATGTCTATCATAAATATGAGCATCGGAAATCACGTGTACCAATTCTCCTGCCTTGAGACCACTCACCTGGGCCATCATATGCAGAAGCACGGAATACTGCACTACGTTCCAGTTGTTTGCTGCGAGAATATCCTGGGATCGCTGATTTAAAATGCCATTGAGTTTATCCCCCGTCACATTAAAAGTCATTGAATACGCACAGGGCTCCAGTCCCATCTCCGAAAGGTCTCGGAAATTATATATATTTGTCATTATCCGCCTTGAGTAAGGAGTGTTTTTTAACTGCCAGAGCACATTGTCCACCTGATCCATAATTCCTTGTGAGAATTTATACTTTTGGGCCATCTGGTATCCATAGGCCTTACCTATGCTCCCTGTCTCATCGGCCCACTGATTCCAGATTTTGCTGTTTAAATCGTTTATATTATTGGACTTCTTTTGCCATATCCAAAGCATTTCATCCACACACAATTTGATGGGCGTCGGTCTTAAAGTCAATGCAGGAAATTCTTCGCTGAGATCATATCTGTTGACTACACCAAAAGTTTT
The DNA here is from genome assembly GCA_022766365.1 of Clostridiales bacterium. Classification (GTDB taxonomy): domain Bacteria; phylum Bacillota; class Clostridia; order Peptostreptococcales; family Anaerovoracaceae; genus S5-A14a. The sequence continues at coordinate 45,866 of JALENW010000039.1, read as the reverse complement.
GATAGTATGAGCAGGTGTTCCATCCTCCCACTTAGCACGCACAGTTTGTCCCTCCGAAGAAAATCCGTCTTTGAGGATTTTTTTGCACATATTTATAAATAAAGTATCCGCTTTACTCATTCCTGTTTCCCTTCTATAATGTCTATCGCCATGTTAATAATTTCACCAAGGCGTTCGTACCTTCCCTTAAGATAGAGAAATCCCACAAGTGCTTCAAAGCCTGTAGCTTCCTTGTAAATATACGGCGGGGTATTCTTGGGAATAGTCTTAGGCCTCCGGTTCATACCCCGCCTATATATATATTCTTCTTCATCTGTGAGAATTCCGGCAGAGAGAAGCTCCCCCACGATTTTTGACTGAGCCCTTGCAGAAACATATTTTGTCGCGGCATGGTGAAGCTTATCTACCTTGGTCTTTCCCATATCGATAAGGTGTCTCCGGATATAGAGTTCATAGGCACTGTCTCCCATGTATGCAAGGGTAGTCCCGTTTAGTTTATCATAGGCATTTCCGGAAGCCACCTATTCTGTCTCCCTTATTATCTGAACACCCTGAGGTGTATCCTTTAGAGTTATCCCCTTAGCAGCAAGCATGTCACGAATCTCGTCAGCTTTCGCAAAATCTCTTGCTTTTCTGGCTTCCTGACGTTGATTTACAAGAGTCATGATTTCTTCACCGAAGTCGTGGGATTCCTCTTCCTGAAGTATGCCGAGAACCCCGCAAACGGACATGATTTTTTCAAGGGCCGCCTTGGCAAAAGCCTTGGTGGAACCCTTTGCAATTTCCTTGTTTATAGCTGTGACCATCTGAAATACCGCAGCGATTCCATCGGCTGTATTAAGATCATCGTCCATAGCTTTGACAAATTCTTCCTCATAGCTGTCCAGTTCCTTTAAAGCTTTTGCCTCTCCCTGTCCAATTTCCCCCTCATTTCCTTCTTTTATCTGAAAATTAAGGTTTTCTCTGCATGTATGAAGCCTCTCAAGTCCGGCCTTTGCCTGCTCCATCAAGGCATCACTGAAATTAATCGGACTTCTGTAATGCCCTGACAATAGGAAAAACCTTATCACTTCGCCTGAATAATCCTTCAAGATATCCCTGACAGTGAAGAAATTTCCTTTTGATTTTGACATCTTCTCGTTGTCTATAGTTATATAACCATTATGCATCCAATAGTTTGCAAAAGTTACACCGTTGCAACTTTCCGATTGTGCAATTTCGTTCTCATGATGAGGGAACTGAAGGTCCTGTCCACCTGCATGTATATCTATTGTATCCCCAAGATGTGTCTTTGCCATAACCGAGCACTCTATGTGCCATCCCGGTCTGCCCATTCCCCATGGAGATTCCCATGCGATTTCGTCCTCTGTCTTTCTGGCTTTCCACAGAGCAAAATCAAGCGGGTCATCCTTTACTTCGCCGATTGCAATTCTTGCACCGGATTCAAGGTCATCGATATTCTGTCCGGAAAGCTTACCGTATTCAGGGAACTTCCGGGTAGAGAAGTACACATCTCCGTCTCTTTCATATGCATAACCTTTATCGATCAATGTTTGTATGAAATTGATTATCTGATCTATGTGTTCCGAAACACGGGGATGAACATCCGCCTTCCTCACGTTCAGAGCTTTTGTATCTTTAAAATATTCAGCTATATATTTCTTGCTTATCTCAGGAGCACTCGTACCCTCTTCCCTGGCACGGTTGATTATTTTGTCATCAACATCTGTAAAATTCTGGACAAATTTTACCTTATAACCCCTGTATTCCAAATAGCTTCTAAGCGTGTCAAACACTACAAACGGTCTTGCATTTCCAATGTGGAAGTAGTTATAAACCGTTGGTCCGCACACATAAATCGAAACCTGTCCCTCCTTAATAGGCACAAACTCTTCCTTCTGTCTTGTGAGAGTGTTGTATATTTTCAATTACCTTTCCTCCTTTTTGCTTACTGAAATATCTTTGGCATTTACATCATTATCCGGTGTTTTTAATGTTTGTCTTGTTTCCTCTGACACTTCCTCATGCACCTCTCCGGACTCTTTATCTTTGATACAAGATTGACTCTTACGCACAGCATCCACTGCCATGCACTCAAGTTCCCCAAGCTGTCTTTCCAAAGATTTTATTCTTCTTCTTAACGCTTCCATCTCAATAGCTATAGGATCCGGAAGATTTATCTGATTCATATCGGAAGTTGACGAACCATATCTCTTTACAATTTGCCCCGGAATGCCCACTACAGTGCTGCCTGACGGCACTGCCTTAAGAACTACCGATCCGGATCCGATCTTTACATCGTCTCCAACTGTGAAAGGCCCTAGAACCTTAGCTCCGGAGCTCACGATGACCCTGTCTCCTATCGTCGGATGTCTTTTCCCTGTTTCTTTTCCCGTTCCTCCAAGGGTCACACCTTGGTACAGAGTAACATCATCTCCCACTTCTGCAGTTTCTCCAATAACAACTGCCATTCCGTGGTCTATGAAACATCTCCTGCCTATCTTCGCCCCCGGGTGAATTTCTATACCCGTAGCGTTTCTTGCTACCTGAGAAATAATTCTTGCCAAGAGTTTACACCTGTGGTTATAAAGCCAATGGGCGGGTCTATGCCAAATCAAAGCCCATATCCCGGGATAACACAAAAGAACCTCCAGCTTGCTCCTTGCCGCAGGGTCTCTTGTCATAACTGCCTTTATATCCTCGCCGACTTCTCTGAAAAACTTCATCTTATCTCCGCGTTCCCTTTGCCTCCATATTCCGTGCTGTTTATCATAACACTCCGGATAGCATGATTACCTCCTGAAATCTAATAGTCCTATACCCTAATCTGTCACTCTTATGCTCTTAATTACAACATCTTCATGCGGTTTATCCATGGCATTTCGCGGCACGGCTGCAATTTTCTGAGCCTCATTCATTCCCTCAGTAATCTTACCGAATGCAGCATAGCCTCCATCAAGATGAGGTGCATCAGCCACCATGATAAAAAACTGCGAACCTGCTGAATTCGGATCCATCGCTCTTGCCATAGAAAGTACACCCTCTGTATGTTTCAAGTCGTTTTGTACTCCGTTTTGGGCAAATTCACCCTTGATAGTATATCCCGGGCCACCCATTCCATTCCCCTGTGGACAACCGCCCTGTATCATAAACCCGGGGATAACCCGGTGAAATGTCAAGCCATCGTAGAATTTCTCATTTGCCAGCTTCTCGAAGTTTTCGACGGAAATAGGTGCAATATCATCGTATAATTCACCCTTCATAACTCCTCCGTCTGCCATCTCGATTATCACTTTTTTCATATCTTCTTTTCCTTTCGTTTCGGTTAATTACTTCACACTATTCTTCTATTCTCAAAACGCTCATCTTATGAGGAACGCTCCCATAACTCCCGCAATTCCAATCAGCAGGAAGGGATTTATCTTCCATTTCCCTGAAAGCAGAAGAGTCCCGAAGAGTATGCCGACGGAAATCAGGTTCCGGTCACTTGCCATTGCACTCAGCATAAAGTACCCGGCCGCTCCTACAAGCCCCACTGTTACAGGTCTGACACCTGCAAGGGTTCCTGCCACGATTTTGCTATTTTTGAATTTCTCCACAAAATAGCTGACTACCATGACCATGACGAAAGAGGGAATTGCCACTCCGATTGTAGCCGCTAATGCTCCCGGTAAACCGTCTGTGTAATATCCCACATAAGTTGCGGCGTTAATTGCCAAAGGCCCGGGGGTTACCTGGGAAATTGCAACCAAGTTGCCGAATTCTCCAGGTTCATCAATGCCAAATACTCGTGCAGTCTGGAATATAATCGGTAGCATCGCAAGACCTCCACCGAATCCGAAGAGGCCTATTTTCCCAAAGGAGAGAAACAGATTAATCCATGTTGTTACCATCTTGTTCCTCCTCATCACCTGTCTGATCAGGCAATCCTTCTTTGATATCAGTCACCTTTTTCCCTCCGCTGTTCATATTTGCTTTCTCTCCCGAAGTGGTATTTTTTGTTTCCGTCGGTTTTAGAAAGGTTGATACTATACCTATCCCACATCCGGCCAGTATTGCATAAACTGCGTTCATGCTCAGTATACCCACTGCTATAAGGGTTGCAGCTGCCATGATAAAGTGCAACGGTGTCCTGAGAGCCTGACGACCCACCTGATATGTCGCCACCAGAATCAATGCCGTTGCCACCGCTTTGATCCCGGCAATGGCACCACTGACATAAGGACTGGCAGATACCTGCTCCAAGATTTCTATAACCAGGATGATGGCAATAAAACTCGGAAGTATAACTCCTATAGTAGACAGAAGAGAGCCCAAGGGGCCTTTCTTCCTATAGCCTATATAAGTTGCCATATTAACAGCTATGACACCCGGGAGTCCTTGGCTTACACTCAGGCAGTCGAGCATCTCATCTTCGGACAACCACCCTTTCTTATTGACCATTTCATCTTTTAGCAGTGGAATCATAGCCATTCCGCCGCCTATGGTGAAAAGTCCGAGTTTCAAGAACGTTAGAAAAAGTTTGATATAGAGCCCGGCTTCATTTTCGCACCCGTGACTGTTATCAAAGTCTTCATTCTGTCCATTACCTTTAGTAATCATTTATTAAGCCGTCAAAAAACATCTGCCGTCAGATTCTTCATTTACCAGCTGCGCTGCACCGGCGATAGCCTCTTCCGCAGACAGAACCGTCTTAATGTCATCACGTCTCAATTTGTATTCTACCTGTCTGTCAGCAGCAAGTTTCCCAACTGTAATTCTAATGGGAATTCCAAGCAAATCTGCATCTTTAAACTTTACACCCGGTCTCTCTTTACGATCGTCCAAAAGGACCTCAACACCGAGATTTAGAAGACTCTCGTAAATCTGCTCAGCAAGGCTGCATTGTGCTTCATCTTTAGAGTTAACCAAAGTTATGATGCAGTGATACGGTGCAATCGACATAGGCCAAATTATTCCGTCTTTATCGTGATGTTGTTCAACCACTGCCGCCAGAGTCCTTGTAACTCCAATACCGTAACAACCCATATATATCGGCTTCTCCAGCTGATTTTCATCCTTATAGTTGGCCCCCATCGCTTCGGAATACTTCGTTCCAAGCTTGAACACCTGTCCAACTTCGATACCCCTTGCAACCTTCACAGGGTTCCCGCACTCCGGACAAGGGTCTCCCTCCTTGAGAGTTTTTAGATCAACGACTATATCGGCTTTGTAATCTCTGCCGTAGTTTACATTCTTTCTATGATAGTTTTCTTTGTTTGCTCCTGCCACAAGGTTCACCTGTCCCGTCAACTCGCTGTCACAAACGATGAGACAATCATGAAGCCCTACAGGACCTGTAAACCCTCCGACAGACCCGGTAATTTCCGCCATCTTCTTTTCGTCCGCAAATTCTATTGCATGTTCAGGGATCCCAAGAGCATTTATGAGCTTTGTCATATTCAGTTCTCTGTCACCTCTTACGAAAGCCGCCACATATTTATCCTCCCTGCCATCTTCGTCATATGTTACAAAAAGAAGGGCTTTCATGGTTTTGTCCGGTGTTATTCCCAGATATTCCGCCACATCTTCAATAGTCTTGGTTCCCGGGGTGATGATATCTTCCATAGGAAGAAAATCCTCTTCATTGCCGGTAGGAGGAGAATCAACAGCTCCGGCTCTCTCTAGAGTCGCCGCCATATTACATTTCTCACAGTAAGCAATCTCACTTTCGCCTACCTCAGAAATAGCTGTGAACTCGTGGGAATTGCTGCCTCCTATGGCACCGCTGTCCGCTTCAACAGGTCTGAACTTCAAACCGCACCTTGTAAAAATATTCTCATAAGCCTTGAACATCTTCCGATAGCTGGCATTCAACCCTTCTTCATCTTTATCAAATGAATATGCATCCTTCATTATGAACTCACGGCTCCTCATAAGGCCGAACCTGGGTCTTGCCTCATCTCTATATTTGGTTTGAATCTGATAGAGGTTTACAGGCAACTGTCTGTGGGAAGTGATGTCTGCCCTTGCGATATCAGTAAAAATTTCCTCATGAGTAGGGCCAAGGCAAAATTCCCTGCCGTTTCTGTCTTTAAGTCTCCAAAGCTCAGGCCCATATGCATACCATCTCCCTGACTCTTCCCAAAGCTCTGCAGGCTGAATCGCAGACATTAAAATCTCCTGACCACCCTTTGCGTCCATTTCCTCTCTTATGATTTTCTCAATTTTTCTTACAGATCTATAGCCCATATTCATAAAACCATAAACTCCCGATACGAGTTTCCGAATCATACCCGTACGCAAAAGTAATATATGGCTTGGAAGTTCGGCCTCGCTCGGTACCTCTCTCAAGGTTTTCAAATGCATTTCCGATAATCTCATATATGTTCTCCTTAATCATTTAAAATGTTGTGTCCTTATTCACCCCAAGTCATCTTCGATAACAAAACAGTTGCCTGTACTGCAATACCTTCCCCCCGACCTTCAAATCCTAATCTCTCCGTAGTCGTACCCTTTATATTTATACCATACCTTGCCGGGATTATCGCCATGAGGTTCTCTTCCATTCTGTCAACAAATGGTCTTATTTTTGGTTCCTGGCAAACCACCGTGATATCGGCATTCTCCAGAGAGTAAAATTTCTTTTTCATTAATGCTTCCACATCTTTTAAAAGCTCCAAACTGGAAACGCCGCTATATTTAGCATCGCTGTCAGGAAAAAGCAGTCCTATGTCACCCTCACCTATAGCGCCGAGAATTCCGTCCATGAAGGCATGTATCAGAACATCGGCATCTGAATGCCCTACCAGACCCTTGTCCCAGGGTATCTCCACCCCTCCCAAGATAAGTTTTCTTCCTTCTCCAAAAGCGTGAACATCATATCCTGTTCCAATACAAAGATTCTTGCCGACGTCCTCGGGGTTCGTAATCTTTGAATTCGAATTGGATCCCAAAACCGTCGCGACCTTATGTCCATAGTGATCCACAAGGCTGCCTTCATCAGTTGCCTCGAAACATGTATCTTCCGCATACTCTACAGCGTCGAGCAAAAGTTTTCCCCAAAATCCCTGTGGAGTTTGCACACTCAGGAGCTTGCTTCTGTCCAGAGTTCCTTTCTCCGTATGCCTTATGGTATCCTTCACATTAACTCCGGGTACCGCAGCCCCATCCTCTGCTGCCCTCCTGAGGACCCTGTTATATAAATCAACCGAGGCCTTTGGTCTTGCCGCATCATGAACAAGCACCAGGGTATCCTCCGGCTTACATGGGCTGCCCTCTCCGGCCAGGCCGTATCTAATTCCTCTTGCTACACTATCCTGCCGAGTTTCTCCTCCGGGGATCACTTCCACATTTGCTTTCCCGATTTTAAGTTCGGATATCTGTTCTTTAGCCAAATCCATATATTCCGAGTTAATAACAACTATTATTCTATCAATTTCCCTGATCATCCCGGCTGTAATGAGTGATCTTTGTAACGGAGACAGTCCTCCCAAACCTTCCATTGTTATGAATTGTTTGGGGATTCCCCCTCCAAGTCGTATTCCGCTACCTGCTGCAGCGATAAGTAAAATTACTGTTTTTTCCTTGAACATCAAGCACCACTCCAAATTTCAAGTTATTGCTCACTTCTTCAGACGTCCGAAAATCATTCTGCCTGCTGATGTTTGCAACACACTGGTCACACCGATTTCAACCGTCTTTCCTATCTTCGGTCTTCCATCCTCTACCACTATCATCGTTCCATCATCTAAGTATCCAATGGCCTGACTGCTGTCTTTCCCTTGCTTTACCAGACTGACAGTCATATCTTCTCCCGGAATTACCACGGGTTTTAAAGTATTTGCAAGCTCATTGATATTCAGAACTTCCACTCCATTTATAGCCGCAACCTTGTTTAAATTGAAATCGTTAGTGACAACCTTGCCCCCCAAAATCTGGGCAAGCTTAAGCAGCTTCACGTCCACCTCGGGGATTTCCTTGATGGACTTCTCGGAATCAGTATTGTAAATTTCGATTCCATATTCCATCTGTATTTTGTTCAGAATATCCAGACCTCTGCGTCCCCTGACTCTCTTGAGAGAATCCGATGAATCTGCAATGTGCCTGAGTTCCACAAGAACGAACTCTGGAATCACGATTTGACCTTCTATGAAGCCGGTTTTCATAATCTCCGCTATTCGTCCGTCGATTATCACGCTTGTATCCAGAATTTTCGGTACACCATCACCTTTCTTCTTGCCCCTTGTAAAAAGCTTTTCCTCAAAAGCCTTCCTGGGAGCGATAAATGTGTCCAGAATTTCTTTGCCCTTGCTCTTTGCAACGACGGTTCCCACATATCCAAAAAACATATATGTGGCAATAGTTATCCCCGCATAAAGATACTGGTCGTCAATAACGGCAACGTATATTTGGCTCACCAAAAGTGCAATCAAAAAGCCGATTACAAGGCCCACGGTTCCGGTCACAATGGTATTAGCCGAAACTCCTGCCAGATCACTCTCAATGTTATCAGCCATTTTGACGCTGCCTCTTCTGATAAGTGGTGTCAATCTAAAGAAAATAATTGCGAAAATAATTGCGAAAATTGCTCCGGCTGTATAGACCTCCGTGTAGGAAAACTTTTCAAAAATCTTTACGCCGGAATACTGAATCAACTGAATTGACGCCAAGAAGAGCCCATAACCTACAAAGGCGCCTACTATAGTGAATAGCGCCCTTAAAAATTTTTTCAGCATGTTTCCTGTCTCACGCCTCCTTCCCTATGTACTTATTCGTTTCGGATTAAAGCAGCCACAGCTTTACGGTCCTTTGATTCCACAGCAACAAGTCAATAGCTTGCTTCTCAAATTTAAACAGGCCGTCGCTTCCCCGCTTAGTCTCTTCATTCCCCGAACTCATCGGTAAAAATCTCCTTTTCTACCTTCGCGCTAACCTCTTCCGGAGAAATCCCCGCTACCAGGACAATCTCACTCTCGAGAATCTGCCTTGCATTCTTGAGCATCTTTTTTTCCCCGGTAGACAACTTCTTCACTCTGTCCACTCGCAGAAGGTTTCTGACAACCTGGGCCGTTTTCAATATGTCCCCCGACTTCAGAAGTTCCATGTTCTCACGGTATCGTCTGTTCCAATTCCTAGGCATAGAAGATGACTCCCCATTTAAAACCTCATACACTTCCGGCAAATATTCCTCTTCTATTATGTGGCGAATCCCTACCTCTTCACTTGAAGAAATCGGCACCATAACATCCAGGTTACCGACCGCCAGTTTCAGCACATAGTAGTCCCTGAGTTCACCCAGTGCCTCTATCTGTTCGATACGTTCGATTTTGCCCGCGCCGTGCATTGGATATAAGATTCTGTCACCTATTTTAAACATTTTTACCTTCTTTCACCAAAAAATAAAACTCCTACTTATAGTATATATCCAGAGGTTTGGATAGTCAAGCAAACATGCTTGTTATAATGCAAAATACAAGCCCTCCGAATTGGCTGAATTATGCGGAGTTTGAGGGAAAACATCATTTAAATTTTCTGTCTTTACAGATAATATATCAAATCGAATTATCAGATTTTTATCTCATATTATCGTCATTCAGATACAATTATAGCATTACGCTAATAGTTAAATGGCGGGCGGTAAAGGAAAAAATAAAATTCAATTTTGAAAACTAAAAATTAGATTGTGAGCCTGCTTCAGGCTATTTAGTACCATAAAAGTGTAGCAGATAGAGAACATTCTCTACTTGCTACACTTATTTTTATTGAGAATTTTATCCCTTTCAACTTGTGGTTCGTAATTCCCGTTTTTGATATAATATTCCCAATTTCAGGACTTTTCTGCTATAATATTAATAATGAAAACCATGTTGCATATTTTTATCAATCCACGCAAAGGGTTTTTAACTGTCAATAAAAACAAAATCATAAATTGCAACAATATTTATAAAGGAGACATAAATGAATATTTCGGAGCACATAAAAAGCCTTAGCGATATTTATACAAACCTGGATCAGGGCTATATCTACGTCAATAACGATAAAATCGTAGAGATAATCAATGACCCGGCTAAAGAAATGCTGGGAATTACCTTACCAAACGGAATGAGTCACCCCCATGGAAAAATCGAGCCCGAAGACATCGTGATTTTAGCTGACAACGATCTCGGAAACGATGATATGCTCTCTCCGACAGATCTGAAGTTGCTGGGTGTTGAAGATAATCGGATCCGGAAAGGTGACAGCCTGCTGCTTATCGGAAAATTCAGAAGCAACTTTAAACCTGTATATAAGTCCCTACGCACATATGTGCCCAAAAATCTAATGAGTATCTCTGCAACGCCTAACGATATAAAGATTTCAGCATCCATCGATTTGGCTTTAAATCAGATGATGATATGTGTAAATGACAAGCTCTTTACCATGGAGTATATCGAAAGTGTCGGTCATATGGTAATCATTGATGGCAACACCCATGAGATAAAGTTCTTCCAATGCAAAGGCTACGGGTTCAGAGGAGAAGAAGCCGGCGAAATTCTTAGGGGCAAATCCTTCTACGGCAAGAATATTCCCGGGCAAAAGGAGCTTCTACCCACAAGCGGAGTTGGGATATCTGAAATTCTAGGTGGTCGACAATGCATATCATCACTCGAAACCACCTTGGAAAGTCAGCACGGATATCATATTGAACAGCCCATGGAAATTTTCAAACGTTGGTTTCAGGTTGTTATGCTGCGAGACAGACAAAACCCTTCCCATGAAGGCGTACATATCTTTCTTATGGATAGAGACACCGTTGAAAAAAAAATGAACATCTTTCACAATTTCTACAAAACGATAGAAGCCAAACACAAGAACTCCCCTATCGGAGTTACAAACCATCAAGATTCATTTCCCAATATAATCGGTTCCGACGCTAAAATGCTCGCAGTCAAAGAACTTGCTCGAAAGGCTGCCTCAACCAACTTCAATGTTATCATTACCGGCGATTCCGGGACAGGAAAATCAAGGCTAGCTAGAGAAATACACAACATGAAGAACCCAAAAGCTCCGTTTGTGATGGTATCTTGTAATGCAATCGCTCCTTCTCTCATAGAATCGGAGTTATTCGGTTATGCACCGTCCTCCTTCACGGGAGCAAACAGACAAGGAAAGTCCGGATATTTTGAGGAAGCCAACGGTGGTACGATTTTCCTCGATGAAATCGGAGAAATTTCACCGGAGATACAGGTTAAACTCCTCAACGTCCTCCAGTACAAACGCATCTACAGAGTCGGCTCAACAACGCCTATTGATGTAAATGTAAGAGTTATTACAGCCACCAACAGAGATCTGGCGGAAGAAGTTGCAAATGGTAACTTCAGGCAAGACCTGTTTTACCGTATTAATGTTTTTCCTATACACATTCCTCCATTGAGAGAACGCAACAACGACATCAAACTCCTTGCCAATTCAATCCTTTCAAATCTTCTCATAAGCTACGGAATGAAGAAGAAGCAATTTTCTCATGAAGCAATGGATGCACTGTCATCGTACGAATGGCCCGGTAACGTCAGAGAACTTGAAAACATCATAGAAAGAGCCATTGTTTTGTGCGATGGAAATATGATATACAGAGAGCATTTGCTTATAGATACAAGGGGTGCGCAAGATCTTGACGACCAAAGCCTGAAAAGCAGACTTATGTCGGAAGAAAAACGAATTATCCAGGATACACTGGAAAGGTATGGCGGCGACAAAACGAAAGCGATGCACATTCTGGGCATTTCAAAATCCCGGTTTTACGAGAAGTTGAAAAAGCACAATATTACCAAAGATCATTGAACATAATCTCAGTGCAATTACAGAGGTGTCATGTGTATCTTCCATCATTGTTTTGGCACATTCCATGCATAATACTTTCCTGACAGGTAAAAATTTAATGTATATTCAAGGTTTGTTAAAGATAACTGTCCGCCACGTTTTATGGATTGAGAGGAGGCTGAGTTATGGAATTTTGGAAAATGAACGGTGCAGGAAATGATTTTATCATCATCGACAATAGAAACCTACAAATTTCTGCTGAAAAGATCCCTGAACTGGCAGAAATTCTGTGCCATCGAAGGTTCAGTATAGGTGCCGACGGATTCATGGTTATCGAAAATCCAAGTGTCGGAACCGAAGCAGACTTCAAAATGCTCTTCTTTAATGCCGATGGGTCCCTCGGTGCCATGTGCGGCAACGGTGCCAGATGTATTTCAAGATACGCATACGAAACCGGTTTGTCCGGCATCAACCAGCATATTGAAACCACAGCAGGACTTGTGCTTGGGGAAAGGCTCGACAAAACAACCTACAGAGTCAGACTCAATAACCCTACAAACATTAGGCAAAAACTGACTTTTGAATATGAAGGCAAGACCTATGACTGTACATACATGGAAATAGGAGATCCCGGAGTACCGCACCTCGTCGTTCCCCTACCCGAGCTACCTGAGTTGAGTGATGACGAACTTAGGCCCATTGCGCTGCATTTCAGAAACCTGTCCATGTTTGATAAAGGGGTCAATATCAATTTCTATTCGAAAGTTGACAATGATTATTATTTTGAAAAGACCTTTGAAAAAGGAGTTGAAGATTTTACTTATGCCTGTGGAACGGGAACGGCCTCTCTCGTAACAACACTTGCTCTTAACGGAGAAACATCCGGTAAATCTGTAAAAGTTGATATGGCAGGAGGTCAACTTCTGATTCAGTTAAAGCTTGATGAAGGCAGAGTCTCTAATCTCTATCTCACCGGGCCTACAAATAAAGTATGTGTCGGGGAAATCACAGATGATAATATTGCTTTTTTACAAAATAACGTTATAAAATGACCCATTCCCTGCTGTATGTCGGGAAGCCGGTCGTTGCAATTTATATTCCCGAGAAAGAAATAAGGAGGAAGTAAACATGAACAAAACTGACGTAGCTAAAAATTATAGGTTTCTTAGTATTCTTATAGGCTCCATGATACTCGGAGCAATAGTCGGAGCACTTTGGCCCAAGTTTGCCGCCGTGATTCAACCGTTGGGGAAAATATTTATCAACATGATGTTCTGTATAGTTGTACCACTTGTCTTTGCCTCTATCTCATCATCAATTGCCGGAATGAGATCCCGAAAAAGAGCAGGTAAAATTCTTAGTACGACAGTCATCACATTTGTAGTAACAGGAGCATTTGCCGCTGTTGTAATGTTCATACTCATGAAAGCATATCCGCCTGTGACACAGGCATGGACGAATGTAGAAGCACAAAAAATTGGAGACCATGCAACAGTATCGGAAATGATAGTAAATTTCTTTACGGCAGATGACTTTGCGGGACTTTTAAGCAGGAAAGCGATGTTACCGTTGATTGTGTTCTCGCTTCTCTTTGGATTTTCAACAAACCTTGTAGAACATGGAAAAGGTGTTGTGACAGATTTTCTCGGAGCATTGACAGATACAATGCTAAAATTTGTGCAGATAATAACCTACTATGCACCCATTGCATTCTTTGCCATATTTGCAGGGCTGATGGCAGATTACGGACCTCAACTTGTGGGAGAGTCATACGGAAGAGCACTTATAGTTTACTATCCTCTCTGCCTGATATACATTTTCACAGCCTTCCCTCTTTTCGCTTGGTTTGGCGGGGGAAAAGGCGCCATTAAAGTTATGCTGAAGCACATTACAAGGCCTGCCGTTGTATCTCTCGGTACCTGCTCATCGGTGGCTACAATTCCTACAAACCTCGATGTAGCAGCGGAGACAGGAATATCGGAGGACGTATCGAAGATTGTCGTACCCCTCGGTGCAACCATGCACATGGACGGATCCTGCTTCTCATGTGTGCTTAAGATAGCCTTTGTCCTAGGAGTGTTAGGCAATGAACTCAGCTGGGGGCAACTCCCCCTCATCGTTATAATCGCCGTGCTTTCATCAGTGGGAATGTCAGGCGTTCCCGGAGGAGGTTACATAGGGGAATACATCATATGCTCCATATTCTTCCCGGAAAAAATGGAACTCGCCTTCCCTATACTGGTTGCAATAGGTAATCTTGTCGATCCTCCTGCAACAATGATAAACTCCGCCGGCGACTACGTGGTATCCTTTATCGTATCAAGATTTGTAGATGGTAAAGATTGGCTCCAGAAAGAATTACAAAGGAGGGTTGCATAATGATTTGTGATAATCTGACAATCTCTAAAGACGGCAGACATCTGCTCTTTGCCGGTCAGGACACTGTTGAACTTGCCAAGAAATACGGTACGCCCGTGTATCTTCTGGACGAGGATAAAATCAGAGAAAAATGCAGAAAATACAAACGTGCATTCCAAAAGCATTTCGGACCGGAATCAGTTCCTCTATATGCTTCCAAGGCTAATTCATTCAAAAGAATCTACAAAATCATGTCAGAAGAAGACATGGGTATAGACGTAGTATCCTCAGGGGAAATCTACACAGCTCTGGCAGCCGGATACGATCTTTCAAAGGCGTACTTTCATTCAAACAACAAAACAGATTCAGATATCGCTTACGCCATGGAAAAAGGCATCGGCTATTTTGTTTGTGATAATGAAGAAGAGCTTATGGCAATTCAAAATGAAGCAAACCGCAGAGAAATAAAACAAAAGATCCTATTAAGGCTCACCCCCGGTATAGATCCTCATACCTTCGAAGCGATTTCAACCGGAAAAGTAGATTCAAAGTTCGGAATACCTGTGGAAACAGGACAAGCTAAGGAGATTACACAAAAAGCATTATCGCTACATAATATAGACCTCAGAGGATTTCACTGTCATATCGGCTCTCAAGTATTTGCAGAAGATGTATTTGAGAGAGGAGCTCGTGTTATGCTTGAATTCATAGCACAGATGAAAGCGGATTTGGGGTATGAAGCTTATGAATTGGATTTAGGCGGCGGCTATGGCGTTCGTTACACTGAAAATGATCCATATCTTGACATTGACAAAAAAGTATCTGAAGTTGCAAAAGCTGCTAAGGATTCATGTAAAAGGCTGGGCATAAAATTGCCCGTTATACACATGGAACCCGGCAGATCCATTGTTGCAGATGCCGGAATGGTTCTTTACACTGTCGGCAGCATAAAAAAAATACCCGGCTACAAAAACTATGTTTCCATAGATGGTGGTATGTCCGATTCGCCAAGGTACGCCTTGTACAAAGCATCTTATACTTGTCTTGCAGCTAACAAAATGGACGAGAATTGCAACTTTACTGCTTCTGTTGTCGGCAGATTGTGTGAGTCAGGTGATATCATACAGGAGAATGTTAAACTGCCTTCCTCAATACAGCGGGGAGATATTATAGCATTATGTACTGCCGGAGCATATCACTATTCCATGGCTTCTAACTATAATCGGCTCCCTAAACCGGCGACAATTATTCTTCGTAACGGCAATGAAAATTATATCGCCATTAAAGGGGAAACTCTTGATGATATAATTAGAAATGATTTATAATGCAAGCATACAGAGAGATAAGTATCTCATGAAACCATAACCAATATAATCAGGTAAAAAAGGAGGTTGCTATGGCTTTTGGAATTAAAAAATATGATTTTGTCGATGAAACGCCCTTGTACAAATTGGAAAGACTCTCTGCTGATTTAGGAGTAAACTTCTACATCAAAAGGGACGATCTTACTAGCCTTGGAGCCGGCGGTAATAAACTGAGAAAACTTGAGTACCTCATGAAGGATGCTGTAGATAAAGGATCAACAATGATACTCACCGTGGGTGGTGCCCAGACAAACCACGGACGTCTGACTGCGGCAGTCGCAGCAAAACTCGGTTTAAAATGTGCTATCCTTGCTATCGATGACTACCCGGGAGAACTCAGTGCCAATATGCTCCTTGACAGGATTATGGGTTGTGAATTGATACTCTGTCATGATGATGGGACAGATGAAGATGAGCAGATTGACAAAGCTAAGGACAAAATTATCAAAATTCTCGAAAATAAAGGTGAAAATGTCTACTACATTCCTGTCGGAGGCTCTAACGTTCTCGGCGCTCTCGGATATTTTGATGCAGCCATTGAAATAGACAGACAAGCGAAAGAACTTGGAATCCAAAATGCCACCGTCTACGATAGTGTAGGCTCAATCGGCACCTATATGGGACTGTATTGCGGTCTGCAATATGCTGATTCTCCTCTAAAGTTAACCGGTGTCGCAATTTCTCCTTTTGGAAGTTCAAAGGAAAAAAGAATAGTTGAATATTTCAATGAAGTCAAAGAAAGCTACAATCTGAAATTCACTGCAAAGAGAGAAGATTTCCACATTGAAACCGGCTACACTCGCGGAGGATATAACAATCCGTCGAAAGAGGTCAGGGATGCAATATACTACATGGCACGAACAGAAGGCATCCTTCTGGATCCGTGCTATACCGGTAAAGGCTTCGCCGGAATACTGGACATGATGAAGGATGGCAAAATTTCCAAGGGAGAAACTATCATCTTTATCCACACAGGGGGATTCCCGGGACTTTACACCCCGCACCACAGGGTTGAATTTGAGAAAGAACTGATAGATGAAGTTTATACATTTGATAGCATTGAAGATTTAAAGAATATTTAAGAAGACAAGTCGAGAAATCATGAGTGAGCATAACCCGCTATGGTCTTCGAAAAACTGTTAAATCTTAAAGCAGTCTAAGCTGCAAAAACATATTCCTTTAAAAGTGAAAATTTGAGAAAAATTGAGTCTGTGAAAGTTTTAGAAAAATTCTATGTATAAAAATTAAGCCTGAAGTCATAAACTGTCTGATGACCCACAGGCTTAATTTTTTTATACTGTCATTAATCCTCTTGAATACCAATATATATTTATCCTCTGTTTGCAGGGTACAGTGTTGAAATTGCTACCGCTAATCGAGGAAGTTTCGAATCCCTTCACCTATATTTTGAGAAGGTGCCGCGGTTTTTTTGACATCTTCTGAAACAGATTTTGTTTTTAAAAGGCGTTTATAATTCTTCGATGGCAGTATAACTTTCTCATAACCGAGGCGCCCGGCCTCTACAAGTATTTTATCTGCATTACTCACCGAACGAAGATCTCCGGTCAGTCCTATTTCTCCGAGGGCAACCAGAGGCTTTGATGAAGGCTTGTCCGTCAGAGACGAGTAAATTGCCAGTGCCACAGCTAAATCCGTCGAAGTTCCTTCGGGTTTCATTCCCCCGACCACATTCACATAAACATCTTGATCCATGAGCTTTAGACCGATTTTCTTTTCCAATACGGCGATTATCATGCTGAGCCTTTGGTTGTCAATTCCGATTGCTGTTCTGCGAGCGAACCCCATATTCGTAGGAGATGTGAGAGCCTGAACTTCGAAAAAAACCGGTCTTGAACCCTCATATATAGCGGTTATTACCGATCCGGAAACGAGATTTTCCTGGGTTTCTATGAAACTTCCCGATAGATCTTCTATTTCGTTCATCCCGTTTTCTTCCATTGTGAAAGCACCTATCTCCCGTGTCGTACCAAAACGATTTTTAAGTGCACGGAGTATCCTTATTTCTCTGTCCCTTTCCCCATTGAACTGCAATACTGTATCCACAAGGTGCTCCACAATTTTGGGCCCCGCAAGCTCGCCGGACTTTGTAACATGTGCCACGATAAAAATCGGAATCCCTGCAGTTTTTGCCAGTTTCATCAGGTAGTTGCCACAAGCTCTCACCTGCGAAACCGAACCCGGTGCCGAATCCAGGGACTGTGTATACATCGTCTGTATAGAATCTATAATTATGAACTTCGGGTGTAGGTGCTCACACATGGTCAGTACATTATCCATGTTTGTTTCTGATACCACATAGAGATTGTCGCTTGTTTCGCCGCATACTCGATCGCTTCTCAGTTTAATTTGCTCCTCCGACTCCTCACCGGATATGTAAAGGACTGTACCTATCCGGCCTGCAAGTACGGCCGCCACCTGCACTATGAGGGTGGACTTGCCTATTCCCGGCTCTCCTGAGATCAGTGTCAAGGAGCCGGGAACCAGGCCCCCACCGAGAACTCGGTTCAGCTCACCAATACCCGTGTCTATTCTGGTGAGCTGGCGGGCCCCCAGGGCCCGCAGGGGCCTGGGACCCTTGCCGCTCCGGGTATCACCATAGCCTCCTCCTCCGGAAAACCCCATACCCGAGTTTCGACTCCTCATATCCTCCTTGTTATCAGGAAGCACAACCTCCTCAACAAGGCTTCCCCACGCACCACATGCACTGCACTTACCCATCCATTGAAGATGCTCAGCTCCGCATTCCTGACATACAAATACCGTTTTGCTTTTCTTCGCCATATTCCCTTATATCTCCTGATTGTAAACCTGTATATAACATTCCATTGTGATATAATCCAAAACCAACAATTCAAACCAAAGAACTATAAATCAATCTGCCGCACTGCCGATTTCTCCGCTGCATATTATCCAATGCCACATCTTTTATTTTGTCTTTATCTTTATTTATATCCGCTTTCCCGCTATACAAAACCATATGTAAATGTATACACTTGCGGATTTACCCATCAGACTTTTGCCTCTTTTTCCCAAACGGCATTCTAATGCCCAACTTGATAAAACAGCCCTTCCTCATAGATTGAAGAAGGGCATCGTTTATCTCAAATATGCGGTTTTCATGTTATTCCTGGTTTGCCTGGTATTCAGCAATTACCTTCTCAGCAAGATTCTTAGGTACTTCATCATATCTTGCAAACTTCATGGTGAAAATTCCTCGTCCCTGGGTCATTGCCCTGAGAGCCACCGAGTAGTCGAAGATTTCAGCCTGGGGAGTTTCAGACACCAGCTTCTGTCCTCCATCACTTAAAGGCTCCATGCCCAAAATCTTACCTCTTCTCTTATTCATATCCCCCATCACATCTCCGACATAATCGTCCGGAACAGTGATCTCCATGTGCATAATAGGCTCCAGAAGTACCGGGTTCGCCTCTACTATGCCCTTCTTGAATGCCAGAGAGGCAGCAATCTTAAACGCCATTTCATTTGAGTCAACATCGTGATAAGATCCATCATACAAAACAGCCTTAACATTCACAACCTTGCAACCTGCCAGAGGACCTTTCTCCATGGACTCGATAAGCCCCTTCTCAACTGCAGGGACATAGTTCTTAGGAACTGAACCGCCGAAAAGCTCCTCACTAAATTCAAATTCTTCATTTGAAGGGGAGAATCGGATATGAACGTCTCCATACTGTCCGGCTCCACCCGACTGCTTCTTGTGTTTTCCTTGAACGTCGGAGTGCCCCTTTATCGTCTCTCTGTATGCAATCTTTTGAGGTACTGTCTTAACATTAACACCAAATCTGTCCTTGAGTTTTGCAAGTATAATACTTATTTGAATTTCTCCCTGTCCACCGAGGAGTGTCTGGTGCGTCTCATTATTTCTAACCACAACAAATGATGGGTCTTCTTCCCTCAATCTGTTCAATCCGGTACCCATCTTATCTTCGTCAGCCTTCTCTGCCGCCTCTATTGCGACAAAATACGTTGGCTCAGGGAAATCAAGGGGCAGATATCTGATGATGTCGTTCTTATCACACAGGGTATCTCCCGACTGCGTATATTGAAGTTTCGAAACTGCAACGATATCTCCGGCCTCCGCATAGTTCAGTTCTGTCTGATTCTTCCCTCTAAGGAAGAATAGCTTGCCCAGTTTCTCCGATTTCTCAGCCCTTTCATTATATACTTCCGTTCCCGACTCAACTTTACCGGTAACGACCTTCATCACGGAGATCTTGCCTACAAATGGGTCTACTATGGTCTTGAACACAAAAGCTGACATTGGGGCATCTGTTACGCTCATTCTTTCCACAGCCTCGTTCTTATCATTAAATCCCTTGTAAACGCCATGCTGGAGTGGTGTCGGAACATATGTCAGGAGAAGGTCTAACAATCCTTCGATTCCATGTCCCAGCTCAAACGCCGAAGAGCATACAGGCACGATTACGCCTTCGGAAATACCCTTTACCAGACCTTTCTTGATTTCTTCATCTGAGAACTCTTCTCCCTCAAAATACTTCTCCATCAGGCTTTCATCTGCCATTGCAATGGCTTCTTTGAGTTCTTCGTCAATTTCAGCACTGAGAGGCCAGCTGAACGGTAACAGCGCATTTCCAAACTTCTCCTTCAGCTCCCCAAAGGTTTTATAAAAATCAAATTCATCCTTATCTCTCTTTGTGATTACGATGAATCTAGGCATCTTGTATCTCTCGCAGGCCTTCCATGCCATCTCGGTTCCCACCTGAATCCCTGCTCCGGCATCCACCATTATAACTGCCGCCTCTGCTGCTCTGAGTGCGGCATTAACTTCCCCTACAAAGTCAAAATAACCCGGGGTATCTATAAAGTTAATCTTGCTTCCCTTCCATTCAATAGGAACGATAGAGGTGTTAATGGAATATCCTTTTTCAATTTCCATCTTGTCATAGTCGGATACTGTATTTCCGTCCTCGACTTTACCCATTTTACCGGTAACGCCCGTCTCCAGTAACGCTGCCTCGAGGAAGGTTGTTTTTCCACATCCGCCATGCCCAAGTAAGGCGACATTTCTAATTGTTTCGCTTGTGTAGCCCTTCATAAAAAGACCTCCTGTTTTAGATTTTGGTGGCATTTAAATGCCTTTTAATTATTCAAAAAAATAAATAATTGCGATTGATACTATTATAACAAAATTTTTTATTCTTAACAACTTAATTTAACTGGCATTTTGTATTCATTCTTCAACCTGAAGAATCATTGCTTCCATGAATAAGTATTTAAATAATCCCAATTTCTCACATCTCTCTTAAACAGCTGTTTTTAAGAGAGATTTTCACTTTATTCATGGCTTCAATGTTGCCTCGATTATAATGATTATTGACATTTGCTCAATAGACTCTGCACTTTGCCATGTGATAAATTGCATTATTTTTGCAAAACAGAAATACCTGCTTATGTGTCAAACATCGTGATAAACAACCTCAAGCAACCTCAAAACTTCCTCATCAAAACTAGGTTAATCTCATCTACCCGACTTCAATGTCGGTGGATAGCAGCTTGACCATAACATGCCTTGGTATATTTTTGCTATTTTAAAAAATATGCACTGTAGCTTATACATTTTACGAGTTCACCCCAACATCTGTTGCAGAGCCGAAAAGTACACGTCTAAATTTATCCATTTCCATGTTCATTCTCAACATATATAAGTGTAACAAAAAAGCACAGGTTATCGAATTTTATGTCGAAACCTGTGCCCATTTATCACTTTCTAAATCCATGTCCGGAACCTATCAGGATCCCTTAGAAATTTGCACTTTTAGGCGTCCTCGGGATCGGCAGTACGTCACGAATATTTGAAACCCCGGTCAAATACATGATAATCCGCTCAAACCCCAGTCCATAGCCTGCATGCTTGACCCCGCCATACTTTCTAAGTTCCAGATACCACCAATAATCTTCCTTATTCAGGCCAAGCTCATCCATCCTCTGTTCAAGAATGTCAAGACGCTCCTCCCTCTGAGAACCGCCGATAATTTCTCCTACTCCCGGAACCAACAGGTCGCATGCTGCAACAGTCTTACCATCGTCATTTAACCTCATATAAAAAGCCTTTATACCCTTGGGATAATCGGTTACAAACAGCGGCTTCCTGTAAACTTGCTCCGTCAAATATCTCTCATGCTCTGTCTGAAGATCGATGCCCCACTCCACAGGATATTCGAATTTGTGCCCGCTCTTCTTTAGAACGTCCACTGCCTCAGTATATGTAATCCTTCCAAACTCAGAGTCCACCAACGTCTCAAGTCTTTCAATCAGGCCCTTATCCATAAATCGGTTGAAAAAATCCATCTCTTCAGGTGCATTCTCCAGAACATATCTGATTATGTATTTAACCATATCTTCGGCCAATTTCATATTGTCTTCAAGATCAGCAAAGGCGATTTCAGGTTCTATCATCCAAAACTCCGAAGCATGTCTTGCTGTATTTGAATTCTCCGCTCTGAAAGTAGGTCCGAATGTATAAACATTCTTAAATGCCATCGCAAATATTTCAGCCTCCAGTTGTCCGCTAACCGTGAGGCTGGCCTCACGACCGAAGAAGTCCCGGGAAAAATCCACCTTCCCATCTGCGGTCTTAGGGACATTTTCGAGAGGGAGGGTAGTAACATGAAACATTTCTCCGGCTCCTTCAGCATCACTTCCCGTGATAATCGGTGTATGCATATATACAAACCCTCTCTCATTAAAGAATTTATGTACAGCATATGCGACCAGCGATCTTACTCTGAACACTGCCGAAAAAGTATTGCTTCTTGGTCTAAGATGTGCAATCTCCCGAAGAAATTCCATTGAGTGCCGTTTATTCTGAAGTGGATAATCTCCCGTGCTTTCCGCCTCTACGACTATCTTGTTCGCCTTGATTTCAAATGGCTGCTTGGCATCAGGTGTAAGTATCAAAGTGCCTTCAACTGTCAAGGCTGTAGCTATGTGCAATTTTGTTACTTCATCAAAGTTATCAATGTTTTCTTTCTCATAGACAACCTGAACCGGCCTAAAAAATGTGCCGTCATTTAGCCCGATAAATCCAAACTTATTGGAGTTCCTGTTCGTTCTTATCCACCCCTGGATCTTAACACTTTCGCCATCGAGCTCTGATGCCCTTGAAAACAGTTCCTTTAAATCAATAACTTTCATATACTTTACCTCTCTTTATCTAAAGAACCATAGGATATTTCCGAAGTCCGTAAATCAATTTTTTACAGTATAACATATCTTAGGATTCTTGTCTTTAGTTGCAACTATCTAATTATTGCGATTATTTCCGATATACCATCCTTCTGGCAAGGTTTTCAAGCTCATCACTATAGAGTACAAGATATATCTCCTCAGGTAAGCTGTTCCCTGATAAACCCATCTCTGCAATAAAATCGTTGATAGACGATGCAGCGATTCTTATCGCTTCCTCCCTGGGATATCCATAAACCCCCGCAGAAATCAGCGGAAAAGCTATACTCCTAATTCCATGTTCAGCTGCAAGCATCAAAGACTTACGATAACATGAGTAAAGCAATTCTTCCTCTCCATGATTGCCATCCTTGTAGACAGGCCCCACTGTGTGGATTACAAACTTTGCCGGCAAGTTGTATCCCCCGGTAATCTTTGCATCTCCGGTTTTACAACCTCCCAAAAGCCTACACTCCTCGAGAAGTTTCGGTCCTGCCGCACGGTGAATTGCACCGTCAACGCCACCGCCACCCAGGAGACTTTCATTTGCCGCATTTACAATGGCGTCTACCTTCATTTTCGTAATGTCGTTTTTCAAAATCTCCAGACCCATGCCCTCCTCCTTCTGTTTCTCAAATTATGATACACTTTTTAGGTATATTTTGTAATCAAATTCATAGTTTAATTCTATCACAAAATAGCATTTTTGTTATGTATTTTCCACAAAAGAATATTTTTGAAAATTATTATAAAAATTTTCAAAAAGCTATTGCATTTTGTTTAATGTAATAGTAAAATGTAGCTAACATATAAGTGATTGTTTAATCGTTTAATTGTTGTCAGCTTATACTGAGTGGCAATCTAAAAGGTTATTCCAATAATTTCATATCCTCAACAGTATCGCCATTTCAGGATTGATGACATCAAATGAACATCTTTAAAAGAGAGGTAAAAAATGCCCAATACTCTAAATAATAAGAACCGTGAGGATTACAATAACCTCATTGACGAAAACCTTAATTCTAAGCAGCATGATTTCGAGAACCATAGTCATGACCACAGAAACGAGGAAGCTCATGAGCATGTCCATAATCTCAATCAGGAGCATAATTATGAGCACGACCATAGTCATGATCACAGTCGCCACCATGGACATGAAAATGGCTGCTCCTGTGAGGATCATCTTCATCATCATAACCATGAGCACGATCACGAACACCATCATCATGAAGGCGATGATTGCTCAGACGACCACTGCTGTGCTGCTTGTGCCGCCCGAGCCAAGACTACACTTACACCTGTAAAATCCTCCTTACTTGATACCGAAAGGATTGTAGATCTTATCAGAATCTTCGCTGCGGCAATATTGCTTGTGTGCGGATACGTTTTCAATATGGATGTACTTTTTTTTGCAGGTTACATAATAGTCGGTTATGAGGTTATCTGGGAAGCTTTGAAAAGCCTGTTCAGAGGTGAAGCTCTGGATGAACATTTTCTCATGTTCATATCCACGATAGGTGCTATGTATGTCGGACAACACCCTGAGGCAACCGGCGTAATGCTATTTTACAGTATCGGAGAATTCTTTGAGGATATAGCCGTTGACCGAAGCAGAAGATCCATTGCTATGGCCATGGACATCAAATCCGATTCTGCCACCAAGAAAGTCGGTGAAGAGCTTATAGATGTCAAACCGGAAGATCTTAAAATTGGCGACATCATACTGGTTAAACCCGGCGAAAAAATTCCTGTAGATGGAAAAATTCTTACCGGTATATCCACTCTTGACACAGCAGCCCTCACAGGAGAAAGCATTCCAAGAGACGCAGAACCCGGTGACAACATCACAAGCGGTTTTATAAACGGAAACGGTCTTCTTGAAATTGAAATTACAGCCGAATTCCGAGATTCCGCTGTAGGCAAAATTTTGGAAATGGTTGAATCTTCTTCAGCAAGAAAAACGCACATGGAAAAATTCATAACCAAATTCGCAAAATACTATACTCCTATTGTTGTTGTACTGGCTGTTCTGCTGGCTATACTACCACCTGCATTTACCGGGTGGAATAATTTCAACGACTGGTTGTATAGGGCCATGACATTTCTTGTAATCTCTTGTCCTTGTGCTCTCGTAATCTCTGTTCCTATGTCCCTCTTTGCCGGAATAGGTGCCGCCTCCTCCAAGGGTATGGTCGTTAAAGGAAGCAGCTATCTTGAAGCTTTTGCACGACTGGGCACGATTGCCTTCGACAAAACAGGAACACTTACTCGAGGCGTTTTCGCTGTTGACTCAGTAAGACCTGCAAAGGGAGTAACAGAAGCCAATCTTGTGGCAGCAGCATATTCTTGCGAACATCTGTCAAAGCATCCTATTGCCACGGCAATATCTGATTATGCAAAAAAGGTGCTCTCTGCCACAGATCAGCAAAGCTTATTCCACGATATAACAAAATATGAAGAAATTCC
Organism: Clostridiales bacterium; assembly: GCA_022766365.1. GTDB lineage: Bacteria > Bacillota > Clostridia > Peptostreptococcales > Anaerovoracaceae > S5-A14a. Next base: position 20,670 of record JALENW010000039.1, on the reverse strand, counting down.
GGGTCATGGTACCAAAGCCATAAACACGACAAAAATATTTTATGCGGGAAATATCAAACTCATGAAAAAGATTGGCTTGGAAGATTCCATCCTCAATACAAGCAATAATGCCGATGAAACTGAAACTGGTTCTTCCCTCGTGTATATTGCAGAAGCCTCACAAAATGAAACTAATCCTAAATTCTTAGGTACCATCGAAGTCAGTGATCAGATCAGATCTGAAAGCGCAGAAACTATATCAAAGTTGAGAAATTTAGGTGTCAGAAGGGTCATGATGCTCACCGGAGACAGAGAAAGCGTTGCATCCTCCGTTGCAAAAGAAATTGGACTGACAGATTATCGTGCACAGCTTCTCCCTCAAGATAAGGTTAAAACAATGTCTGAATTCATACAGGAAAGGAACGCCAAAAAACAGAGAGAAGCCATCGCATTTGTAGGTGACGGTATCAATGATGCCCCTGTTCTTGCAATAAGTGATGTCGGCGTGGCTATGGGTGCTTTTGGTTCTGATGCCGCTGTTGAAGCTGCCGATATAGTCATGATGACTGACAGTATAGCAAAACTTCCTCTTTTAATTTCTATTGCCAAAAAAACAGTTCGAATTTCTAAAGAAAACATTATTTTTGCAATAGGTATTAAGCTTATTTTCTTGGCCCTCGGTGCCTTGGGTATGGCAAATCTCTGGATGGCTGTATTTGCTGACGTAGGTGTCACAGTATTGGCAATTCTCAACGCAATGCGTTCACTAAAAGTCGACGAGCAATAATTGTGCGGTATTAACTTACCTTTATATATAAAAACGGCTCTCCGTAATAGAGAGCCGTTTTTATATATGATTCCATTAAAGCCTTAAGAACACCTAGAATCGGAACTGATAGAAATGCTGATACCAAAGACTCATTACCATAAGACATTGCATCCGGATGCTCCGTACCCTTGAGGATTATTTTCCCCTTAAAATCTCCGTCCACTCATTCTCTCTGAATCCCGGAAAAGCTCTGAATTTTCCCTTATCCTCAACAACCAGCAGAGGTCTCTTCACCAAAAGTCCGTCTGTAGCCAAAAGATCATACTGTTCATTCTCACTCATATCCGGAAGTTTATCCTTGAGTCCCTTTTCTCTATATATCATGCCACTTGTATTGAAAAATCTCTTAAGAGGTAATCCACTGGCTTCGTGCCATTTCTTCAATTCGCTTGCACTTGGTTTCTCTGAGTCTATTGCTCTGTCCTCATATTCATATCCATTTTCATTCATCCACTTCAATGCCTTTTTACAAGTGGAGCATCTTGAATAACAAAGAATTGTAATATTCATTTCAATCGCCTCCTTTTTCTATAGTTTACCCATGCTTACTCGTATTGAAACCGACTGAACTGGAACCTCCGCAAAGCATACCTTGGCAGAGCATATCCTGTTCCATATGGTATTTCTACAGCTATACACTTTCGGTGAGAATTAATTCCACATCCTCCCGGAGACTTTTATCTAAAAATGTCATTACAAAAGCCTTGATAATTCATCGAAGGTATCGATTTACTGTGGCAATAGCTACAACCGCCGGTCTGTCTAAATCTGTCTTGATCCCCGATATAGATTCTTGAACTTGTGTTGTTCTGTTCTGATCAAATCCGTCTGAGATGCAACTTTTTCTCCACATTCAAACGATGATTTTAACATTTACCAGATTATCAAAACTTAACTCGGAATCACCTGCGGTTATTAACACCCGATTTACAGAATCCACTCTCTTAACCTCTACCGACGTCTTAACATAACTGCCCCCTGCCTTCCTACGATCATCGACAAAGTACTCCACCTCGGCAACCGGTCTGCGACATCCGTTGCACTGTCCCTTCATTCTGCGTTTTTCAACATTATAGTTCTCGGTAAGTTCCATAAGTTCATATAAGGCTTTTTCCATATTCATCTGTTGCTCCGCTGTTACTTCTCTCTTTTCAAAGGTAATACGCCCTTCCTCGCGTATAGCATCTTCATATCCGGTAAGGGCTGCAAAAGGAGCAAACTGAGCTGCTCTGTCATGCATGCTCATCTGCTTTCGTGTGGCTGACTTATGACGTGGCAGTCCAATGATGTCATCATAAGTGTCCCCTGATTCCTCGTCCAAAAGCTCTTCTATATTTCTATATATATCTTTCTTCATATATACTCTGCTCCCCTGATCTTTCACTAAACTCAGCAAACTTGCCGTCTAAGCCTTGTGACCTCCGATTTGCTTGTTTCTATCTCTGGCAGTAGCTCCCTCCCTATAGCTTGTCCCCTTTAATATAGCATTCTTTCCAAACTTTCCCTTGATATTCAGCAGGGTTTCTTGAATTCTTCTCTCGGAAGCTTCGACTTCGCTGTATACTTCCGAATCCGAACTGTCTTTATCTGCCCCCTTAGGCTCTTCGGCAGCTTTTTGATTATCATTTTTTGAATGTGTCTCTCTATTACCATATCTAAAATCATCATTTCCCACCCTATCCTTATCCATAATAAAGTTATCAAAAAGGCTCAACTGATATCCACATGTCTTCTTCTCCTTATTGATGCTTTGCCCTGTCTCCGCCTCCACCACTCGATTCGCAGAAATATTTATTCTCCTTATCAACATATCTCTTCCTACGATCTTGTCATACAGTTTGAGAGTATTCTTAACAATCCGATTGTTTGAACTTGTATAAACTCCCAGATTTGCAGTGCCGTGAGCATGCTTGGGTATAAGTCTGCCATATGCGTCTCTGACTACCTCCCCCGTATAGTTTCTTCTCCTGATCGGGTCTGACAAATTTTCAATATCGTATCCGACAGTAAGAACAATCTGATCTGTACTCAGCCCCTTAGAGAGCAGGTCCAATGACAATTCATCAGCCATCTCAGAAACCACAATCCTTCCGCTATTAAAGTCATATGCCTCTTGCAAAACCTGCCCGGAACATACACTGTTAGAACTTGGGGTATAATCCTTGATATCTTTGATTGTACAAGGCTCCCATCCCCAGGCATGATCGATGAGAAGCTCAGCATTAACTCCAAAAAGTTTGTAGAGCAAATCTTCATTATGAAAATCCTTCTTCAGACCTATTGAACAGCGAGCTATATCTCCCATAGTATGAAGTCCTACATCTGACAGCTTCTTCTTATATCCTCTGCCTACCCTCCAAAAATCCGTGATTGGTGTATGTCCCCACAAAAGTTTCCTATAAGACATCTCATCAAGCTGTGCAAGTCGTACACCGTCTGAATCAGCCTCTATATGCTTGGCAACTATATCCATAGCCACCTTTGCCAGATACATATTTGTACCGATTCCTACCGTTGCTGTGATTCCCGTTGCAGCAAGAACATCTCCAACCAATTGCATAGCCAATTCCCTAGCTGTCATTGAATATGTCTTTAAATATGGTGTAGCATCTATAAAAACTTCATCGATAGAATAAACATGAATGTCCTCAGGAGAAATGTACTTGATATATATTCCATATATCTGCTTACTTATCTCTATGTATCTGGCCATTCTGGGTTTGGCAACAAAATAGTGCAGTCCAAGATCTTTCCGCTGTTTCAACAGTCTCATAGCTGCGGTTTCACCTCGCAGAGCACCACCGGGAGCTTCCATTGCCCGCTCCGCATTAATTTCCCTTACTCTCTGCTCAACTTCAAATAAGCGTGGTCTTCCCGGTATTCCATGAGCTTTAAGGGCCGGAGATACAGCAAGACAGATTGTCTTGCTTGTTCGAGCCTCATCTGCTACTACAAGATATGCATTCAAAGGATCAAGCCCCCTGTCCACACATTCCACAGAAGCATAGAAAGACTTAAGATCTATGGCAATATATTGCTTCTTAACTTCCATATCCGTATCCTCCTCCCAACAGCTCTTCCTATTCTATAATTCCATTATCGCAGATTTCTCGAAAATGTCAAGAACACATGTTCTTTTATTTCTACTATAAAGACAAAATATATCTCCTCCACGCACTTAGCCCAATACAAAAGCTGCCTCTCACTTGGAGATATGCGGCAGCAAAGATTATACTTTCCAACGTAAAATGATAAAAAGAATTTCCTTACGTACGCATACCACGAAAAAGGCAGCCTTAATATTTTGTTAATGGATAATCCGAAGCACTTTCAATCGCAAATAGACGATTAGGCTTTAAATTCAACGGATTGCTGTTTGGGTTTAAATTTCGACAATCCTACTTGCTATAGTCGTAGAAACCCTCGCCTGTCTTTCTGCCAAGCTTTCCGCCACGTACCATCTTCTTCAGAAGTACGTGTGGTCTATACTTAGGATCACCATATTCCTCATATAGAACGTTCATGATAGCAAGGCAAACATCAAGTCCGATGAGATCCCCCAGCTCCAAAGGTCCCATAGGGTGATTAGCACCCAGCTTCATCGCAGCATCAATACCCTTTGCATCAGCAACACCGTCAGCCAGAATTCCAATTGCCTCGTTGATCATTGGGATAAGGATCCTGTTAACTACAAATCCCGGAGCTTCTGCGACTTCTACAGGTGTCTTTCCAAGCTTCTCTGACAGCTCAACAACAGTCTTCTTAGTCTCTTCTGAAGTTGCTATACCATTTATAATTTCAACTAGCTTCATCATAGGAACCGGATTGAAGAAGTGCATTCCTATAACTTTATCAGGTCTCTTGGTTGCAGATGCAATCTCCGTAATGGATAGCGAAGATGTGTTGGTAGCCAAAATAGTATCAGGTCCAACCAGCTCGTCAAGCTCTGCAAACAGAGCCTTCTTAGCTTCCATATCCTCTGTTGCGGCTTCAATGATAAGGTCAACATCCTTTACGATCGAGATGTCCGTAGAACCGTGAACGCGGCTCATGATGTCCTTCTTATCGTCTTCAGTAATCTTTTCCTTCTTGATAAGTCTGTCAAGATTCTTCTCAACAGTAGCGATGCCTCTCTCAACTGAAGTTTCCCTTCTAGCTCTCAGATATACATCGTAACCGTTCTGTGCCAAAACCTGAATGATTCCGGCACCCATTGTGCCTGTTCCCAGAACTCCAACTTTCTTCATAATCGATGTCCTCCTATTTATAAATCTCTTATTTTAAATCAATCGGTTCGAATTGTTGTTAAAAAATTAACCCGATTAACTTTATTATACCATCTTTGACATTTATGTAAAGTCATTTTAATAAAAACTTTTGATAAAACATATTAAAATCCGCGAAAACATCAAAAAAATTCATTTTACATCTCCGACAGTACCTGTACTTCAAAAGCAGAGATACTCCATGCAAATTATTCAGATACATTTAGAGAGTACCTCTTTTGACTGAGAAGGCGCATATCGTTAAAGAAAAAATCTCTTTGCTAAATCACAATCTTTCGGGTACAATACATCTAGTATACTAAGGAGGTATATATGACGAAGAATTGTTTTGCTGATACACGGGAAGAAAAATTGCTCTACGAAAGATATCGATTGCTCTTTGGAGAGTTTCTCCTGAACTTGATATTGTATGTGGGAATTTGGATACTTGTTGTGATCGCTGAATCTTTGGTGAGTGCCTTAGTCTTTGCGGTATTTGCCTTCGCATTGAATATTTTTGTCATCACACCGGCCTACAAACAGCTGAGAATCAAGTCTCTGAAATTCGACAACAAATCTCTTACAGCCTTTACACTGTGCTGGATTGTGGTAATGATAGCGGTAATCATGGGTTTTCACGACAGACTTCCAAGCCTTTGGAGATATTCGCTGATTCTCGTGACAGTGTTTGTTCCAAGTCTTATCAGAGATATATACAGGATTGCGAAATTAAAAAGCGCCCACCGTCAGCAGATGTCGGAAGAAGGACTCTTGAAATAATTCTCCTGCACTATTTGCTCCGATTATAACTAACTTCATATTCAAAGCCCCCTATCACAAGTCAAAATTAAATCAGCTTATAAAGAACACCACCACCGGAATTATCAGTGCGAACAGAAAAGTCGTCAATGTTACAACCGTCGTGGCATATTTTACATCTGTACCGGATTCATTAGCTAAGATCGGCAGCACGCTGAGAGTAGGAGCAAAGGCCTGGAGCACTAGAGTATCCTTCATCATCGGATCCAAATCTCCCATGAGACTCGGTCCTATCAACAAAAGTAAAACCGTAATAGCCGGCAGAATCAGAAACCTTCCCAGAATCACCATGAACACATCCCATCCGATTCTCAGATGTTTGATTCCCACCTTACGCAGCATAAGTCCGATGTAGATCAACGAAAGCGGAGATACCATAGCTGCAAGGTAATCTAAAGTCGTTCCGATGAAATCCGGTAATTTGATACCTATGGCAAGCACAACTACACCTGCAAAAAAGCCCACCATAGGTGCAGGCAGCAATCTTCTCCAGGAGAAACCGCTGACCCTTCCCCCTTCTTTCAGATTGATGTCCTCATAACTTTTCGGAGCATCCATGAAAATATAAATCGCTCCCACGCACCAGATAGAGAAAGTCCCTAGAACATAAATAATCAGGTAATGACGAAAGCTCTCCTCCCCCAACACAGCAATTTGAAGGGGCATTCCTATGAATACCATGTTCGTATTCACAATTGAATTCACAAACAACGCCCTCTTGCTCTTGCCGATCTTCATGCCATAGGCTATTGCAACTGCAACTCCATACCCCAAAATCAGCGACACTAAAAAATACCCGGCACCCCTCCGAATTTCATCCACGGCACTGAGGTCCAGGTATTTCAAAACCGAAACAAATGTGGCTGCCGGAAGGGAAATTTTCAAAATAATTTTGGAAATATCCTCCGAAAATTCCGGACCCACCCAGTTCCTATCATAAACAAAATATCCTACTCCGATGAGTAAGAAAAGTGGTAAAACGCTTCCGATTGCTGAGAAGATTGCCCCCATGGTTCGCTCCTGAATTCTAATCCGGTCCCCGTGAGCATTCCGGAAATTATCTCTGCCTTAAGCATGTAATACGTTTCCGTTCCTCCCCCGAAGCCCTCGTGGTATCCGTGGTGAATATCCACAGTCTCTTTCCATGATAACACATCTTCCGTCTTCTCCACAACCTGATTTACCCTATCACAGGGCATACCGCTGACAAAACAATTTTCAACGGTGCGATACGCCTCTTCCGGGGTTGTCTCCGGTTTCATAGCGTGTCTTGCTCCAAAGGCTCGCGCCTCTCTTTTAAGCTCCTCCATTCTTTCGGTATCAAAGCTCCCGGTATCAGAAACCTTGTTATGTCGAATCTGATCCTCCGCACACTTGAGAATTTCTGCAATCAGGTATCCATATCGCTTTTCAGCATCGAAAATCCTATCCTGAAGCCATCCATGGATATTTGATTCGTCAATGACCTCCTCAAGAGGTGAAAGTGTTCTCGTAAGTGAATTAGCAAATTGCTCTCCCCCCGGCAGCCAATTATTCTGTAAGGCCAGTTTCGCAATATCCTGCGTCAGTTCCTCTTGGAATTTTATTTTTTCATAAAGCCAGTGATGGATAGGCCCCAAAAACCTGCTCATCGTCCACCTACTTTCCGGTTTCAGCAATCTTTGCATTCACCGCATCTACCACGCCTTTTGGATCGATTCCGTGGACCATACAAGCATCCTCCAGCGACTCGGCCTGTGATGCCGGACAACCTAAACAGTGCATACCGTATTCCATTAGCACCTCGACAGTGTCCGGATAATTATTTACAATTTCACCAACCAAAGTTTCTTTCTTTACATATTCCTTAGTCATTATTTTACCTCCTCAGATATTTTAAACTTTAAACCATATACGTAAGTTTCTTTTTACGCAAACTATTTCAAATTGCGTTCACGCTTGAATTTTTTGTAAAAATATTCCTTAGCAAACTCCATATCTTGAATAGTTTCCATCACACCCATATATTCGCCATCTTTATCCCTGACTGCATAGTATGTTACCAGATAGATCATACCGCCTTTCTCCATCCAAACCGGTACAGAGTCTCTCTTGTTATTTCGGAAGTCTTCAATGATTCCTCTGACCATGGTCTCAACCTTAGGGGGATGACATGAAAAGACATCCCTGTCAATAGCCATTTGCGGTCGCTTGAAAATCTTCGGACCCTCGTTGAAGTAGCGATTGATGTTTTCGTAATCAACAAATGTCAGCTCCAGGGGAATTGTATTCAGCATTTCTGTTATCTGCTTCACATTCATGTGTCCACCCGGCATGTGGATTTCGCCATCGCGGAACCCTTTTTTTCTATGTTCTGAAAGCCACTTTTCAGCCTCCTCCCATACGCCCATATCAACTCCAAAACACTCGGCATAATCCTTAGAGTCCTCATAAATCCGATACCATTCCTCATCGGAAAAATTTACCGCACAGATCGGGAACAAAATATTTTCTTCCTTCACTATCATGAGCTTGGCCTCTTTCAACGCCTCTCTATAGCCTGCAACCATTTCCCCTGTCAGGTTCCCGACATCCAATTGAGATGCAACTTTAGAAAAAACATCGCGAATCTCATCATCGTCTGTCCACATCAGATCCGATGGACCGGAAATATCATATTTCACCTTAAGGTGAGGATAAATCAAATCACCCTTCTTGGCGTAATGCACAGAAACCTGTCTCAACCTCTGCACCGTTTCCTCAGAAATATCCTCAACATCATGGTTCTGCCCGGAAACAGCCGCCAGCTCCTTCTCTGCAGCCTCGATAGCCTTTGTCATCTCAGCGTTTTCTTTTATGAAAGTATTGAGAGGATGTGCCTCTATCTTGTATAGCTTGGCAGCAATCTCCTTCTTATTTGCATAATCTTTCTGCATATACACATTCTCCTTGAGTACTATATACGAAATATGAATCTGCCACAAAACAATTGTGTTCTTTTTACTTTACCTCTGATTTAATATACCCCAATTGTGATATATGCAACAACAAAATACCATTTGCTTAAAAAAATTGAAGGCCACCAAAGAAGGCGGCCCCCAGAAAAGAAGATTAAAGAAACTGAACTATTAGATAATTACTTGAAAATGATTATGTGTGATTATAACCCGATACAATAAATGCGCCTGTTCTCTAAAGCTTGCACGTCCGGAGTCTACGAAGCAACAAAAAAGGTTGCGACTGGAAGCGCAACCCTGAATTTCAAAATCAGTAAAGTAATCGAGTCCATCGCTCCGGTCAAATTTGCCGAGGTAGCCTGGCTCGCAGATTGCCATAAGGCAACCGACTCACAGTGGCGGGACCGCACAGGATTCTAACCTGTTTCCCCTCTGACTCTGGTCCTAATCTCCAGAAAGCAAACGAAATATTCATCTGTGTTATAGTAGCATTATAACCCCCCGACAGGGAAGGTGTCAAGGGGTCACATGAAAGTTTTGTATTAAAATTTATGCAATTTTATTTGCCTACCCTAACCATATATGGTAAAATCTTTCACATGAAGAAAAAAACAAAAATAAACAAAATTACAAAATCCGATGAACCAACAGCACAATTAAGTCTTCTCGACAAACTCAGACCTAAACTTCACATCGCTACTTACTCAAAGGATGCCTCACCGGTCGCCATGGAGTTTGATCTTGGCATAGAACTTAATCATGTCTGCATATCAGAATACCTGGATCCCGACAAGATTTCCCAGACCATAAAATTGATTGAAGAGGATTTAAAAAATGCAGGCCAACCTTTCCCATATGAGGAGGGAGCAAGAATAATTCTTCATGGTCCATTTACAGAAATTATTCCCGGTTCAATAGATCACAGGGCTGTTGAACTTGGTCTTGAACGCCTGGAAGAGGCATACGGTCTGTGTCGCGTAATCGGGCTAAATTCCATGGTGGTCCACTCCGGATATTTCCCACCCATGTACTATAAGGATTGGCACCAGGAAAAATCCTTGATTTTTTGGGACAGATTCCTAAAAGGAAAAGATGACTTCACAGTATTTGTAGAAAACTCTTTTGAAGATGAGCCCTACATGATGGCACGTCTGGCAGACGAGTTTGACAGACCGAACTTGAAGCTCTGTTTTGATATAGGTCACGCACATGTGGCCACGACAGAAGATTTGCCTGTTGAGGAATGGATCCGGTATCTGGGCAGCAGAGTAGCCCATTATCACCTTCACAACAATATGGGAACTAAAGATACCCACAGCCCCCTGGGAGAGGGGACAATGGACATGAAAAAAATCCTTACCGCTATAGATACATATAATAAAAGCGACTACACCATGACATTAGAAAGTCAGGATTGCCGGCTTTGCGTTGAATGGTTAAAAAACAATACCCTCTAAGCCCGTAGCATAATAATAAGCACTATTTTTGTAAATTCATTTCAAGCTTTGAGAACTTTCGCTCATATGCAAGCTGAAGTATTATCGGTGCAATTAAGAACGCTAAGTAACACAAGTAAAACACATACGACACCGCTGTTATTTTATTAAATATGATTTCCGGATTATACTGTATATTCGTCTGATCCAGCAAAATCGCCATGAGTATTACAGTAATTCCGATAAACATGAAAATCACCACACCTCTGTCTCTGTTGTCGAACCTGTATACTGCAAAGGCAGTCCTCCCCTTAAGGGTGTAACCCCTACTCTTCATGGATTGGGTCGTTAAAATGAAATTTTCCAGAAGCCAAGTGATGATCATAGAAACCATGCGACACCGATTCAGCATACGTCTGAAAAAATTCCCTTGCCCGGGCCCTCTGCCTATTCCACTCTGGGCAATTGCTATGGCTCTCCACTTCTTTTTTACAGATGGAATCATCCTCAGAAGTATTGATAAAAACAGGGATAATTTCGGAGAAACTTTACCGAACAGATAAATGAATTTATCAGATGTGAATACCGCAAATAAACAGGAAAACCACATAACAACAATAAAAGCAGAAAGTCCTATTACAAATCCCCATACAAGAGCTTCCAGGGTGATTTCATTTCCAATTATATTCTGTCCCAAATTCGTTATCCCGAAATGGTTATAGTAACTGTAATAAATTGCATAGCAAGGTGGCAGCAAGGCAAAAATTATATTGAACACAAGACCCCTCATTCCATTTAGTTTTACCGAGTACGCAAAAGAGACCGCAAGGGCTATTCCCAAGAAGACGGGGTGGTCAAACATTATTGCTGTTACAATTGCTACGAGGAAATATATCAAATTTATTATTGGATGGTAACTATCGAACTTCATTTTTCACTTCCGTATCCATCATTCCATACTTAACTTTAATTCTATCCAGTTTCTCCATCATCGGTTCCCCGAGGAAAAACAGCGTTAGTGCCGTGGCAATGCCATGTACCGCATTAACAGGCACACCTGACATATATATCGTCGGTAATATTTTCATATCTATCTCACCTGCCATTGTAAACACAGCGCATGTATCCAAAATAGGTCCAATTATGCACAACACCACCAGAAAACTAATTATAGCCGTCCTAAACCTGCGATTGACATTAAAAATACCAATTCTAAAAAACCATGCACCAATAAAGCCTGCTATACCATATGCGAACATCTGCCATGGCGTCCACGGTCCCTGTCCAAAGACAAAGTTACTCACAAGACCGCTTATTGCCCCTGTCAAAAACCCTGCCTGCGGACCGAAGGCCATTCCGGAAATCATTGTAATCCCCACAAGAGGTTTGAAGTGTGGTAGCGGCATAAATGCAACTCGAGAGGCAGCCGCTATGGCAGACATCACGGCCAATGTGACAATATCCCGTGCTTCAGGCCTTCTTCTTTCAAAGCCGGCGAAGAAAGGAATCATGGCATATATCATTATCAATACACTTGATAAGTAGTACTTACGATTTCCAAAATACCAACTCACCACCAGGGTCGCCGGCATAAGAACAAATATAACTAAAATTGTGATAATATTCTTTTTATTTACATGTTTCTTTTGCATAACTCGATTAAGTCCTCATCTGTAATTGCATTTTCAAAAATATGCCTGCTCATTCTATTGGCTGCAGTCGTATAAAAACTGTTTCTGGAAAAAAACTCATGAGGAAGATTAGTTGTAACAACACTTCCGTCAAAGAACATACTTACAACATCTGCATATTTGGCACAGAATTCAACATCATGAGTAACCATAAGAATAGTCACACCTTTTTCCTTGAGTTTAGAAAGTATCCCGGCGAAAGTTTTCTTGAAGAAGCTGTCTATTCCTTTTGTGGGCTCATCTAAAAGCAAAATACCGGGGTTAGTCAAAAGGACTTTTGCAAGAGCAACTCGCTGTTGTTCACCACCGGACAGATCATATGGATGAGACGAATACAGATGTTCTATTTGGCAGAGTTTTCCCATGCTATCCACCCTTTCCGGGTCATCCTTTGAAACCATTTCTTCCAGCTCCTCTCTCACCGTCTTCTTGACAAAAAGATTGGACGGATCCTGTGGCAACATGGCGATATTGTTGCGAAACAGTTCATCATATCTATATTTCTCCAGTTTTTTGCCGGCAATGAGAATCTTTCCCCTATAAATTCTACACACACCTATAATCGATTTTAGGAATGTTGATTTACCGGTTCCGTTTCCCCCAACTATGGCAGATATACTCTTGGGCGGTACTTTCAGTGTTACGCCTCTGAGAATATCAGGGCTTTCTTTTTCATACCTAAACCATGCCTCTTTCACTACGATAGGGCATTCTTTAGGATCTGCATCAAGAAATCTGTCAGCCTTTTCCAAAGCTGCCTCCCCACGGTCTATCCGTGTTTCTCCAGGCTTTTCCTTGGCAAAAATCTCCGACAGCCAATCTCCGCCTTCCCGCACAGTGAGAGGGCAGTCAGCACTGCCTCTTTCCGAAGGCATGACACTATTCCCGCTCGGATTATGATTTCGACTATTGAAATTCATATTCCCCATTTTCAACTCAGCACTTTCAATCTCTGGTCCGGCCTTAATAATATCTGCCTCCTGCACACCGTAGAACACCTGAACCGGTGTAGGCATCATGGAAAACATCTGACTGTTTTTTTCCCTCAAAAGGTTTCCAATATCTCTTGGATTTCCCTCAACCTGTACCAAACCATCTTCCATAACCACTACTTTGTCTGAAGCGTAAAGTATATCTTCAAGACGGTGCTCAGTGATTACTATTGTCGTTCTCAGTTCAAGATTTATCTTCTTAACCGTATTTAAAAAATCCGAAGCTGCAATAGGGTCAAGTTGACTTGTAGGCTCATCTAAAATCAACACATCCGGTTGCATCGCCATTACAGAGGCCAGATTCAGGAGCTGCTTTTGTCCACCGGACAATTCAGACACATCTTTGTGGAACCAATCCTGTATTCCAAAATAGCTTGCCATCTCAGCAACTCTAAGTCGTATGGCTTTCTTTTCCATTCCAAGGCTTTCCAGACCGAATGCCAATTCATGCCAAACTTTATCCGTTACAATCTGGCTATCGGGATTTTGCATAACAAATCCAATGCGCGATGATTGTTCTCTCAGTCCCACCTCGTCAAGAGGTCTGCCATCAAAAAGAATTTCACCTTCCCTTTTTCCATGGGGCGTTAATACTGTCTTCAGGTGTTTAAGCAGAGTTGTTTTTCCGCTTCCGCTTCTCCCACATACAGTTATATAACCTCCTTCTTCAATGTCCAGATTCACATTCTTGAGACTTGGCGTATCAGGTGTGGTAGGATAGTAAAAATTTAGATTCTTGATCTTGAAATTCGCCATTTAATCTCCTCCATTAAATTAAGTATAGTTGGTATCGCTAACAAAAGTATGTAGGCTGTGATTCCCGCGACAAAACAACCGCTATTCATACTCTGTATATACAGCTTCGGTGTGTACTCCGTTTCTGCCGCCCCCATGATTCCACATGTGAGCGTAATTATCTCAAGCACTATTATCAATACAAGTAACGTCTTGTCCCTCACATCAAATGAATAAAGTGCAAATGATGTTCTCGCTCCCGTTCCATGTCCTCTGCTTTTCATGCTGTCTGCAGTTACTATGCCTCCCTCAAAAGCCCAAGTGATAAGCGATGATATTATCATGAGTGCATTTTCAACCTTTTGTTTTTTCTTCCCGCTTATCCCAAGTCCTATGGCACTTCGACTATTTGACAGCTGAATTATTTTGTTCCTATAATTGGGAACAAATCTCAAAGTCATGGTCAGTACAGTGGAACCGGATGGTGCTATTCTGCCAAAGATATACAAAAATTTATCGCTCGTCATTATTTGATTATAAGTTGAAAACCATATGATGACTGCTACAAACATTATGGAAATTGCAAATCCGTAAAGCAATGCTTCCATCGTGTATGGTCTGCCTCCCAAATAGGTAAACAGTATCCTCTCTCCTCGGCTATTGATCAGGGGATTGAGTACGGCAAGTAAACAAGCGAATGTGAGAAGACCTCCGAGGAATTTCAAACTTTCACTGCCCTTGATTGTTATGTGGAAAGTTATTGCAAACCCCAGAGATACCACGAGAAAAGCAGGATGTATAAAAAACATCCCGAACAGAATCGCTCCTGCATAAAAAGTAAAATTTATTATCGGATTATACTGTGAAAAGTTCTTCATTAAATCAATTTTCTATAGTTACGACAAATGTATACAGGGGCGTCATTTTTCACTGCCGTCCTGTATTAATACCAAATCACTATTCGTTTAAAAGGTCATAGTAAAGTCATGGTTAAGATTATAAATTTTTATATATCTTCCACTGATATACCCGACGCCATCTTCGGCCTGTCCTGCACCTTTAAAGAATTCTTACATATGACCTTTGGCCTCACATAACTGAGCCTCCTACATCTGCACCAAGCCCTTTACATGTATAGCACCATACTATAGTATCCCCTCCCTTGAGGACATACTTTGAACAACCATAGTTAGGAAACCACCCATCGACTTTGTACATCCAGCCCGACTGTTCTCCGCAATCAAATTCGTACAGATTGTTGATACCTTCAATGTAATAGCTCTCATACATAGGTGTCCATGAATATTCAAGTTGTATATTCGCTCTGCTACAAACCCTCTTCAGTACGTCGAAGACAGTTTCGCCGTCTGTGAATTCAACTGTAGTGGTGCCCAGAATCACTCCGCTGCCCGGAACGAAGCGCTCCTTGCCCGGCTCCAGATCTCCCATATTATTCAGTATCGTATCACATCTTATCGTTATATTGCATTTCTTACCCTGTGAGCCTCCATTAGATGCATTTCCGGCAGAAGAATCAGTATTTTCGGATTTCTGTTTTGATTTAGAATGTTTTGATGAAGAACTTCCACCGCCGGTTCCTCCATGACCATCTTTATCTGAAGCGGTCTCAGACTCATCTTCACCATCCTTATTATCTCCACTGTCTTTTCCTGCTGCGGCAACTGTTTTCTCCTTTTCCCGGTCAGCGATAACCTTCTTCAAAACAGTCTTACTGAAGCAAAGTTTCTTTGAATCCTTACATTTTAAAGCCGAATTAATAGTAAAGTCGTTTAAACTCTTCGCCTGAATATCCCTGATATCTTCGTCTATCTTGCCTTTACCGGATTTTGCTATAGATAGGCATTTACCTTTCTTGATGTCGTATGTCTTACCGGCCTTGGTCTTGACCGTAACCTTTCCTTCAAATACGTTAAGGGTTGAACTGCCATCCTGTGCTGATATGGAAAATACGGTTCCTTTGATTTCTGCCATGCTGCCGCCGTATTTAAAGTAGAACTTCTTGGGGGCTTTTCCTGCATCAACAAAAATTTCCCCATGATTAATCTGTATACCCACGTCATCTTTTTTTGCAGTCTTAAAAAGAATTTCCGTATTGTCATTTAATCGAATGGTATTATCCTTTTCTACATTGAAAAGAACTTGGGACCCGTTTTTAGTCTCTACATTATCCCCCGGCTGTATTTGTGCATTTTTCTTAAGGGCATATGCCACACCTTTGCGTTCAATGTTCGTAACCCCTTGCACCTCAGCTACTTTAACCACTGAAGAGTCATCGTTGAACCAACCCTTAAAATTCCCTATGGCTATAATTCCACACGCAGCAATGCAGACAATTAACACAACCATGGCGATATTAAATATTTTTCTGTTTCTTTTAGTTTCCATAGACTCCCCCTGTTTGTACAAATGTTAACCGCTTTATCTCTACTGCTAATTACCTTGCTTCAGTCTTTCGGCCGGCAATCATGTGCAACAAAAAAAGGACCGGCAACACGAATCCGAAGAACAGTCACTAGTCCAAATAATCATATCAGGTGTGAATAAGTCTCCTGGCTATGCTCACAAATTGACAGCTACCTTCTCATCATCCTCATTACAAGGGTAACAATGGCATATCAGCTGTCAAACCAAAGCAATACAGTTGTCCCGGCTTTCCGTCAGGCCAGTGCACTCGAATTAACCTTCCACAGTTATTCTCTCGTATGTGCGTTCCTCTGGATTCAATCCTTACTAAATATTAAATTTTCTCTTTTACTAATGCTATTATATCGCACTCAGAGTAAATTTCAACCCCCTTGTTTTTCATTGTAAAACAAAAAAAGCTCCCGTACACTTTTAACCTACACGGGAACTTTAACATTACTATTACAGATTTGCCGTTGTACTGTGAAGACCTATAGCCAAAGTTGATCCGTTATGGATAAGGGCAGAAGTCGTAGGAGAAATTACACCCGCAACCCCGCCCACAATTAGAGCAGAATTGATCCCTATTATGATTCTGTAATTCCACCTTACTCTCTTCATAAGCGCCCTGCTGAGATCGATTAACTCCGGCAACTGACCTATGTCGTCTTTTCCGATTATAACATCTGCAATCTCCCTTGCAATGGCAGCTCCCTTGCTCACGGCAATTCCAACATTTGCCTCTGACAATGCAGGTGCATCATTTATTCCGTCTCCAACCATTATAACCTTCCTCCCGGACTTTCTTGCCTTCCTCACATATTCCGCTTTGAATTCCGGAAGAACTTCTCCGACAAATTCATCAATACCCAGTCGGGAAGCGATTGCCTCTGCAGTCTTCACATTATCACCTGTGAGCATCACTATATGCTTAATACCACGGGCTTTGAGTCCGTTGATAACATCAGGAGCATTATTCCTTAACCTATCTTCAACACAGATCACCGCCTCGGCAACGCCATCGATAGCCAGAATCAGCTGTGAATAGTGGGCCGGTATCTGATTGTAAATCTCTTCGGCACCCTTATGGAATAGAGTCCTTTCATCCTCAAACACAAAATGATGGCTACCCACGATTACAGGCTTTCCATTTAAAGTCGACTTGATACCATGGGCAATTACATACTCCACCTGAGAATGTAATTCCTCATGTTTCAAATGCTTCTCCTCAGCAGCTTTCACCACTGCCCTCGCTACAGAATGCGGGAAATGTTCCTCAAGGCAAGCTGCAATCCTCAAAAGTTCATCGGATGAAGTATTTCCCCCGAGGGTTACCACCTCTCTTACAACAGGATTTGCCTCAGTCAGTGTACCTGTTTTGTCAAACACAACGGTATCAGCCTGAGCAAGTTCTTCAAAATACCTGCCTCCCTTCACTGTCATATCCATCTTCCCTGCCTCACCGATAGCAGAAAGCATAGTAACCGGCATGGAAAGTTTCAATGCACAAGAGTAGTCTACCAGCAAAACAGCCATTGTCTTGGTAATATTTCGCGTAAATAGCCAAACACCTATGGCTCCAAGAAATGTATAAGGCACCAGCTTATCCGCCCATAACATCGCCTTGTTCTCAGATGTGGACTTCATGGATTCAGACTCTTCGATCATCTTCACGATTTTGTCATACTTGCTTCCACCTGTGTTTTCGGTAACCTTTAAAACAAGTTCACCCTCATCTACGACCGTACCGGCGTAAACTTTCTTATCAGCATCCTTATGAATGCCTCCGGGCTCTCCGGTTATTGCCGCCTCGGACACTAACGCATCCCCATATACAACAGTTCCGTCAAATGGGATAATACCTGATTGCCCAACCCGCACAAAATCTCCGACTTTTACCTGATCCGCAGGTACCAAAATATCTGACTCCTCGCTATTTTTTGCAACAAGCCAAACCTTATCCACTTTCAAAGCCATGCTCTTCGCCAGATCCATCGTGGATTTTTTCTCCGTCCATTCCTCCAATATCTCACCGATGCCAAGTAGAAACATGATTGAACCTGCAGTCCCGAAGTCCCTTCTCAATAAGGATGCACCGATAGCTGCACCATCCAGTACCTCCACTCCGATCTTCCTCTGTCTAAGTTCCCTGATTCCATGCCAGACATGCCTTAGGCCTCTGATAGTTATCACAGCAACACCAATTGGCGGTGGTGCAAAATACTTCATGACCGTCCTTATCAATACGGCATTTATGAGCCTTTCTCTGCACTCGTTTTCTAATTTTCTCGATGATGTAACAAAATAATCTTCCGGCACCGCTTCTATATCTATACAATAATTTCTGATATATCCAAGGAGCTTCTTTTCTGAAATAATCTCGTGATTATACGAAACCACCACATCGCAGGTTCTGTGGTAAACTTTAACTTGTGATACGCCTTCCAGGTTTTCAAAATGGTATTGAATTGCATCTGCTTCTTCGCAAGTCAAACGCTTGGCAATTGGGGCCATATCAAGTCTGACCCTTGTTCTTCCCGGCAGACGATGTATGATATTAAACTTCATGACTCATGCCTCTAAACCAAAATCCCTATTCAGTTTCTTCTATCTTCTTAACTCCATCCCCGCTCATTGCAGTTTCAACATCACAGCCACGCTCAGCGGCCTTTTTCTCTGCCTCTTTTGCTGCCATTTCAAGCTCCAGCTTCTCATTGATTACTTTTGCGTCAGCAACCATGTCCTCAACATCGGCCTGCACTCTTGAAGTCGCATCCATGACACATTCTTTAGCTCTCAATCCTGCAGCAATTCCCTGAGTCGCCGCCTTTTTCACGCAGTTACTCCTTAGAACTTTTAGTCCCACTGTACCTATGAGCAATCCTGCTCCAAATATTCCGCCATGTTTGAAATTAGCCTTCATTTAAATTTACCTCCTGTATCAAGTATTAAATAAAGTATAAAACCTTCTAAAGCTCAAGTCAATACTAAATGATAATAATTATCATTTGCATTAGGTATTTTATTTTATTACTTGAAATCAGCTATTTATATAATCTAAAGCTTTGCTGATAACAATATAGTGGAGTTTTCAAATTTCTTTCCTACTAAAAAAGCAATCCGCAGCTGCGATTGCCTTCAACACATTATTTATTTACTTATACATATTTATATTATATATCGTTTTTGGCTTATTAATAATTCAGTTCAAGCATTTTGTATAAGAAATCGACCAGATCGTTCGGCTTAAATCTCAACAAAAGAAAAACCCCTGCGATTGCAAGGGTTTATAAAGCTTTATAAAATCTGAAGACTATCTCTTAGGTAATTGAGATTAACGCTTTGATAGTTGAAACCCTTGAAAAATAGGGATTTTCAAAGGCAATGTTGCAAGTATGTTGCAAGCCTGAGGCCTTTCATATCGGCTCCTAGTGTCGATTATCTGCCTTTCGTTATTTGTATTCATAAATTATCTAACGGTCTTTTTTCTAATGGTGAAACAAACTATTATCATCACTCACCTAAACGTGTAGGATTACAATCTATTATCTCTCTTAGCTATCATTTTGCTACCATTCGAATTAAATAACTTGCATTCAAGCGTACACGTATAGCATTTTGACAATTCCTCCCACAACACATCTCGAATTAGGTTATCAACGACTGTTTTTGTTTCAAATTTATGTGTCCAATGTTAGGGCTCTGCAAATTCATCCACTCAGAGCCCTAACACTTCCAGACACATTATCTCTCTATTTACTTTCTGAACACAAACAAATACTCATGCCCGATTAACAAGAAATTGTATTTAACACTATTTGTCTTCCAATATCCTGTTGCTCGGCAGTTATGCTGCTCCTTGATAATCAGTTCTTTAAGTCTGAATCCTGCATCTTGGAATATTTTCATCACATCAAAAGACATAGGTATCATATGACCTTTCTGCCTGGTATCGCCCATGAGCACCGCACAGAACTTGTCCTTTTTCAGGACACGATAGCTTTCCACAGCAACCTTTTTCATTTCTTCCAGAAAGTCTTTTACCTTTAAATGCGATAAGTCTTCTTCTATATCCTCACTATATTGAATTATGTCAGCATAAGGCGGATGTGTGCATATCAAATCGATACTTTCATCCTCTATAAAGTCCAGATTTCTTGCATCACCTTTACATAGCTGAACTTCTCCGTTTGCTCCTTCATGATCAAAATCTATTTTCTCTTTGCATCTTTCCAAAGCAACATCATTTACATCAACGCCAATAATGTTTCTGTTTAGAAGCTTAGCTTCCACCAAAGTGGTTCCGCCCCCGGCAAATTGATCCAACACTAGATCGTTCTCCTTTGAATATCTTAACATGATGTTTCTTGGAATGTATGGAGACCAGTTGCCTCTCCACTTCGCATCATGGGTAGCCCAATCGCCTCTGTTCGGAAAACTCCATACAGTTGTCATTTCTAATTCAAAATCATCAGGTTCCCACTTCGTTATCTTCTTTTTTGCCATTAAATAAAAATCCTTTCCATTATCCCGTTTTCCATATCATCAATGCTGTAGATATAAT
>JALENW010000036.1 GCA_022766365.1 Clostridiales bacterium | reverse complement strand
AATAGAAAACGCTGTACTTCCGGGAATTCCCAAGGTACAGCGTTTTAAAATCAATCCTGCTTTTATCTGTATATGGATTACTAGTCTTCCTGATAAGGCTTCAGGTCAGGACTCCAGATGAGTTCACACCCTGTAGCTTCCTGCACTTCTTCCTTAGTAAAGTCCGGGTGAAGTTCGATAACTTCGATACCCTTATCAGTAACCTTCATAACAGCCATCTCTGTGATAATCATATCTACACATTTTTCTGCTGTCAACGGAAGTGTGCACTCCTTCAAAATCTTGTGATTTCCCTTCTGGGTATGGGTCATGGCAATGATTACTTCCCTGGCTCCCACCACAAGGTCCATAGCTCCACCCATTCCGGCAACCTTCTTGCCCGGTATAATCCAGTTTGCCAGATCTCCGTTCTCAGCTACCTGCATAGCACCAAGAACTGTTACGTCAACGTGACCACCTCTTACTATACCGAAACTTGTAGCAGTATCAAAATAGTTTACTCTTGGAAGTACCGTAACGTACTGTCCACCTGAGTTGATGATATCTACATCCTCTTCGCCGGGTTCAGGAACTGAATCCAATCCGGCAAATCCATTTTCAGAGTGAAGTGTAATGATAATATCTTCAGGAACATAGGATCCAACCATTGTTGGAAGACCGATTCCCAGATTAACCAATTCGCCATCTCTCAGCTCTTTAGCTGTTCTTCTGGCAATTCTTTCCTTTATATCTGCCATTTCTTTTCTCCTTCCACAATTCCATCAACCAGAACACCTGCAACTGTCAGTCTGTCAGGATCACCTGAACCTATTTCTATAAGTTCTTCTGCAGCAACAATCACTTTATCTGCTGCTCCGGCCATTACATAGTTGAAGTTCTTAGTTGCCTTGGCACACATGAAGTTTCCGAATTTATCACAAACGGAAGCTCTGATGAAAGCATAGTCCGCTCTCAGAGGTCTCTCTACCAGATACTTAACTCCGTCGATCTCCATAGTGATCTTGTCTCTACCAAGCTCATCCTTCTCGAATTCCATTGGAGTTCCTACTCCGGTTGGAGTGATAACACCGCCGAGACCATAATTGGCAGCTCTGATCTTCTCAGCCAGTGTACCTTGTGGAACAAGAGTATATTTAAGTGTTCCATCTGCGAATTGCTCGTTCAGTTTAGGGTTAACTCCAAGATGAGAAGCTATGATATGGTCAACCATATGATTTTCAAGAAGCTTACCAACACCTCTAGCTGTCCTTGCGCCATACTGACCCTCATCAAGGCCTCCGTCATTTGCAATTACAGTCAGGTGCTTAACACCCTTTCTTACTAATGCATCCATCAGAATTTCCGGAGAGCCGGTTGCCAAGAAACCGCCAACCATAATGGTCATGCCGTCCTTAACACCTGCAACCGCTTCATCCGCAGTCATAATTTTGTTAATCATTTTCAAAATCACCTTTCTATCATAATTTTAACGGTAATATTAAGTAAATCTGTATCTATTATATCAATTCTTTTGATAAAAATCTACCATTCCACGGTAAATTCTGTATCACATGCTCGTTTATTTGTTGAAAATACAAGGATATCACTTGCAAAAGACGTTTTTACCAGGTTTTTCTTCTTTTCCTCCTACGTCTCCCACCCATAATATTCCTCGGTCTATGCCTTTTGCGCCTAAACACCCTTATCATCATTGTAACTGCAACAATGAAAACCAGGATCCCGGCAATCCCCAGTTCAATAACCTTAAATACGAATTTCTGTTCATTGAACCTATCTGAAATTCCTTTAGTTTCCTGTTTTTGGTCAGCACCTGTCATGGATTCTTTATCCGGTATTGAAGCAACAAACAATCCGTGAGTATTATATAAAATCGAACTTTCTATGTTTGTCTTTCCCATATGATAGAGGATTTCTGCATCTTTGTTTCGCTCCTTTACTGTATCCGCTCCCAGAACAATTCCAATCATCCGTTTTTTCTTACCCATAAACGTCTCGGTCTGGCTTATCATTATGCATCTGCCTGCTGAATCTGTGTATCCTGTCTTCATACCGTCTACACTCTTAAATTTCTTTAAAAGGCTGTTGGTGTTTTCGTCCTCAAAGTTAAATTGATCAATGGATATCTTTTTCATTGAGGAAATTTTCGTAACTTCGGGGTATTTCCGCAAAATGTAACTTCCTAAAACGAAAAGATCCCTTGCGCTCATCCTGTTCTGGGATTCCACATCTTCCGTTTTATCCTCACCGATGTTTACAAGATTTTCCGCCGCCTTCCGATCCGCTAAAGACATATCTTCATTAGGCAGGCCACTGGAATTATAAAAAAATGTGCTTTTCAAGCCAAGTTCTTTGGCCCTTTTGTTCATCATATCCGCAAAAGTTCTCTCACTTCCTGCCACATGGCACGCGAGGGCTACTGCTGATTCGTTGCTTGACACCACGAGCATTGCGTTCATAAGATCATTCAAAGGGACCTTATCCCCCTCTTTCAGCCACAACTTCCCATACAGATACGTTACGTTTTCAGCCTCCTTGGAAATTATCACCTTTTCATCGGCCTTAATATCGCCTCTATCAATTGCTTCCTTAACAAGAAGATAAGTCATGAGCTTGGTGAGGCTTGCCATAGGTACAGAATCATCTATGGACTCAGCAAAATATATTTCTCCCGTGTCGGGGTCCCCGAGAAGCGCACTATGCAACCCGGTGAAGGGATTTTTGAAATTTTCTTTATTTTTATCTTTGGATTTCTCCGAATTTTTATCTGCTGCATAAACCTTCTGTACAGGGGATATACCTATGCGACCGGTTGATTGTCTATGCGTTTTGAAAACACTTCCCATGTCCAAATCAGTTGTTTCTGTTAAAGACAGATTGAAAATAGATATTCCCGCAATCATTACGGTGAAGATAACAATTGAACTTAAGAATTTTAAAAGTATTCCGGGATTGTTTTTCATAGTTTACCCCTTTAGTCTCTATCCTTTGATACATTTTATCAGCCATTTTCCTCCAAATGCCGGTTTATCTGGCGCTTGATCTCCCTGAGACGATTTGCAAGCAGGTTTATATTGGCGATTCTTCTAACCACAAGATAGGCATTATCTTCTCTATACAAAAGTATACTGTCAAGCGTTTGCCTAAGATACGATAGAAGTTCCTCCACTTTTTCACAAAATTCTCCCTTTGTCATGCTTCTTTGAAATGGTGAACTTTCCTCGATTTCATAAACATACTCCATTCCAAAAATTTCCTTGACTTTTTCGGACAAGGCAATCTTGATTTCGTTAAACTTTATTTCAAAATCAGAATCCATACTTTCAGATTCTGTCTTTAAATCATCTATATACTCATCTATTGCAATAAAGGCTCTGTCAAGAGCCTTATACTCCATATTCATTGCTTTCCAGTAGAACCGCAGCTGATTGATTGCATCGTCTATTATATCTCTTAACTTTAGAATTGACGACCGCTCAAGAATAATTCTTCCATTATTTTTGAGATCTTTGCTGACCGAATTTGTGAGTTCCTTAATTCCGACTCCGGTTTTAGCTGAAACGGGGAAGATTCTTATAGTTTGAGTATCCATACCCATAATCTGCCGGAGAACACCTTGGCAATATCCTATATATTGAGCAAGCTCAACATCAGACACCAGATCCGCTTTATTGACAGCAAAATAAAACTTTGAAGCGAAATCTTTTGTGGCCTTAAGAAATTCAATTTCTATCTCATTGATCGGACTGTCCACCGACAGAAGAAAAATCACGCCGTCACTTTCCTTCATATATTGATATGCAACTTCTGTATTGTTTTTGTGGAATGATCCTACACCCGGCGTGTCAACGAACTCTATGCCGTGTTTTAGAAATTTCGATGGCGTCTTTATGGCAACTGAGGCCACCCCAAGTTTATTATTACCGTTTTCCTGTTCGCTTATGTACTCAGACAGATTTTTAAACTCAACAGGCCTAATGTCTCCGTTTAAAAAATGCACCTCAGCAGATTTGGACCCATAAGAGACCCTCGTAACCGCTGAAGTAATAGGAACAATGCCCACAGGGAGAATATCCTCTCCCAGTATCGCATTGGCTAGGGCACTTTTCCCTCGCTTAAACTGACCGATAATCGATAGGGTCAGATTTTCTTTTTCCAGTTTATCCTTGATGATTCTAAGGTGCTGTGCCTGCCCCTTGCATGCTTCTTCCGCAGATAGAAGTTCATATGCACGGGTCACTGCTCGCCCTTCGTTAAACTCCATATTACCTCCTTTATCCGGATATCTTTATTCAATTTCTAGTCAACATCTGTCCTTGCAAGTATCGCAGCAGGCGTCTTGAACAGTACCAAAATTACCGGTAAAAGTCCAAACAAAATATTCGCTGCATAGATTATTACGATAGCGATAATTGCCACGGTCGGATTCATCAGGAACGTATACTGGAATGTGTTAATCTGACTAAGTTTGTATACTATATAACCCATGAGAACAAATCCCGGTATACCTGCTATTGTGGTGATGGCTATTACCTCTCCCAAGAACATCTTGTATATATCTGTTTTCTTTACTCCGATTGCTCTGAAAACACCCACTTCCTTGATTCTTGACAGGAATGAAGCTCTCATCATCAGGTAAATTTCTATCAGTGAAATCGCCAATATTACAAATCCCATAATCAGTACAGTCTTCATTGTCTTTCTCATATCATCGGTGTATTTGTCTTTTGCATTCTTATATGCATCGAAGGATTCAAATCCTTCGCTGCGCAGCTGATCCATGACGGCAGCCTTATCGGATAGCCTAGGCAAATATAGAGCTGCTCCCGTTTCGTCATTCCTTACCTGCATTTTTAAAGTGCCCGGTGTTACGATTGCAAGGCCTCGATTATATTCATCCGTATAGTATCCGACCACCTTCAGCTTCTGTTGGTTAATCTTAGGTGTCACAAGTGTGCCTATGCCGTGGTCGAATCTTTTATCGTATGAAATCACAACCTCATAATCCGATTCAGGCCAGCGACCGCTCTTGAGCATCAGACTGTCCGGGGCTGCATTATCAGCCAGTTCCTTGGTGATAACCGTATCTTCAGATTGTGTGCCCGGTGCGTTTTCCATATCAGTCTTACCTGTAGAGTTCTTCAAAGCGAACAAAATATTGTCTGTTTGTCCTAAATCCACATACATAGATGGTGAAGATTTGTCAACTATACCCGTTATTTTTAAGTTGACATATTCATCTAAATTAAATGTCATCCCAACGAAATCTTCCCCCTTAAAAAGCCCTGCTTGCGTAGCATAGCCACCTTCTTCGAATAGTTTTTTGAAGGCGAGTTTATCAACAACAACCTCATTGGAAGCTTCCGGCATTTTGCCTGCGATAAGATCCTTGGACTTGATTGCATTTATATCTGTCATGGAAACCGAAATTTTCTCTCCCATATTTACGCCTGTTTGCAGATAATTTTTATAGATTACGGGCAGAGTAATCTTGGATTTTCCCGGTATCACATAACCCTTATTTTCAGCTGCTATAGATTCCAGCTTGCTGTACTGATCAGAAGACATACCCTTGTTTTTGACAATCAGGTAATGATGGTTGGTATCCACAAATCTCTCATCAGGTGTATTGAGAACTGCAGCTGTATTTGATATAGAGTACATTATGAACATGGCCGAAATGAAAAATCCAAACAGAAGAATTTTCTTCATAATCGGATAATTTGCCACCTGGGAAAAACCCTTCGTAATCATACTCCACAAGTTTATTATGGAAGCATTTCTCGGCGGCTTTCGGGATTCAAGTTTTGCCATGTCATAGCCGGACTCCTTGTAATCATCCTTTGAAATTTCTCTGTATTTATCATCAACAAATTCCACACTTGAATGCTCATCAACTATTTCTGTCCTGAGATTCTCATCTTTGACCCTCACATAAACATTACCATTCTTGATTACGATGTCCATGTCAGCAATTTGTTCATCCTCTTGATATATATTGATCTTAGAACCATATATAGAAACCTCTTGATGATTTTGAACATCGCCGAGATATATTTTGTCATCAATTCTGTAATCAAGGTTACTTTCGTTTGTATTTATTTCATCGGAAACTACACTGCCATCACGGAGTCTGATTATTCTTGAGGCATAGAAATTAGCCAGCTTTTCTTCATGGGTGACCATAAGAACAAGCTTTGTCTTTGAAATGGTCTTGATTATATTCATGACATCCAAAGTATTTCGGCTATCAAGATTTCCGGTAGGCTCATCAGCAATTACGATGGCAGGATTCTTAACTATAGCCCTTGCTATGCCAACCCTCTGACGCTCACCTCCGGAAAGCATGTCGGCATACCTATTCCTATACCTATACATTCCCACCATTTCAAGTGCATAGTGAACCTTATCTTTTATCTCTTCTTTATCTTTTACTCCCTGCATCTTGAGTACGAGTGCCACGTTATCAAATACACTCATATTATCTACAAGATTATAGTTCTGGAATATATAACCTATATTAAGATTCCTTATTTTATCCTTGGCCCATACAGTCCTTCCGGTCAGCCTCCTATTATTTACAAAAATTTTCCCTGTGCTTACATTGTCAAGACCGCCAATCGCATTAAGCAAAGTCGTCTTCCCGCACCCTGACGGTCCCAAAATCGCCACGAGCCCCGGTCCGGCTATCTCCAGAGAGGTGTTATTTATGACGTGAATTTCATTTTTCTTAAGTCTGTTAAAATACTTATTTACATTCTCTAATCTTATCATAATTATACCTCCTCCCTAAATGTGCTCATAGCGGATTTCTTAAATAACTTCTTAGAGAATTTCCTTGAAATTATATATGCCAGAATAACCATGATCACATACAAAACAATATAGTCACTAATCTTTAAAAATTCGAATATAGGCTTCAGGTAAGAGATACTAATCAGGTCTGTTGCCACAGCCCTGATAAATCCGATTAATATGAAATAAGCTAGATTTATAATAAATATAAGCTCCACATCAAGTATCTGCTTGATGCTCTTCATATCCAGACAGAGCAATCTCAAAGTTGAAAAATACGTGCTTCTTGACCTTAGAATAAGTCTTATTACAAAGTAGCATATGAAGAATATACCCACAACCACTAATAGATTTAAAGGTACAGTAATAATATTCATTATATCCGTATCTATGAACTGTTCCTTAGCCTTGGCAAGGGAAACTACAGTGTATCCATGCTTATTCAGCCAGGACACCGAATCATCTGCATTCTTCCTGTCGTCAATATAGACTGTAGACTGGAAGTTCCCTTTGAGAAATAGGGTGTTGAAATCTTCGGGGTTTATATATATTCTGCCGGAAACGTCTTCAAAAGGCTCATCAGTATTAAGTTTATTTTTGTAATTATTCTTTGTG
Source organism: Clostridiales bacterium (assembly GCA_022766365.1). Taxonomy (GTDB): domain Bacteria; phylum Bacillota; class Clostridia; order Peptostreptococcales; family Anaerovoracaceae; genus S5-A14a. Next base: position 41,705 of record JALENW010000036.1, on the reverse strand, counting down.
TATGTATCGACACTTGTAAGTGTAACTGAATCGGAGAAGTAGATATTCTTAGTACTGAAAACAAGATTCTTCCATCTGCCGGAGCCACTCTCATAGAGAGCATCCACCTCTTCAGGAACCACCACATAACCCTCGGACACACTGTCTGATGCATAGAGTGTAAACTGTCCGCCGCCTGAAGTTGAAGAAGCCATAAGCGGATACTTCTTTCCATTAATGAGCACTTCCGTTCTTGAAATGCTGTTAATTTGAGACGTTCGGGCCTTGCTCAGAAATGAATCACTCAGAAAAATCTTGCCCGATGCAGACAAATCAACATTAGATGCATCCTTTGCATTCTTTTGCTTATCAATGAAGTAGGCACCTGTAATCTTTACCTTATACTTCGTTCCGGACCGATCGGTGATATCCATGATTTTACCTATATGAGGCTTGAGTTCATCCTTACTGATCATCATGCTGTATACGCCGATAACCGCCTCATCATCAGCCTTTGGTGCTTCACCAAGCAGCAATTTTTTCGGCATCTCTTCAATAGGAGCAGGATGAGCTTCGACATATATGGATTGCGATGCCTCATTTTCGTTTTGATCCGTTGGAGTATATGTGGAGAATGATAGATCAAGGATTATGTCATCTTTGAAAAGCGATTTGAAATGAGGAGTTTTTTTAAGCTCCTCATAATCCTCCGCCTGCATTTCCGAATTATCTGAATGTTTGACAACTATACGTCTGTCATTATTATTTTGAAAGAAACTGTTATATCCCCATCCTTCAAATGCATCATTATTTGCTTTTATTCCGGCGTACTGCATTATAACAGAACCGCTGAGGAACAGAAATACCAGTAACAGCAGCAAAAACTTAGGAATAATGTTAAAAGTATTGCGAAAACCAAGTTGAAGCTTGTTGCTCCAACTCATCGGCGTTGTCTTAACCGCCTCTATCTCTTTGCTTTCCTCTCTGGGTTTAATAACCTCATCCTCTATTATCCTGCCGTCTGAAAGTTTGATTCTTCTGGTTGCACAATTTTCGAATTGATCATAATTGTGAGTTACCACGATGACAAGATGGTCCTCCGACACATCCTTCAGCAGTTCAACAATTCCGAGTGCCGACTTGCTGTCAAGGTTACCCGTGGGCTCATCGGCTACGATTATCGGAGTTTCCTTTGCCAAAGCTCTGGCTATGGCAACCCTCTGCTTCTGACCCCCTGACAGCTTTGAGACTTTGGTGTTTCTGTACGCTGATAACCCTACCTTATCGATTATGGCATCTATCTTACCCTTGACATCTTTTCGACTTCTTCCTTCAACTAAGAGAACAAGTTCAACATTCTGAAAGACCGTATAGCTGGACACCAAATTAAAACTCTGAAAAATATTGGCAATATAACTTCGCCTGTAATTTTCGAAATCATTAACGGTATAATGGCTTGTTTCCTTGCCATCAATATACATTTCCCCTTCTTCATAGGAATCAAGCCCTGATATCACATTTATCAGCGTTGATTTCCCGGATCCGGACTCTCCTGTTATTACAACAAACTCTCCCGGAAAAAGCTCTAAATTGACCCTGTTGAGTCCGCTGGCGATTATCCCCTTGCTATAATAGAACTTTGATAGGTTTTTTAGCTTTAACATCATACCTCCATGAACACATAATCAATACTTTATATTGTTTGAACTTCACCTTATCTCGTCTACTCCCATATACTTGCACAAAGCCTCAGGGATTTCCACTGAGCCATCTTCTCTTTGAAAGTTCTCAAGAACAGCAGCTGTTGTCCTGCCAACAGCAAGGCCGGACCCGTTGAGAGTATGCACAAATCTTACCTTTCCCGTTTCCTTGTCTCTGTATCGAATGTTTGCACGCCTTGCCTGGAAATCTTCGAAATTTGAGCAGGAAGATATTTCAACATATCTGCCGTAGCTTGGCATCCATACTTCAATATCATAGGTCATTGCAGATGAGAATCCAAGATCACCCGAACAGAGTCTGACAACCCTGTATGGAATACCCAAAATCTGCAAAACTGCCTCAGCATCTGCTGTTAATTTTTCCAGTTCCTCATATGAGTCATCAGGTTCTACAAACTTAACAAGTTCAACCTTATTAAACTGGTGCTGGCGAATGAGTCCTCTGGTATCTCTGCCGGCTGAACCCGCTTCCGCTCTGAAGCATGGTGTATAAGCGGTATAATAAATCGGCAACTCTTCCTGCTTCATGATTTCATCACCTCTGAGATTTGTCACAGGGACCTCTGCAGTAGGAATCAGGAAAAAATCCTTCTGAGGCACATAGAACATATCCTCCTCAAACTTAGGAAGCTGCCCGGTACCTGTCATTGCATTCCTATTAACCATGAAAGGCGGCAAAATCTCAACATAATCCTGATCTCTCGTATGAAGATCAAGCATAAAATTGGTAATCGCCCTTTCAAGCCTTGCACCCAATCCCTTGTATACTGTAAACCTTGCTCCGGAGATCTTAGCTGCTCGCTCAAAGTCCAGAATATCAAGATCTTCCCCGATATCCCAATGTGCTTTAGGTTCAAAACCGAAAGCCCTCGGTTCTCCCACAACTCGCATAACCTCATTGTCACTGTCATCCACTCCGTAAGGTACTTTCTCATTAGGTGTGTTCGGTATTGACAAAAGCGTCTTCCTATATCTTCCTTCGATTTCGTCCAGCTTAGAATCAAGTTCCTTGATGTCTCCGGAAAGCTTCTTCATTTCAGACATTATGACACCTGTATCCTTGCCTTCCTTCTTTAGAACAGGTATCTGTTTCGAAACAGTATTCTGCCTGTTCTTCATTGACTCCACTTCCGAAAGAATCTCTCTTCTCTTCTCATCGAGTTCCTTAAGTGCCGAAAGCCCGAAATCACCCTTGCCACGAAACAAAACCCTCTCCCTGACTTCTTCGTAATTTTTCCTTATTCGCTTTACATCTAACATATCTCTTCTCCTGTTTTTAAAGACTATTCAAGTTTTATCTTTCCAACAAAATACTAAAATGCACAACTACAACACATTATGCGCATATAAACTGTATATTTCACTGAGAGCGTTTACCTTGCTCTGAACCTTCAGTTGAAGATCTGATGCAAGCTGATAATCCTCACTGTCCAAAGCATTCTTAACCTGAGTCAGAAGGCAGAAATCGTTAAGCGCATCCTTGGCGATCTCATGTCTTAGTTTATCGATGGACAGCCATAATTTAATATCCATATCTGTAAATTCCCTGTCATCGTGAATTCTCCTGCACTCTCTTACAAAACTCATTGTCGCAGGAATTATTCTATCATGGAGTTCTGTCTTCCAATGAGACAATGTCTGCTCAACGTAGGAATCTATCACGATAGGTGACATAACTCCGCCTTTGTAAAAAATTTCTAACCTGTCTTTGTGGTTTTCGAAATTCATCAGATTTTCCCAAACGGTTGCCGGTGCCTTTCCAAAGAGCTTCTGCCTTTCCTCCTCGGAGTAGTTCGTGAAAACGTTTTCCTCACTTCTGTACTCTCTATCCTTCTCCAGATAAAAATCTTCTTCCCCATGTTTCTTTGAGATTGACGACTCCAATTCCTTTGGTGTTTTCTTCTCTGAAAGTGCAGCACTTATACCGTCTAGCATTGAAAGATAAGAGGACGCCAAAACAAGATAAGTATTGCTCTTAGGATTTGGTGACCTGAGTTCAAATCTTGTTCCCGCCGGGTTATGCACATCCCGAATCAAGCCGACAAGGACTGTCCTGTTTCTTGATGGCTCTTCCACGGATCTCCCTAATGATGTTACCGTGCAAACCGGTGCTTCATATCCGGGTTTCAAACGATTAAAAGCATCATTATTGGTACTTACAAATGGATTGATCAGCTCATAGTTTCTAAGAAGTCCCATGAGAGCACCGAAACCGACAGGACTCAAGAATTCCCCATCCCATTTTTCCGGTGCAAAAAGGCTTACAACTCTGCCGTTTTTCAGCTTTGCCCCCAAACCGAGATGAGTATGTTCTCCGGATCCTGCGACTCCTCGTACAGGCTTTGCCATGAATGTTACATCAAGCCCATGCATTGTAAAAATATCTCTGACTACATACTTAATGTGATTCTCATTATCGGCGGCCTGCATTGCGTCTGAATATTTCCAGTCGATCTCGAGTTGCTCCATTATATGATTGTAATGTCCCTCAGTTCCCAGATTAGCTTGAACTCCACCTACTTCCTTATGTCCCATTTCCATTTCAAAGCCATAGTAATCGAGGATTGTCATAACCTCTTCAAGGGCAGTTCTAACTTGACCATAAGTTCTTTTCCAGTACTGTTCTTTCAAGACTTGAGAGGTGAACAGCTGCTCTCTATCCCCCTTATCATCAGGTGTCCTGACCCAGAACTCAAGCTCTGTGGCACTGGTCAAAAGCAGTTCTTCAATATCATCTACCCCGGAAACTCCATCCATGTACTGAAATACATAAGGATTTGCCTTAAGCTCTTCCATTATCATCTTTCTAAAGTACTTGAGTGCATCCCTTAAAACAACCCTTGAACCGCATTCGAAATTCTCATTATGCACCAGGAAAGAAGGAATCCTCAAGGTGCCCACAGGAAGTTCCGTATACTGATCTATATGCCTGAAATTGTGATCTACATACCAGTTCACGTCTAAATCGGGTATTATATCGATTTTTGCATTGTTCAAATCAGCAATTTTGGGCAGGGCAACACTGGAACCGTCTGTCTGTACACCATGAGCAAGGAATTTTTCCAGATCATCAAGAAAAACCTTCACAGGTATCTTCTCGTCGGTGTCGTGACCACCCATATCTATCCCCACAAGAGAAACAAACCTTACTTCAGGATGCTCCTCCAATATCCTTCGAATATCATGTTCTCCGTGAAGTTTTGCCGGAATAGTAAACAGCATTCTATTCAAGTCAAAATTCAATTTGTGTATTCTCTCCATACATACCTCTTCTTTTCTATATATCTATAAATATTTTTGTCATTTTTTTGCAAATTATTTATCTTTCAGTTTCTTAAGAAGATCTGCAAGTTCGTTCATATGATCGCCATAACCCTTCCAGTCACCATCTTTCATGGATTTCTGTCCATCTTCAAAGGCTTTGTTTGCCTTATCGATGAGGGTCGCCATACTGTCCTGACCATCCTTGGAAGAATCTCCGGATTTTTCTCCGTTTTTGGTATCACCACTTCCTTGACCGTTGCTCTCAGTTGTAATACCTTGCGTATAGGCTTCGCCTGCCTGATCTCCGAAGAGCGACTGTAAAGCCTCCTTAAGTGTGGCCTCATAAGCGATCTTATCACCGTAAGCTATGATAACTCTCTTTACTTCCGGAATGGCTGAATTGCTCGCTTCAAGATAAACCGGTTCCACGTACAAAAGAGATGACTCTATGGGTACAACAAATAGGTTCCCCCTGCTGTATTTTGAGCCGGCAGAGTTCCAAAGTGAGAAATCCTGAGAAATTTCCGTATTCTGATCAATTTGTGCCTCGATTTGCATAGGTCCGTACACTGTCTTGCTCTTAGGGAATTGATAAACCACAAGATTCCCGTAATTCTTGCCATCATTCCTCGCTACCATCAAAGCTGTCATGTTATTCTTACCCTTAGGTGTAAAAGGCAGGGTACTTATGAATTCGGCTTCGCCCTCTCCCGGCAGTTTAGCCACAAAATAGTTAGGCTCCATGGAAATTTCTTCTGTGCCATATATCTGTTTTGCCACATCCCAAAGATCTTCTTTCTGATAGAAGACTTTAACATCGTTCATATGGTACCTTGAATATATTTCACTTTGAACTTTGAACATAGCATGCGGATATCTCATATGTTCTCTCATGGCTTCAGGCATCTTCTCCACATCCTTAAATAAAGTAGGAAAAATTTTCTGATATGTTCTTGCCAGTGGATCATCCTTATCTACAATATAGAAATTCGTATCTCCATTATATGCATCCACAACAACTTTAATTGAATTTCGAATATAGTTTCCGGAAGCTTTTGCTTTTTCGCTTACAAAAGGTTCAGAATACGGATATTGACTGCTGGTCGTATAGGCATCCATCATCCAGTAAAGCTTTCCGTTAATGTTAACAGCATATGGATCCTCCTCATATGTGAGATACGGCATTACTTTCCTTATCCTGTCCACAACATTACGATTTATTATAATTCTGGAGTCCCCCTTGATATTAGAGGAAACAAGTAGCTTCAGACTTCTCTCTTTGATAGAGAAAAGCAGCCTGTTGAACGGATTCAGCTTTATCCCCGCTGTTCCCTTATATCTTGTGTATCTGTTGTCATTGCCGTCAGGATAGTCAAATTCATCCTCCTTTGTATCGACAAGAATATAATCGTTGGAAAGTTCTCCAAAATAAACCTCAGGTCTGTTAATTTTCAATTCTTCCTTGTCGGTTTCAGGCGGTATATTCTTAATCATGACAGACGGCTGTCCGCTTGGTGTTACCGTGTCAACCCTGGATAGTGTAGCTCCATAGCCATGGGTATATTTCAGATGTCTGTTCAGCCAAGTATCATTGATTTTTTCTTCATCGATTTCTCTGACAGACATGTATGTCTGAGTAATTTCATCACCTATATTATATCTGTCCACATCAACATCGTTGAATGTATAGTACTGTCTGATACTTTGTGTCTGATTATAAAAAGTCTTAACGGGTTTATAATCATTGATTCTAATATTGCTTATCGTCTGGTTATTATTCTTAATATCATCGGCAGTCAGCGAATTCTCAGCCGGGAAAGACTTAACATCAACATTATCCAAATCATATGCATATTGAGTAAATTCTATGTTCCGCTTGAGATACTTACTCTCTTTATTAATTTCATCAGGAGATACCACAAAGTTCTGTACTGCAGCCGCAACTCCCATCCCGGCAAGTCCGATAACTATCATAGCAGCAGGGATGACAAAAATTTTCCTGTAATTTTTTCTTTTAATCATAGGAATTACAAACACCGCTCCTACCAGCGACATTATCATTAAAATTCTATAAACCCACAAGGTAACGTTAAGATCCGTAAATCCGGCTCCATATACTACCCCCCTATGAGTATGCAGAAGCTCAAATTGCTGCAAATAGAAATTCAGCGCCAACATGAGAAAGAAAAATATTCCCAAAGCTATGAACTGATGTCTCGCTATTTCAACGATCTGATTGAAATACGTCTTGCCTGAGGTAGCAGCTTGTCTGTTGATACCGGGGTTTTTCTTTGTTACAAAAATTCGTTTGAAAAGTTCTCCCAGTATTCCATGCAGATCCTTGAAATCCTCATAATCGTTCCCGTCCACATATGTATAGTCGTTTTCGTCCTCCTCGTCAGGCAGAGGATCAGGGGTCCTCATTGTGAGGAGAATCAGATAGTATATAATCGTCACAACTATTATAATCAGAGTCAGGGCAATGACAAGCTGATTTACAGTCTGCAAAAACTCCAATTTAAAGACATAGAAAGAAACATCCATGCCGAATATCGGATCCTTAATTTTAAAGTCTGTGCTGTTGAGAAACTGAAGAAGCGGAAACCAAAGAACTTTCATTGCAAAAATTGCCGCAAAAGCCCCAAAAATCACAGATAAGAGGCTGGTGTATGTCCTGAGCCTCTTTAAATCTGTCTCCTCTGAGGAAACAATTTTAGTAAAGTATCCCTTCCTGACCTTATGCAGGTAAAAATTGACTAATAGAAAAACAACAATGAAAATCGGAAGTCCTATTTTAATCTGGGTAAAAAGCTTGGTGAAGAAAACGGCTACGTAACCAAGTTCCCCAAACCATAGCCAATCTACAATAAAATCAATAAGTGATATGAATAGTACGGGGATCATTATCCCCACCACCGCTGTGATAATCTTGTTCCGTTTTTTTTCGTTGAAGCTTGTCGCTTTTCCAATGTTCTTCATCTATTCAATTTATCCTTTCTAAATGAAATCCTAATTGATTTCAGGCAATAAACTTATCCCCGAGTTTCCGAGGCACTTATTCACTCTTTGCGGCAGCAGTCACATCCGAAACCTTCATAGAAGTTCCCTCGGGTTCAACATATACCGTGTATTTATGCACAGTTCCCTTCTTACCGCTCACAGATGTTGCAACGAAAAACCCGAATTCTCCTGTGCGAATTTCTCCGATATTAAGGGTTTCTACCTTTTCACCGTTCACTCCCCCCTCTACGGAATTAACATCTGAGAAGTATGCTATTACAGTTTTTACAATATTGGGGCCATAATATATATTGCTGCCATCCTCTGTGTACCAAGTGCTGTCGCTGAATGGCTTGCTAACATCCACACCTTTAAAGTCTTTATTTGTGATATCAACTTTCAGTTCGGGATCGGACTGTACTTTACCGATGTTCTGGTTTGCTGAAGCAGAATCCGCAATCCAGTCGTCCACCGTCTTCGTTTCTTCCGGGTTTTCAACCGGATTAGAGGTAGAATTCTGACCTGTTATCATATGTATGATACTATCATACGTTCTATCAATTTTTATAGCCAGCGAGCTATTCGGGGCAATAATCTTGATTCCGAGTATAACTATCACTATTACTAATATCGTATAGAACAATATGCTGAGAGCATGGAAAGCCTTAGATTTTGGCTTTATTTCTTCTTCCTCAGGTTCTATATTTGTTTTCTTGTTTTCATCGTTACTGCGGTCAGAAGGCTCTTCTGCTTTTTCTTCTTTCACTTCTTCTGAATCTGTCAGTACCTCCCGGGATATATCTTCATCTGAAATCTTGTCTTCTTTTAAAGCAGTTTCAGTATTTTCATCACCGGTTTGCAGCGGCTCCCCATTATCACTGCCGCTAACAGTATCTTCGTCATCAAATATTGCTTGGAAGTTGAACTTGGTTTTCTTTCTGTTATCAGCTCTTCCTCGCCTTCTTCTGCCTTTGGAAGCTTCTCCCGGAACTCCACCTCCTGCGAGTTCTCCAAGGCTGGCTTCGACTTCTGCACCCTCTGCTGCTGGTTCAATTTGATTTCCTGATTCTTGCGTACCTGAGTCTCCTGCTCCTGCACTCTCATCGGAGCCGGCGATATTTGAGAATCCAAGTTCCCCTTCTCCGACTGTCGAAAGAGCTGCTGCTCCTCCTGCAGCAACTGATGAGGCGATTCCTCCCATTGATTCTCCTGACCCTGACGCCACTGCAGCCGATATGCTTTTCTTCTCAACTTCGGTGTCATCACCCAGAAATCCCTCATGTTCTCCTTCCTGCTCCAGCAATTCCAAATTGGTTTCATCGTCCCTTGGAGTTCCTTCTCCAGCAGTTTGAAGTTTTCTCCCAAGATCTGAGCCATTTGAACCGGGTTTTCCTCCTTCTCCGGGAAACATTTTTTTCTCGATTTCGACATCTTTGTCCTCGAAACTCTTGCTACTGGGAGGGATTTCCGTATCATTGTCTTCAATGTTCTCGTAGTTTGCATCCAACTTTAGTTTCTCATATTCACGATCGAGCAACCGCTGAAATTCCTCATTCTTCTTATTGAAGGTATAGAATTTATTGACTCTATTTGAATCCGTGGAATTGATATTTGCATTATCGCCGGACACAAAAGAATTATCCTCCTCAGGTCTGCTCTCATTGGCTCCATATCCAAAAATCATCCTGTGAAGGTCATCATCTGCATCCGATTCCCCTGTTACCACTGAACAATCTTCAGCACCGTATGTGGATTCTCCACGGAACGAAAACTTTCCTGAATTTTTTGAACCGGAAGTGCCATCTGCAAAATGTTTATCTTCTGCATTCGACCTTTTGTCCTTCTTTTCTTGCATGAGGACATCATCCCATTCAATGTTAACTTTCTTTTCCTTCTTATTGCCTTCGGAAGGAAATCCGTCTAAATCCCAGCTAAAATTAGCCGTCCTTTTCAAGTTTATCTTCTTGCGATTGTCTTTCCCTCCACGGTCATATTCTCCTGATGTTGAAGCTCCCGCAGCAATATCCCCGGTACCTAATCCGGAAGCAAGTACTGTCTCAGCTCTATGACCATTTTCAAAATCCCGGTTTGAATCAATCGTCTCAGCTACGGAAGGCTCGGACCTGTCTGAAGACTCTATGGGTTCAACCTTGCTTCCGCAATAGCTGCAAAATTTTGAATCATCACTTATTGATTTTCCACATTCCTTACAAAACATTTCCTCGCCTTTCTAATCTCTAATCTGTTTCTTAATTTCCTCAACGTTATATTCCTTACCGAACTTATCTATTCCGTCCGTCCTGCTTGTAAACTTTCTCTTAGGCTTGCAGGAGTTTTCCAATATTTCTCCTCGCCCCGATGAAACCAGTATCTTTTCAATCATCGATTCCCTAAGAGCATCGGCCTTCAATGCAGGGTTATCACCCCTATCGATATCCTCTCTATCAAAACCGGATCCTTCACATTTTTCAATATCCCCACCTATTTTTGTGGGATCAACTCCATCGAGGTCTGATGTCTGAGTCCTGCCTGATCCGGCTCTCACCATAGCCTCTTCCAAGGCTTCCTGCTCATGATTCTTCTTTGAGGAATTGTCAATGTAAATGAAGTCCCCCTGCTTCCTCAGCTGGGATATATTGCCATTAATATCTTCCAGAATCTCCTCGATTTTCGTATATGACTCGGCCTTTTTTTTAGAAGCTTTATTCACCTTATTATACAAAAATACCAGGAAAAACAGGCACAACAACACAACAATAGTGATTGCTATACTCTGAACAATTTCCTGGTTATTCACAATGAACTGTCCAAATTTTCCAAAGATATTCATAGCTACTCCTCGCTTACAATTATTCCAAGATATTATATAATATTATCCGGAAATTATCAAGAATAGCCATATCGAAATATACCCTAATTATCCCTTGCCGGACCATGATAATCCCGGTGTCTTTCCACCTCCCTCTCTGACAAAAAATTATTACTCCGACATTGCCCTTCCCTGAGAAGAATCTCACCTCCATTCTCAGATTTTGAGACAGGATTTTTCGGTTTTATCTCTTTCACTTTATTATTTTCACCTGGATTACATTCGCATATTTATGCAGTTAACTCACGGAACTCCTCTCGACAAACATAACCTTATTCATATACATCTGACTCATCATTGGCCAACAACGACATAATAATTCCCCATATTATATCACATGGAATGACTTACCCACCTGTATATAAAGTTACATAATGATTCGCAGTTTTATCTTTTGACTTGAAAGTGCAACCCTCTTCACAGCTTTTGGGGATTCTCATCATCGAAAAGTTCTGCAAACAAAAATTTAATGATTCAAATCCATATTTATTAAAAATATATTCCCGATATACAATAGTACTTTTAATTACTACCTGAGCTATCAGAAAGAAGCTAAAAAAGTTTGCAGCCTTTCGGATTTAGGATTTTCAAATATCTGCGCAGGCGTTCCTTCCTCCAGTTTTTCACCGTCAGCCATGAACACGGTCCTATCAGAAACATCCCTTGCGAAGCTCATTTCGTGGGTAACTACGACCATTGTCATATGTTCTGAGGCAAGTCCCTTCATTACATTGAGTACAGAACCTATTATTTCAGGATCAAGAGCCGATGTGGGTTCATCAAAGAGCATCAAATCAGGCTTCATTGCAAGGCTTCTTGCAATCGCAACCCTTTGTTTCTGACCCCCTGAAATCTGTGCCGGATAAGCAGACGCCTTATCTGAAAGTCCCACCATGTCCAAAAGTTCCTTGGCATTTGCCTCAGCATCTACTTTAGGAACTTTCAACACCTTTATAGGTGCGTAAGTTATATTCTCAAGGCAGGTCATATGAGGAAATAGATTAAAATGCTGAAACACCATGCTAGTCCTTCCATGAAGATCTATGGTGCCGCTCGTTGGAACAGTCAGACCGTTGATACATCTGAGCAGTGTACTTTTACCTGAGCCGGAAGGACCTATGATTGTCACGATTTCCCCTCTTTCAACGGAGAAGTCCACACCCCTGAGAGCCTTGAACTCACCATATTCTTTGACAATCCCTTTCATTTCAAGAATCTTGTCTTTATCCATGATTTTTGATATACTGCCTTGCAATTCATCTCGTATTTCGGCGTTATCGCTTCTCATCAGAATTCCTCCTTTGCGTCATATCTCTTAAAATGTCCCTCAAGCTTGCTTGCCACAAGGGTTATCAGAAGATTTAACCCTAGATAGATGATAGCTGTATAAAGAAAGATTGTCGTCACAGAAGTACGATTTACAATTCCGTAAGTAACCTTCATCAGTTCCATCATGCCCAGAGTCTGAGCTAATGCAGTGTCCTTCACAAGTGTTATGACCTCATTGAAAATGGACGGCAAAATAGCCTTCATAGTCTGAGGTAAAACTATATCCCGCGTCGTCTGCCACTTTGAAAGTCCCAAAGAATGAGCCGCTTCAAACTGTCCTCGATCAATGCTATTTATTCCTCCTCTGTATATCTCCGCAAAGTATGCAGCATAATTTAAAGCGAAAGTAAAAGCAATGGTTGTGAACAAAGTAGGGGCTACACCGATATTAATGGGAATAAAAAAATAAAAGAAGAACATCTGCATTAACAGCGGTGTCCCTCTGAATATCCAAACATATGTCTGGCAAATAAACCTTAAGGGAAAAATCCTGCTGTTTGCCCCCAGGGCTATGGGAAGCCCGAGTGGCAATGCAAACAGCAGGGTTACGGTGAAAAGTTTGATGACCATCCATGTCCCCTCAAGAAGGAGTTGCCAGTTTTCTATTAAAGGTTCTAAAATCATACAAGCCTCTTTCTCATTTTATATATTACCTATTTATTTAAAAACCGAATCTTCTGTCAATCTTGAAATCCTTCACCTACTTAAAGACGACAATATCCTTTCCAAACCAGTCTTTACTTATTTCAGCTGCTTTTCCACTTTCAATCACGTTTTTGATTGCAGCGTTCACCCTATCTCGCAGCGCCTTATCATCTTTTCTGAAGCCGATTACGTAAAAGTCATCTCCCAAGTCATATTTCAGAGAACGCATTTTTTCTCCCATGTTGTTATTCTTGTATTCACCGAGGACTTGGTCAATGGCAATCACATCAATTCGTCCTGCTTTCATATCCAAAATAGCATCGTCATAAGATGTATACTCAGTTATTTTATCCTTGATTTCATCATACATATCATTCTTTTTCAGCATCTCAAGGGCAGATGAATCAGCTTGGGTTCCGATACTCAACCCCTTCAAGTCCTTGGAAGCATCAACCTTAATATCGTCCTTATTTGTCATCAGAATAATCTTATTATTGAGATACTTCTTCGAGAGCGACATTGCCTTCTCACGTTCAGGAGTCTGAGACATGCCGTTCCAGACACAGTCAATATTCTTTGATTTCAGTTCCATGTCCTTTGCATCCCAGTTTATAGGTTTGAACTCTACCTTTAGGCCCATATCCTTTGCTACTTCAGTTGCAAGATCGATGTCAAATCCAACTAAGTTTCCATCTTTATCTCTAAAACCCATGGGAGCAAAAGTATCGTCAAGTCCGACTGTAAATACCCCGTCGGTTCCCAGATTCAGATCCTTATCATCAACCTTCTTCCCATCGTCTTTGTTTCCGCAGGAAGCCAAGAAAACCATGGTTGTCAGGATTACTCCCAGAGTCAAAACAGCTAAAATTCTTTTTTTCATATCGTGCACCTCATTTCTTTAATTTGTTAAAATCTTAAATCTGATTTTAGCATGTAATTTATTCTTTGTCAACACACTAATTTGTTAAATCTACTAATTTATATTCGGTTGTTTCATGTGTAAAATCCTAAGCAAAAAGGCAGGTTTCCCCGCCTTTTTAATTTATCCGATATAGCTTTCATAAATTAATGTATATTGAAATGTTTACTTTGCATTTTTCCTTTTAACAACATAATATATTGTTCCTACAAGTATGACGGCCAAGGCAGCATAACCTAACGGCATGGAATTATCCCCTGTCTTTACAGGCTTTTTAAGAGCGTTAGGTTTAACATGCATCTTAGAAGGCGGCGTCAATCCCTTCATTTCTGTAGACTTGTCTTCATTGCCAGTATCAGATTTAGATATGACCACTTCTACCTTAGCACCTTCAGCAGGTTTGAATTTTCCAATCATACTGTTGAGCTCACCTGTCATCTTTTCAACATCAGCCTTCCTGTCTGCTGTCGGATTTGACAAGGCAAACTTCTCAGCCTCGGAGGTTTTGTCGGTAATTGCCTTCATGACTTCCGCAGTTACCCACTTATCAGTCTTAGCAATGTCTTTACCGTCTTTGCTTGTCTTTATGTTCTTAACTGCCTCCTTAGCCCTTTCGACTGCCTTGTTCAGTTCGGTCAGGTCGGCATACTTCGGGGCTTCTACCTTAGCACCTTCAGCAGGTTTGAATTTTCCAATCATACTGTTGAGCTCACCTGTCATCTTTTCAACATCAGCCTTCCTGTCTGCTGTCGGCTTTGACAAGGCAAGCTTCTCAGCCTCGGAGGTTTTGTCGATAATTGCCTTCATGACCTCCGCAGTTACCCACTTATCAGTCTTAGCAATGTCTTTACCGTCTTTGCTTGTCTTTATGTTCTTAACTGCCGCCTTAGCCCTTTCGACTGCCTTGTTCAGTTCGGTCAGGTCGGCATACTTCGGGGCTTCTACCTTTGTGCCGTTTTTCTTTGCTGTTTCGAATTTATCTTTAGCAGCATTTAAAGTTTTTACTGCGTTGTCAACCTTCTCCTGTTGAATTTTAGTCAGTTCTTCTTTTCGGACAGTTTCCGCTGCGTTGATTGCATCGTTAAAGGTCTTCATTTCAGCTTCTGTTACCCACTTAACGGTTTTATCTTTATCGGTTCCGTCTGTGCTTACTTCGATGCCTTCTTTAGCCTTTTCCGCAGCTACTATGGCATATTCCAGTTTAGTCTTGTCAGCAGGAGGTAAAACTACACCATAGTCGCTTATCTCTTTCGCAGTAGCTTTACTTATAGGATTATGCCAGTCAATCTGCACTATTCCCCTCTGTTCACCTTTCCCCTTGACAATCTTACCATATTCTGTTGCTCCTCCGGACGCTATAGCATCCATTGCATCTACCCAAATAGTAATAACAATCTGATTAAGTGCTTTATCTCCCTCGAACATAATTATTCTGGGAAATTCTCTTTCTTTCTTCTCCAGATCAGTATCCATGAAAGTTTTGCTCACAGACATTTTAAAATTCTTCTGATTTTCATAGTTTATTTCCGGATTATACTGTGCAATGTTGTCCACTTGCTTCTTCTCCGGTGCTTGAACATTCCAAAGATGTCCAAACAACCCCATAAACTTGAGGCCTCTCATTCTGAGGTAATATGTATATTTATCCCCATCTTTCTGAACTAATATATTACCGTCGATAGAATTATTGCCCATGGACAACTGTTTTTGATACGCATGATGTAATCTCACCGGCATTGAGTACACTCCGTCCGGCAAATCGGTCTTAACATCTGTCAAATATGTCTCACTTGG
Source organism: Clostridiales bacterium (assembly GCA_022766365.1). Taxonomy (GTDB): domain Bacteria; phylum Bacillota; class Clostridia; order Peptostreptococcales; family Anaerovoracaceae; genus S5-A14a. The sequence continues at coordinate 26,185 of JALENW010000036.1, read as the reverse complement.
AATATATTGATCTGCTTCTTTGCCTGCTTCCGCATGAGCTTTTGTTGCTTCAAACGGAATCATTAAAGAAACCATTAATAGAAATGTAAAAATACCTGTTAAAAAGCGTTTCGCTAATTTCATAAAATTACCCTTGCAGTAAAAACTGCCCCTTTCTAAATTATTTTTTGAACTTTAACTGATAAATTATGATTCTATAGTTTCTGAAACTCAAAAACATTAAACCGTCAAAACGAAAGGTGCCCCGCAAACCTCAGTGATTTCAAGATCCACGTCGTAAAGTTCTCTCATTATCTCAGGTTTTACAATATGAAAAGGTTCACCCTTGTCAAGAAGTTTCCCTGCTTTAAGTGCCACAAGCTCGTGGCTGTAATGCAGTGCCTGATTTATATCATGCAGAACCATGACCACTGTCATACCATACTCACAGTTAAGATTTCTTGCTAAGCCAAGGATTTCCAACTGAAATTTAATGTCAAGAAATGTTGTGGGCTCATCCAGAAAAATAGTGTCTGTAGCTTGTGCGAGAGCCATAGCAATCCATACTCTCTGCCTTTCGCCACCCGAAAGATTACTTATTGACCTGTCTCTGTGTCCGGTAACACCTGTCACTTCCATTGCCCAGTTCACCTTCTCCCTGTCTTCCTTGTTCATTCCCAAACTGTACAGGCTTTTATACGGGGTTCTTCCATATGACACCAGCTTCTCAACTGTGATATCGCCAGGCGCAGTATTGTTCTGATGAACCATCGAAACTCGCTTTGCGAAATCCTTCCTCCCGATCCTCGAAATATCCGTACCTTCGAGTAGTATTTCTCCATCATTCGGTTTCAGATTCTTCGACAAAAGATTCAGAAGGGTCGATTTTCCGCTTCCGTTAGGACCGATTATTGTGGTGATTTTACCCTTACTGATCTGAAGAGAGTCTATATCCACTGTTAGTTCCTTTTCATAGGCAAACTTCACGTTGTTCAGCTCATAGATGTTTCCCTTATCATTTGCAGAAGCACATTTTATACTCTTATCCATAATTTTTCCCCGTTTTCTTTAGGAGGAATATGAAGAATGGGCCTCCCACAATCGCCATTATAATTGCAGCACTAATTTCTATCGGAGGCATTATCGTTCTTCCGACAGTATCAGCAATCAGGAATACCAGTGCTCCGAGGATTATCGAATATGGTACAAGTTCCCTATGATTGCTTCCGATAATCAGCCTTGCAATATGTGGAACGATCAATCCGAGAAAGCTTATAGGCCCTGTTACAGCTGTGCATATTGATGCGAGCAAAACAGCTACCGCTGAGATGACTAGACGATTTGCCGCAGTGTTCAGTCCGAGAGACGCTACTGTTTTGTCTTCAAGTGCCAGAAGATTGCAACGACCGGACAGAATTAGGGCAAGAATCAGTCCTGCTATTATGTAACCCACCATTATGTAAAAATCTTCCCAGGTCTTCATGCTGATTCCCATAGGAGGCTTCACACCGTTTGCTGCGGTCATTCCATCCAGTGCCGTCATAAAACCCATGTTCATAGCATTGATGGCAATACCAACCAGAATTATTCTTAGAGGAGACAATTCTCCCTTATGCCATGCCAGCATGTATACCAGTAGAAACGTCACCATACCTCCGAAAAATGAAAGTATGGGAGTGTAAAAGAACAGCTTCGGCACAAACAGAAGAATTGCAGATGCCACAACCCCTGCCCCCGAGCTTATACCCAGAACTCCCGGATCAGCAAGGGGGTTCCTCATGACCGCCTGAAGAAGCAGTCCCGATACAGCCATTGCCGCACCTCCAAAGATGGCTATACAGATGCGCGGAAACCTTAAATCGTAAATTATAGCCACATTATCGTCGTATTCTACAAAGAGGCCGCGATAAAGCTGTGGTAAAGTTACTTTGGTGGTTCCGACTCTCGCTGCCCAAATAACTGTTAAAAGCAAGATTACTATTGTCAAAATCCACAGAAACACCTTAAGTCCTCTACTATTTCTTCCCATACAGCATCTCTCCAAGTTGTTTGTATGCTTCCGGATAGTTGAATTTAGCACTCATCCCGAAAAGATCCGGATCCAAATCATATACCTTATTCTCTTTGACAGCCTTAAAATGTTTCCAGATATCATTGGTTTTGAACTCCTCCTGAAACATCTTCGCAACATCATCAGGAAATACATGGGCACATCTGAGAATTATATCTGCATCCTTGCTGTTCATATCCTCTGTATTTGCAACAACGAAATCAAGTTTTTGATCTTTATAGACATTTTCTGCGCCCAGCTGCTTCGCCAAACTGCCGACATAACTTGTATCTGTGGCAACTACATAGGAATTCGGAAAGCCCATAAGGATGAGGACTTTTGGTTTTTTCTTTCCCTTGTACTTATCCGTCAGATTTCTCTTGTAATCTTTATATTCTTTGTTTAACTGCGATGCTGTCTCCTTTTTACCGAATTTATCCCCTAGGATCGTTGCAGATTCGTAGAGTCCATCCACACTCTTCATGTTGAGAAAAATCGCTTTTTGATTGATAGACTCATATTTGGGAGAGAGCCCCTCTTCAAGAGTATTCGGTCCCATTACGTAGTCTGCTTTTAGTTCTTTGATTTTCTCAAGGTCAGGTCCCATAGCCATTCCTACCTTAGGCAAATCTTCATACCGCTCAGGCAAATTTTGATACGTATCACAAACTCCAACCAGATCCATATCCATCTTATCGCAAAGCTGAGCTGTTGCAAAAGATGTGGCTATAAGTCTCGCATCTGACCCCTTATCATTATTTGCCTTTTTCTGATGTTGATCTACACAGGCCGAAAGGAAGAACACCTGAAGAAACACAGCCAAAACCAATACTGAAGAAACTATTCTATTTTTTGCTTTTGTTCTTTTCTTCATTTCTCTTAAAACTTACCTCGCTTACGCCTGAAATATACATAGGTTCCACCGGCTGCCAGCAGAACTGCTGCGACTCCACCTGTTACATAAACCAAAACACCTTTGGAACTCTTGTTTTTTGTGTCATTTTTTTCTTGCTTAGAGCCTTTATCGTTTTCCCCTTTTTTCCCTTTATCTTTCGTGTCTTTTTTCCCTTTATCTTTATTTTGCTGTTCCTTTTTGTTCTTGGCATCAACCGTTTTCTTCATACCGCTTTCTGCCTTCTCACTTGCGGATCTTGCGCTGTCGGTCAACGCAGCAGCTTCTTCACTTTCACCCGTAACGCCTCCCGTATCAATTTCCGCATTGAAATCTCCGCGGCCTTCTACAAACCCGGAAGCTTTAAAGAAATACACTACATCACGACCCATTGGAGCCACATACATGCTTCCTCTTACAACTGTATTTTCATCTGTAATCGGAAATCTTATATCGATTATATTGTTGCCTTCCTGAGTTACTGTCATATCAGCTTGATAGAACTCTCCTCCATCGGAAAGCATGAAGTTTATGCCTTCAATGCTGTCGGCCATGTGAAGTCTCGCCGTCAAATAGTGATTTCCCTCTGCATCAACCTCCAGAAGTGCCGTTGGGTGTACGCAACTTCGCACCATACCCTCGCCGATAGCGATACTCTGCTCTCCGCCTTGATCTTCAATAACTCCGGTAACAGGGTTCCTATAATAGGTCTCTGTACTTCCCAGATAGGTTCCCTGTGAAAAAGCCGTCGCCTCTATGCTGAACAGAACCGAAAAACTTACAATAACAGCCAAACTAATAGCAATTACAGAAGCCTTTATCGTTGTGCTGCTTCGTTGGATATTCATAGACATCATTCCTTTCTATTATTTTGTCGCATATGCGAAGAGTTGAACTCTTATGACTTACGATGATAATCGCCTTATGTTTCTTCTCCCTGCTCAGGGCCCTGAGAATTATACCTTCATTCAAACTGTCAATGTTGGATGTCGGTTCATCTAAAATCATCAGATCTCCCCCGTGCAAAAACGCTCTCGCAAGGGAAATTCGCTGAGCTTCACCCGTGGACAGTGAACTTTTTAACTTATCTATATGAGTATCCATGCCGTCTTCAAGTTTTGCGATAAATTTATCTATGGAAGCTTTGCGACAAGCCTCTTCCAAATCTCTGTCCGTTGCATCTCTCCGGCCGACAAGAAGATTCTCCCTTATAGTTCCCTTGAATAAGTACGCTGTCTGGGTCATGTAACTTTGATTTTCTCTCAAACTCTTCTCTTTAATATGGCGAATATCAACACCGTTTACGGCAATCTTTCCATATTCCACATCATAAAATCTCATTATGAGCTTAAGCAGGGTGGATTTCCCGCTTCCGCTTTTACCGTGAATCCCGAGTATTTCTCCCTTCTTTAGGTAAAAATCCTCAAATTCCATGAGAGTTCCGTCGCCATAGGCAAACTTTACATTTTCAAGGCTCATATTTTCAAATTTCACTTCAGGCCCATCCTCATTAGGGAAGACCACAGGTTCTTCATCCAGCAGTCCCAGAACTCGCCTTCCGCACGCAAAGGTCAGGATCAAGTTGTTTGCAAGAGCTGATAGTGCCGCAACAGGTCCGAATGAACTCCATATGATTACTACCGGTACCACCACACCTGCTGCACCCACCTGACATCTTTGGTACAAAACAGCCGCAACTGCTACGGATATTGTCCCTGCAATAAGTATTACTGAGTTCGTGAAGGCCCCGTTATTCCCGGAAATTGCCGCCAGTTTTCTTGCGACAGTGCTCATTTTCTTTGTTTCTTCCTGAACTTCATTGAGCCTTCTTGATCCATTTCCAAATTGGATACTTTCTCTGATGCCCTCAAAAGTTTCCAGAACTTTACTGTTAAGAACAGCAACCTGTCTTCTGTTTTCGCTTCCTGCTTCTCGTCCGTAAACATAAGTGATATATGGGACCAAAGTCCCCATCAACAGATGTGCTGACAAGAGCAATATGGTATAGCGATGGTCAAACTGCCATAATACGATTGACATTGTAAGAGTATGTACTATGGCTATGAGTACAGGAGATATAGTATGAGCAAAGAAAACCTCGAGAAGTTCTATGTCGGAGGATATTACAGCAAGCATTTCTCCCTTATCTTTGACCTCAAGCTTTGCAGGAGAAATCCTTGCTACTGCTTCATAAACCTTATCCCTTATTATGTGGAGCGTTTTAAATGCTACATAGTGGTTTGCCATCTGCTCGCTGTACCTGAGCAGAGACCTCAAAACCGCAAATCCCAGAAGTACACCTATGGCCCATCCGTAATTTATCTGCTCACCGATAGCTGCCTTTGATATGATAAAGGCTCCCACCCCCGGTATAAAAGTCGCTATTATATGCCCCAGACTTCCAAAGAGCACAGCAAGTATGAGAATAAGTTTTATCGATCCGATAAGTTGAATGAGTCTGAATACTATGAATCTTTGTTTTTTACCTTTATTCATCATCGCTCCCCTCTACCGTCAATTCATTATCCTGTTCCTTCGCTTCTATTCCCCATCGCTCAATTCTATGCTGTTCTTCATACATTTTCTTAAAACCGCCGTTGAAGCTCATGATCTCTTTGAATGTACCTTTCTCAGTAACCTTCCCGTCTTCCATAAAGTATATGAAATCGCACTTTCTCGCATTTTCCAGTCTGTGAGATATGATTACCGTAGTGTGTTTTTGTTTATCTCTAAGAATTTTCTCCATTATGGATTCTTCACTCTCAAGGTCAATATTTGAAGTAGCTTCATCGAAAACCTGAATCGGAGAATTTTTGATGTAAGCTCTTGCCATGGAAAGTCTCTGTTTCTGCCCTCCCGAAAGGTTACTGCCACCTTCCGTAAGTTTTAGCCTCAAAACATCTTCATTTTGTTCTGAAAGTTCCTCATCCAAGCCTAAATCCTCAAGGATTTCTATCATAACTTTTTCCGGCACATCAGCTTGACCCATCTTGAGATTGTACTCAACGGATTCATTAAATATAAACGGTGCATTGTCGATAAGACTTATGTTTTCGAGCCTGCTCTTTTTAGAAGCGTTGCACGTTTCACCGAAGATAATTTCTCCTTCAACAGGAGGCATAACGCCCATTATCAATGCTGCTACGGTGGATTTCCCACAACCGGAGGCTCCCACAACAGCGGTGACCTTTTCTTTCTCAAATTTCATCGAAAGGTCATGGAGCAAAACATCTCTTCCCTCGTAAGCGAAACTTATATCTTTCAATTCTATGTCTACAGGTTTTCTTGGAAAGTCTTCTCCCTCTTCCTTTTCCTCCGGTATTTCTAAAACCGAAAAAATTTTATCAGCTGCGGCAAGTCCGTTCATAGCCACATGGAAAAAAGAACCGAGGAGCCTGAGCGGCAGAAAAAATTCTGACGAGAGAAGAATGAATACAATTGCACTTCCAAGATTTATTTCACCTTTGATAAAGAAATACAACGACGCGAATATTCCAAGAGCCGCTCCACCATAGGCGCCAAGATCCATCACTGTAATATTATGCAGTTGTAATGCCAGAACTCGCATCGTCTTCAACCGAAAATCCTCAGAGGCAGCACTCATTTCTGATCTTTTGTCTTCCACAGCACCATATGTTTTAAGTACAGTCATGCCCTTAAGTAAGTCCAGGAACTTGTCCGAAAGATTTACAAAACTCCCCCAATACCTCTTCATAACTTGTTTGGCAAGTTTTTGTATAAATATTATTGCTACAGGTATAATAGGCAATGGAAGTATCAGAAAAAGCGCTATCTTCCAATTTATCGTTGCCAGTACAATGAATATCATCAGCGGTGAAAGGACCGAATACACAAGTTGAGGCAGAAACAGGCTGTAGTAAACCTGAAGCTGTTCAATGCCTTCTACAGAAAGCTGTACGATCTCAGATGGATTCACCCTCTTGGAATAAGTCATGCCGAAGCTGTATATTTTGTTGAAGAGTTTCGTCCTGAGTCCGGATTTAACTCTTTGAGAAATATCTGATGATAGGATAACCTCCCACCTCATAGCAAAAATTTTGATAATTATGCAAACTCCAATGATTGCTGCTGTTCGATAGCAAAATCCACTTTCAATCTCATCGGGTAAATATATAAGTTCCTGAATGAATTTGCCCATGGCAAGGACGATGACCACCGATGTGGCCATGGAAAGGAGTTTAAGACTTATGGTACCGTACAACAGATGCCTGTCGGAGTGCATTTCAGCTAATAATCTTTTTTCAATCAATTGTCTTTATTCCTTTATAAAAATATATGTAATGCCCTAGAAGTATGAATATTATTACAATTCTCCCATACACGTTGTGCATAACAAAGAATGAAATCCCAAAAAAAATAGTGATCACTGCAAGAATTTTTAACTTTCGTCTCTTTGTCATTCCCTCTTTCTTGATTATGGGGCGAACGTTTTCCTTGAAAAATTTCGTACCTTGAAACCAGCTGTTAAATCTGTCAGAACTTCGTGCAAAGCAGGCAGCTGCTATGATCATAAATGGTGTCGCCGGAAGCAGGGGAAGATAGATCCCCAAAACTCCTATTCCAAAAAATACGAAACCAATCGCTCCGAAAATGGCTTTCTTAATATTCAACTGTCCTCCTATATAAAACCAGCCTCCTCCCACAGCTTATTTGAGGGCAGGAGGCTGTTTGTATCAATTCTAAACCTTGATTTCTCTTTTGTGTCTTCCTTGCAAGGTGTATACTGCTATACTCATTAGCATTGCCGTTGCAACCCATCCTGCAAGATCATATGCGTCCCCTGTTTTTGGACCCTTCTTCAGACCTCTTCGTTTAAGACCGTCTGTTCGGCCAAGCAACTTTGATCTCGTGCTGTCAAGCGGAACGTCCTTTTCCTTTTCAGGTGTCCATGACTCATCCATAGCCTTAATTGATGTCCAATCGAGCTTCATATAGCACTTCTGGGTGCCCATGCCCGGGTTTCCACCGTCTACACCTATCTGTTCCATAACCGGTACAAATACTCGGAGGGGTACATAACTGTCCTCCAATACTTCCTTTATCAACGGGAACTCTATATATTCAGGATAGTCCGTCCCGTACTCATCCGACAGTCTGTTGCCATTTGCGTCCATATGATATGAAACTACCTTCACCGGGATTGTCTTCCCACCCGGGAAATTGTTAGCATCTTTGGTATAACCGGTATCATAATACTCCATAGACCTCATGTATCCGTGCTTTTTAAGCATGTTGACACCCTTAATCCTTGCCTGAATATAGTACTTGCCACCACGAACTGTCAGCTTTACATTCTTATCCAGTGCATTATTTGCCATGGAATGTTCTGCTCTGTTAGCCTTCCACATTTCTGCCTTCAGTGAATATACGCCGTCTTTAAGATTTCTATAATCCAAAGCAGTAGAATTCTCATTGCTCTTTTCAATGTCCGTGATATCCTTTGGAGCCTCTGCTTCACCGGTTCCCTCTAATATCTTTGTCTTGTAGACATTGACCGCATTTGCAAGGTCGTTTATGGCATCATTCACAATATCCTGCTGGTCTTCACCTAAGTCTTGAAGAAATACCTCCTTTGCATGTGAAATGGTATTTGCAAGTTCTTCCTTAGCTTCAGCAGTTGTCCACTTGACACCTTTGTTTACATTTCTGCTGTCAGTATTTGTTACCACAACATTCTGCCACTCATTTGCTATTGAAATAGCTTCACTGAGCATAGTTTTATCTGCCTTGCCTTCCACTTTTTTATCCACGGGCAAAACATCATACTCTGACATCTCTTGTGCCGTTGCAAGTTTCGGATCTTTCCAACCCATTATGATCTTTGCAGGCTGCTTACCGCTTCCTTTTACTATCCGGTCATACCCTGAAGCTCCACCGCTTGCTATTGCGTCCATCGCATCCACTTGCAGCTGGACAGGAATAATTCTCATGGGCGCATCCGAAGTAAATTTGATCACCTCAGGGAACTCTCTTTCCTTTTTTTCCAGATCTTTGTCAATGAATGTCTTGTGAATTGATGATGATATGCTCGGATTAACTGTAAAGCTGCCGTCATCGCCTACTCTGATAGCGTTAATATCCCACAAATGCCCAAAAAGATTCATGAAAAACAGACCCCTCATCCTCAGGTAATACTCGTACTTTCCGTTCTCCTTTTTCACCAGCATATTCCCGTTAATTGCCGGTTGCCCCATCGATACCTTGTCCTGATACATATTCCACATCGTTACAGGCAGGGAATAGACTCCGTCGTTAAGCTCTTTATTCGGCTCGACTTTAAAGTCAGCATCTAAAGTTCCGTCGTGAACAACCTCCTTGTCCACCGCAAATGAGTTAACACTCACTACGCCCGGAATCATTAGAGTTACTGTCAGTATCAGGGAACAAACAGCAAAACTCCATCTCTTCTTTATATTCATCTTACTCTACTGTATCTCCTTTCTCTTTGTCTGAAAATCGCCATTAAAATTGTGATTGCCTTAACTAACTCCGATATATGTTAGGATACGCTAATTGTAAGCATTTGTCAACAAGTTTTTGTAAGGTTGTGCTACCATTTTGAGGAATTTCTCCTGTTTTAAGAAGCAAAATGAACACCACGTTCAGGAAAATTTGGTACCTGCCTTAATGCGGTTAGCCAAATCTAAAAGTTTTCGGCAAAATATCGCCGTCAATTTCTTGGATATTTCAATAAAATATCCTTAAAACATCGAAAGCAAAACAGGCACCTCCTAAGAGATGCCTGTTTTGACAATTTATACGAGCTTGAGTACAAGTTGATTGCTTAAGCTGTATAACGAATTATGTTATTTTGTTGATTTACTTATTTGCTCCTTTAGCTTTTACTCTAGCTGAAGATTCCCAAACTGAAGAAAGTGTCAATCTGTCCTACAAGAACCAGCACCATAACCGGTGGAACTACAAATTTAATGCAGAACATGTAGAACTTCTCCCATGTGAATTTTCCGTTACGTTCAACTTCATCAGGAACGAATCTAGGCATTATCCATCCACAAATTATGGCTGTGAACAATGCGCTTAGAGGCATCAGAACGCCTTCAGAAACAAGATCCATGGAATCAAGCCATGTAGACTGCCCTAAGATTTGTGGGAAACCATGACTCCCTAATCCATCAAGCGAAACAAAGATTGCCTCTGCCAAAACAGCTGCCGCACACCAGAATGTGATCTTCTTCTTGTCAAATGACTTGGTTTCGCTCCTCTCAAGCTTCAGATCCACAACTACCGAAACCACCGTCTCCAGAAGTGAGATTGAAGATGTTATAGCTGCTATAAACACCAAGAAGTACATGAGGAATCCAAATATAGGACCACCTGCACCCATGGATGCAAATACAGTCTGAAGAGTAACGAACAGAAGTCCCGGGCCTGCTGTAGGCTCCAGCCCTGCCGCGAATACCGCCGGCATTATTGCCACACCGGCAAGAACTGCTATGATAGTATCAGCAACAGGAATTACTATCGAATTAACCTTGAGGTCCTCATCCTTCTTCAGATAGGAACCGTAAGTTACCATGATTCCCATACCAAGGGAAAGTGAGAAGAACGCCTGTCCGCCGGCTGCCGCAAATACATTAACCCAGCCGGAACCCTTGAACACTTCGAAATTAGGTTCAAACACGAATCTCAAGCCTTCGCCTGCTCCCGGTAGAGTCACACTTCTAACGATTACCGCAAGGAGCATGAAGAAAAGTGCCGGCATGGCCACCTTTGAAAACTTCTCTATACCTTGAGAAACGCCTCCTCTAACAACTGCTGCCGTTAAAACAACAAATACTGCTGTATAAATGCAAGTTTGCAACTGATCGCTGTAAAAACTTTGGAAATAATCACCGGTTGCCATTCCAGAACCCTGATACCCCCAAGAAGCACCGAATATGTCGCCCAAGTTGGCAACCATATACTTCAAAGTGTATCCACCCAGCATTGTATAAAAAGACATGATCAGAAACGGGGATATAACTCCGAACCACCCTATCGGTGCATATTTCTTTCCCAAGTCCCGGTAGGCGCCTACAACACCTTTTCCGGTTTTCCTACCAATACTCAGCTCTGTAATAGTGATGATAATTCCAACGAAAACAACCAAAAGAATATAAATGAATAAAAACGCAAATCCGCCATTCTTTCCCATTTTGTATGGGAACCCCCAAAGATTACCAAGTCCTACAGCGGAACCTACAGCAGCCATTAGAAAGCCGAACTGGTTCCCCCATTGTCCTTTCTTGTGTTGTTCCATTTGAACTACCTCCTACTTTTCGTAAAATTGTGATAACACTATTATACACATCTCATTTTATTTGTCAACAAAAATATATAATTTTCTTATTTTTTGTTTTTAATCACAAAATAGCTCCTTTAGAGTCTCTGTACGAATTTTAATACACATTATAAAATACAGACATTTTAAGCTATATCCTTAATGCAAGGAAAGTTTGTATGTAGACTTTTGCTTTATCATCGTGTATTACCATCGTTTGTCTATAAAAAATACGCCTGAGCAAAGGTTTTATCAACTTTGTTCCGGCGTAATTATAGAACCTGTTATAGCTTCGTTCTCAATTCCGTATTATATTTATTATGAAACGCTGAAATTATATCTGCTTGATTTAATTCAAGACTTACTTAAATCCTAAGAATGAATCACAGGTCGCTCATACCTAGAACAAATTCCATCCGAAGAATCCGTTCAGCTGTCCAACTAGGATAAATATCAGAAATACAGGTGCAAGGAACTTCATGCAGAAGTATGTAAAACTCTTACTGCCGAAAGATGAGCTCAATCTGATTTCATCATCTATGAATCCCGGTTTGAACCACCCTAAAATAAGAACCATAAAGAAACCTCCAAGCGGCATCATAAATCCTTCTGCAAACAGATCAAAAGTATCAATCCATGTACTGAATCCGAACAGATGTGGCAATCCGCCGCTTCCAAGAGCGTCAGCAGAAACAATTGCTGATCCGACAGCAGCAAGTACTCCAATGGCACAAGTCACGAATACCCTCGATGGCTTCTTGCCTCTTCTCTCCTGCTCGTCAAGGAATGAAGAAATTGCACCTTCAATCATTGCAACGGAAGATGTTAAAGCTGCTATCAATACCAGGAAGTAGAAAATAAATCCGAATATTGCACCGAATCCGCCCATTGAATTGAATACCGTCTGCAGAGTTACGAATAACAAACTTGGACCTGCGTCCGGCTTTAATCCGAAAGCAAATACAGCAGGCATTACTGCGATTCCGGCAAGTATGGCAACAATAGTGTCGGCAGCGATTACGATCACAGCGTTCTTTTCAAGATTCTCACTCTTTCCCAAGTAAGAACCATAGGCAATGATACAACCCGAGCAGATTGACAGAGAGAAGAACATTTGACCTCCCGCTGAAGCCAACACACTTATCCAACCTGTGCCATGGAATACGGACCAGTCAGGCTTAAACATGAACGCAATACCGTCTGCTGCTCCCGGAAGAGTAATACTTCTTATGACGATTATCAAAAGCATCACAAACAGTGCAGGCATAGCTATAACTGAAAATCTCTCTATTCCACCTTGAACTCCGCCAAGAACAACAATCATCGTCAACGCCAGGAATATTAAGCCGTACAAAACAGCCGGCACAGTATCAGTTATAAACGCTCCAAAGAAATCACTGCTCTCGACTCCTCCTGTTCCCCAGCCGGCATTGAAGATATTGCCGAAGTTGGCAACAGTATACTTCAAGCAATAACCACCCAGTGTGCAGTAGAAGCAGAGCAGGAATAATGGTGTCAATGTGTTTATCCAGCCGTTAAAGGTAAACTTTTGCCCCAATTTCCTATACGCCTCAATCGCCGCCCTCTGTTGTTTACGTCCAAAGGCGATTTCACCGAGCATAATACAATAACCAATAACTACAGCAAGCACTATGTAAATGACTAAAAAAGCAAATCCACCGTTCTTTCCCATCTTGAATGGAAATCCCCAAATATTGCCAAGTCCGACTGCAGATCCTATAGTCGCCATTAGGAATCCGAAGTTTGACTTGAACTTGCCTTTACCTTCCATAAAGTGTGCCTCCTCTCCTTAATAAATTAATCATTATTTTCTAATCTGAGTATAGCACTCTCACCGCAATAGTCAATAAAAAAACGAAAAATTATTCGAATTAATGTTTTAATATAATTTTTATCAAGCTATATGAGCAGGTTATTATTTGTGATATAATAACATCTGCTAAGAAGCTTAGGGTAATAGAAAAGAAAGTAATAATAGAAATAGGATACGCTATTAAAATGTGATTGTCAATCAATTTTTTTCAATATTTTTTGTTTTTTTTCATAATATTCTTGAGTTTTATACATAATTTCACAATTAATTCATAATTACATATTAGAAGGAGTAGATTTAGATAAAGATGTCTTCCCTATATGAAAAAGAAAGTAAATTCAAGCCAATTTTCAAACGAATACTGTTTTGTACAATCGGGGCAGCGATTATCGGATTCAATATAAAGAGTTTCGTAAGGACAGGTGGACTATTTCCCGGTGGCTTTGCGGGAATAACACTTTTGATACAGCGAAGTCTTGATACCTTCCTTGATATCAAAATTTCATATACTTTAATTTATATTCCTCTAAATCTTATTCCTATATATATTGGTATCAAATGGCTTGGCAGAAACTTCACCATATATTCCCTATACGTTATAATCCTCAGTTCTATAGTTGTAGATATGCTGCCGGATATTGTTCTGACATATGATATACTACTCATAGCTATATTCGGAGGAATAATTAATGGAGTAGCAATTTGGATCTGTCTGCTTGTCGGTGCCAGTGCAGGGGGAACTGATTTCATATCCATTTATTTCTCCGAAAAAAAAGGCAAGGATGCATGGAATTATATCCTCATGGGGAATGTGATCGTTCTAACGGTTGCCGGTGTTTTGTTCGGCGTTGATAAAGCAATGTACTCCATAATTTTTCAATTCTGTACCACTCAGGTTATACAAAATTTATTCAAGCAATATAGGAAGCATACTCTATTCATCATTACCAACGAACCTGCATCAGTCTACGGCAGAATAAAAACAATAACTCATCATGATGCAACACTTTTCATGGGTGTAGGAATGTATCAGGGAAGTCAGAGAAGAATGATATACTCTGTGGTCGGTAGTGAGGAGGTGGACGCAGTCTTAAATGCAATCAAGGAGGTGGACCCTAAAGCCTTTGTGAATGTAATGAAAACAGAACATCTCGGTGGAAGGTTTTATAGAAAGCCTAGAATATAGACGTAAGGAAGCGGGATCATAACGGTTGTATCGGTTTGTCATCAGATTTTCCACTGTTATTTAGAATCCGCTATGATTTCAATTGAATTCAGATAGAGATAAAGCCAAAGGAGGTGCTGTACAGCACCTCCTTTGTGATAATATACTATGTATCTCCTTATTATATTTTCACTGAAACTATCTCCGGTCTATTGAAAATTCTGAAGGGAAAGCTGCTATTTCCAAGACCTCTGGATATTATCATAATACCCTTTCCTGCAGAGTGAACTCCTGATGTCAATTTTGGAAAGAAACCTTGCCCCGGTGAAAAAAGACCTCCGATTCCCGGAATCCTGATTTGTCCACCGTGTGCATGGCCTGAGAAAATCAGGTCAAATCCGAATTGTGCATATTCATGTATAAACTGTGGTTCATGGGCCAGGAGGATTTTTACGTGAAAAGCAATATCTTCGGCTTCCGACATCATGGTCTCGAGAGATTTATTGAGTGCCGTCATATCTACATCGGAATTTTTCTTTGTACGATTCTTACCCTCCACCATGAGTATATCCTCTTCCAATCCTGCTATGAAAATTTTTATATTATCTCCATTGCCGTTAAGAAGTTTGACTGTAGTAACTTCACCGTCCAACACTGTAATACCATAGTTTTCCATCTTCCTACGAAGCTCATCAACCACTTGAGGAGGAAAAGATCTTTCGTGATTACCGTATGTAAAGAAAACCGGAGCAATATTCTGAAGTGAACACATAAGTTGAATTGAAGGTTCAAACTCTGCTATTCTGACCATTCTCCTGTCCACCAGATCCCCTGTCACCACTATCAAGTGAGGGTCACACTCTGCAACCCTTTCAAGAATATCTCTATTGTCAGTCCCAAAAATCGCCCCCTGAAGATCCGACAGATGAATAATTCTGATTCCGAGGAAATCTTGAATACCATTCACTCTCCCTGAATCGCCAAGTGGCACTTCAAATATCGAAGTTACCGGAACTCTATTACCCGGCCAGATTGAGTCGATTTTTCTGCTTAACCTTCCAAATTCGGATACAGATACCTCCTCTGCTGATGAATGGGATTTTACATTCATCACAGATCTATCTCCAGGCTTACAGGGCAATGATCACTGCCAAAAATATCAGTGTGAATTGTGGCTTCCTTTATTTTATCTGCAACCCTGTCAGATACAAGAAAATAGTCAATACGCCAACCGGCGTTGTTCTTTCTGGCATTGAAACGATACGACCACCAACTGTAGATTCCCTCCTTATCAGGATACAGATATCTGAATGTATCGGTGAATCCCGACTCGATAAGGCTGCCGAATTTGCCTCTTTCCTCATCGGTAAACCCCGCATTTTTCCGGTTAGTTTTCGGATTTTTCAAATCTATCTCTCTGTGTGCAACATTAAGATCCCCACATATAATCACAGGTTTCTTCTTGTCCAGCTCAAGCATATACTCCTTGAAAGCATCTTCCCACGTCATTCTGTAATCAAGCCTTGCCAGTTCGTTCTGGGAATTAGGAGTGTAAACAGTCACAAAATAGAAGCTCTCGTATTCACACACTATGGTTCTTCCTTCATCGTCATGTCCTTCGAAATTAAATGTCACACTCAGGGGCTTTTCTTTTGTGAAAACGGCAGTACCTGAATAGCCCTTCCTAATGGCACTGTTAAAGAATTCCTCGTATTCAGGAAGATCCACCTCTGCCTGTCCCGGCTGCATCTTGGTCTCCTGTATGCCCAGAATATCCGGATCAAGTTCCCTGATAGATTCACGAAACCCTTTTTTCAGGGCAGCTCTGAGGCCATTAACGTTCCATGAAACAAGTTTCATACAATACTCCTTTTAACTAAAACTATATTCGTATCATCTCTTATGCATCGTCTATATCGTCGATATCCCTATTTACCTTTACAGTAAGCCTCTGCAATTTGAGCGGCAACTTTTGCATTGTTGAACACCAGCTGAATGTTGGCGTCAAGGCTGCTTCCGGCTGTTATATCCTTAACCTTTGCAAGTAAGAACGGTGTTGATTCTTTGCCCTTGATTCCCTTTTCCTCAGCCTCTTTAACAGCAGACTCTATAGCCTCATTGATTGTACCTTCGTCCATGGAAAACTCTTCAGGAATCGGGTTAGTCAGCAGCATACCTGTGTGAAGACCCGCTCCTCTTTGCGCCTCAAAAGCCTTGGCTGCCTCTTCCGGAGTATCAACTCTGTAGTCCACCTTAAACTGGCTTCCTCTCGTATAGAATGCAGGCAGATTGTCAGTACCATACCCAAGAACCGGAACCCCCTTGGTTTCAAGGTATTCGAGTGTCAAAGGAATGTCAAGGATAGCCTTAGCACCGGCACAGACAACCATTACAGGTGTGTTTGCAAGTTCTTCAAGGTCGGCAGAGATATCCATTGTTTCTTGAGCACCTCTGTGAACTCCACCGATTCCTCCTGTTGCAAAAATTGAAACTCCCGCCATATTTGCAATAATCATCGTCGTTGCCACAGTAGTTGCACCGTCAAACCCTCTGGCAATGGCCATCGGAATATCACGCCTTGAACATTTGGTGACATCAAGTCCTTTCTTGCCGAGATATTCGATTTCTTTCTTTGTCAATCCACACTTAAGTTTTCCGCCGATAATAGCCGTAGTTGCAGGCACTGCACCGTTTTCTCTAACGATTTCTTCAACTTTAAGAGCTGTTTCCACATTCTGCGGATAAGGCATACCATGTGAAATAATTGTTGACTCAAGGGCAACAACCGGTGTGCCCTCTGATAAAGCTTTCTGCACCTCAGGTGCGATTTCCAAATACTTGCTTTCCATTTTACTACCCTCCATTTTAATCATCAAATTCGCCTTTCACTTATCGTTTAATTCTATTAACTATATTTTTAAATTGCTTAAGTTTTCTACAAAATGCTTGAATTTCTATGGGATTGACTGTGTTCCTCTATCATTCAAATTAATTAACCGCTATCGCTATGTATGTCTGTCCTATCCGCTAAGCCCGGCTCTTTCAAGAACCTTTTCAATAGTTATTTCCTCATTAATCGTCTGGTCACCTTCAACTGCCATAGCTGATGCCGCCAGAGATAGCTTAACGGTATCCACAAGGCTCAAATCGTTCATATAGCTGTAAACTAGCCCCGCCATAAAGCAGTCGCCTCCGCCTGTAACATTGGCAAGTTTCACCGGCAAAGTCGGTGCCAGAATCCGTTCGCTGTCGCAGGCTGCATAGACTCCGTCTCTTCCCAGACTAATAAATACCCTCTTTACACCCTTTTTCAACAAAACATCAGCAGCTTCTTTAAGTGTTTTTTCATCGACGATTGTCACTCCACTTAGCATTTCCGCCTCCATCTTGTTTGGCTTCAAAGTATGTATATGTTTGAGGAATGACTTAAGTCTTTTACCTTTCTCTGTAGAAACCGGATCTACAAAGATCGGTCCCTTATACAAATTTGCAATCTTCTCCATGGTTTCCAAAGGAATATTGGCATCCACAACCACCGCCTTAGACCTCCCGATAAGAGCCCTCTTGCTCTCAACATACTCAGGAGAAATGTGATCAAAAACCTGCATATCTGCAATAGCCGAAACCATATCGCCTTTCTGATCCGCAATATAAAGATATGTGGCTGTCTCCTGACCGTCAACCCCTAATATATGGCTGAAATCCATCTTCTCATGAGGACTGTGATCTCTTATACTCTTGCCCATCTGATCGCTTCCGACAGCAGTGAGCATTTTCGTCTCAATTCCAAGAAGGCTGATATTGTGAGCAATATTTCTGCCGACACCTCCCAGTGTTGTCTTCACCGTCCCAGGATTGGAATCTTCCATGATGAGTTTGGAAAAGGGCTTCCCACCAACATCTCTGGTCAATCCTCCGACCACTACCACGTATGAGTTACTTCCGATAACATAACCCTTCCCTTGGATTTCTCCCTTTTTCATGAGGTTAGAAATATGAACTGCCACAGATGATCTTGTAATTCCCAATTCCTCCGCCAGCTCCTGCTGTGAAATCATGGGGTTCTGCTTCACAAGCTTCAAGACCTCATGTTCTCTATCTGTCACCATGACTTCAAAACCCTCCTCTCAATCTTACAAGGCAACCCGTAATCATTTGTTTATATTATTACACATTTGTTTATCTGCGTCAAGATGAATTATATTTTATTTCTGATTTCTTGATTTTCCTCAACTCGGCATTTGATATATCAGTTAGTTGTTTTGTAATCCTTTCGGTTGTTTCCGATTTACTTGTTGCCTTTTAACTTCACTGAGAGATCCGGCTATCTGTCATATACAGTAAGGTATTTGTTTCTTGCATAGCTCATACCCACCTGTGATCATGTGAAGATATATCTCAAAATATATAATTTATCTAGTAATTTGTAATAAATTTCAAATTAAAAAGCCTGCCAATCGTAGCTAAATACAATAAGCAGGCCTTTTCAATCCAAAATTTAAAATGGATCTTCTAATATCGAATTAATAACAGAACTCCTCAGCTAGCTTTGCGTTCTCCACCAGACTCCTGTAAGTCTTCGATTTTGAAATCAAATCAGAATGTTTTCCCTCAGCTTCTACACGACCTCCCTCCAGCACCACTATTTTGTTGACTTTCTCAACAGATTTCAGCCTATGGGAAATTATAACCACGGTCTTGCCTCTTGTGAGTACTTTGAGACTGTCTTGAATTTTCTTTTCGTTCCCCACATCCAGAGAAGCGGCGATTTCATCAAGGATAATTATCGGTGCATCCTTCAAAAATGCTCTGGCAATTGAAATCCTCTGTCGCTCTCCACCGGAGAGAGCAGCACCGTTTTCTCCGATTTTTGTCTCATACCCCATCTCGAGTTTGGAGACAAAATCCTCACACCCGGCTAATCTGGCAGCTTCCAGAACCTCCTCATCTGTGGCGTCATTTCTTCCCATACGAATGTTTTCCTTAACAGAAGCATTAAAAAGCACAACATCCTGAAAAACTATGCTCACATTCTTAAAGAGAGATTCGGTGGATATCTCCTTGATATCTTTACCGTCGATTTTTATCGAACCCGAATCGTAGTCGTAAAGCCTTGACATCAGGCGAAGCATTGTAGTCTTTCCACAACCTGATCTCCCCACAAGAGCCGTGACCTCCCCCTGTTTGGCAGTAAATGAAACATCTGACAGGATTCGAGTATCCTCATCATAAGAAAATCCCACGTGAGACACTTCTATGTCAAAAGTCTTAAGGTCTGTATCCTCACCCTTTTGAGTTTCTGTGTTCCTGAGTTCCTTGACACGTGTCACCATTGAATTTATATATATAAGTTCAAAGACGGCCATATTTATAGCCTCTGCTCCTTCTTTCACCTTTATGGCAGCCAGCAGATATCCGATAACATACAGCAGGCTTATTCGATTTTGAGAAAAAAGCGTTACGCCTACAATGATTACCACCACAAGGGACAGATACAAAAATGCATTTGCCACAACCATGAAAACAGCACTGAGACCTTCACCTTTGATATGTATTTTTTCCGCATCTTCAATCTTTTTCTTCATGGAGGCATTCACCTCGTCAGCCATTCCAAGGCTCTGAATTTCCTGCTGAAGTTCTATGGTTTCCTGAAAGTTATCCGAGGATTCCCTTAAAACATCATAATACTTCTTGTTATATTTACGTTGAATATTTCTGGATAAAAATATGGATATTACACACAGTACCAGCGGCAAAACAACTGCAAGCCCCAGCTGCCAGTTCCCGGCAATCAACATTACAGAAATTACTACAAAGAAAAATGAGAATCCTATTGTTTTTGCCACAGCGTGAGACATTGCGTGCTCAATAGCTGTCACATCGGACATTATGGTTTGGGCAAGATCCGACACATTATGCTTTGAGAAATAAGAAAGAGGAAGTTCTCTCATGGTTCTCGCAATATCAATCCTCAGATTTTCGCTCTCCTTATATGTTGCCGTATAAAGTGATTTGTACTCAATATTCATCAAAATATACATTATTACAACAGTAATTACAGATATGCCCACATAGATCCACTTATTCACTCCGTGTCCCATTACCAGCCAATCTAAGAGGAACATCAGCACCATCGCGGGGACCATATTCCACATGTACGAAAAAAAGGTGTTCCTGCTGGCAACAACCAAATCTTTTGCTCCTTGATCCGTAAGAGCAAATTTTTCCTTAAGCCAATTTTTCATCTGAAACCCTCCAATCATTAGCTTCTCTGTACATTGTCTGTAACCCCTTGTAAATTCCGCCTCTGCCCATCAACTCCTTATGAGTACCTCTCTCTGCGACTTTCCCCTTATCCATAACGAAAATTTCGTCTACATTTGTAATAGAGCTTAGTCTGTGAGCTATCATAATCACTGTTTTGCCCTTCATTAGATTTGCAAAAGCTTTTTGAAGCTCGTGTTCGCTCTCAGGGTCTACAGATGCACTGGCTTCATCGAATATAACAATAGGGGCATCTTTGAGAATAGCTCTTGCAATTGCCACCCTCTGTTTTTCACCCCCGGACAAATACACGCCTTCAGTTCCAATGACAGTTTTTTCCCTATCGGGGAATTTTGACAGAATATCGTTACAACCTGCAAGTTCTAACGCTTTGAGAACTTCTTCCCCTGTAGCGTTCTTTCGTGCCATAGCCACATTCTCATATATTGATTTCTTAAACAGCTGTGGATTTTGAAACACCATTGCTATGTTCTTTACAATTGTATCTCTTGAATATTCAGAAAGTTCTGTATCACCAATAAGTATACGTCCTGCATTCAATGGATAAAATCCTGAAATCAATTTTGCAATGGTGGATTTGCCACTACCGCTCTCGCCAACCAAAGCATACGTTTTTCCCTGCTTAAAGTCCAGAGAAAAGTCATTTAAAACCGGAATGTCCCCATAACTGAAATCCACATGTTCAAATCGAATATCTCCGGGGCAAAAATCTGTTCTTGTGCCGTATGAAACCTTATCTTCCTGCATTTCATCGTATAAAGTCTCCAGTTTGTTCACGGCCGTTTGAGCTTGGAACATAAACATTGATATATACATTATTTTCATAATATACACATAGATTACTCCGGTCAAAAAAAGGAGCATGGTCAGTTCCACAGCTGCACTTCCCGGATTCCTTGTAAATTGAGGCACAAGGACAACTATCGGGGTGATGAAAGCTATTATTCCAAATGAAATTACCTGAAACAAAACGTAAGGGCGCCTGCAACTCATTGAATACTCATATGCATACTTTCCATATGTTTTAATGGCCTCATAGAGGGATTTGTAGGAAATCACATCAACGTTAAATATTTTTACAACCTGCATGCCCCTGACATATTCCACTGTTTCTGCCGACATCTTGTCAAGGGAATTCTGATAGAATTCCATGAACTTCTTTTCACCTATCATATTCTTAAGAATAATCAATATGATTATAGTAAATATTATCATGGTAATGCCTAGTCTGATGCTTATTGCAAAAGCAAGAGCAATTATCAGAATCGGCATGAGCATGGCTCCGGTATTGTCCGGTATCAGATGAGCAACGGCAGAATGAGTCAAAGCTGCATTATCGTCTATCAGTTTTCTGATTTTTCCCGATTCGTTCCTGTCGAAAAACTTGTGACTTGCTCTTGTCAGCCCATCTATGCCGTACTTTCTCATATTCGTCTCAAGACGGAATGCAAAGCTATGGGAGCACATAACTGATAATGTGTAACATATTGCTCCAAAAAACATGAGCCCCACCAAAACAGATGCCACTTCTGCTGCACTGTCAAAACTGAATATTCCTGTAGTTTTCGGCAAATCCGGAAAAATAAGTTTATTCAGGAATATATAAAGATAATACATAGCTCCAACCTGTGCAAGAGTGGATAAAACTGACAGCAGTACCGTTAATCCTAACAGGTAAGTCTTTTCGGGGACATAGCTTATCAATTTCCTGTAAAGCTTAAACATAAATTCAACTCCTCATATGTAAAATTTTTGAAAATCCGTCACTCAATATGGAGTTAAACCCATAAATATAGCAGTTAATTCGGATTTCAAATATTAGTAAGTTAGTTATAACTAACTGTCAAAGTCATTGTAACACATCGACTTTCGTGTTACAATGTATTAAATGAATTTTGGTCTAATCGGGATAACGTCTAAAGGGGATAAAATTAAAATGAGCAGTTATGGAAAGATCTTAGAACAGATGGAGCTTTACCCATCAAAGAAAATCAAATATTTGCCGTCGGGGACCACTTATGAAGCCCATAACGAAGATATGGATATTTTGTTTTGGTACTACGAAACCGATGATTATATAATAAATGTCCATGATTTCTTTCTAAAGAATGACACAGTATTTGATACCTTCCCTGACATGAGTGATATTATGGTTTTCTGCAGCACCTATCTTATAAGTGCCAACGGAGAAAGTTTCAACCCATACATCAGTCTGACTTCAAACACGGTTGCAATATTCACCGGGGACACCGGTCATACGAAGATTCTCCTTCACGGCAATTATCCGTACAAGACTGTCGGTATAAGTTACAAAGAAAAGATGTTGAATGAGTTCCGGGAAAGCCTTGATAATTCCTATTCCATAGATTTAGATCAGATGTTTCTGACTACACAGGAAAGCTTAGTTACACCACTTGGGAAGTTATCTATGGATATACTCAATGTCAAACTGGATCCACCCGCCTCAAAGCTTTTTTTCGACGCCAAGGCAAGGGAGTGGCTGAGTTTTACACTGGATGCGTATACAAAACTGAACACTGCCAAGCAACTTTCTCCTGATGACGATGCGGCTATTGAGAATGTAGCCATGTATCTGTCAGACCACTATGCTATAGATGTCCCCCAGGAAATCCTTGAGAGAATATCTATGATGAGCGGTACAAAGCTCAAGAAACTTTTCAAAGAAAAGTATCATATGAGCATTACAGAATTCTCACAACGAAGACGCATGAACATGGCAGAATCTCTGCTTTTAACCACCAACCTTGAAATAGGTGCTGTTGCAATGGCCGTGGGATACTCATCCCACAGCAAGTTCTCAACTTACTATAAAAAATATAAGGGCATCTACCCGAGGGATGTACGCAAACTATCAAAATCCGGTTCCTCAGCTCGGATTTCTGTAGAGAGCAGCTCTATCTGCAAATCAACACGTGATACAAATAACACGAGATTTCATGATGACAGCTGTCATGCAAAGTTCAAAGGTAATAGTGATAACTTAAACGGAAAGGACAAAAAATGAACATAAATCTCGAAAGCAAAATGTATGAAATTCGCTGCCTGATTGAAGAAAAGAAAATGTCTCAGCTCAAAGAACTTCTGATTGATCTTAAACCGGTGGATATTGCTGACATAATAGATGAACTCGAGGAGCCTGAGGCACTTGTTGTCTTCAGATTGCTTCCGAAAGAGCTGGCAGTTGAAGTAATGCCGTATTTTGAAGTTGAAAGGCAGAAGCGAATCGCTCAGCTTATAACAGCAAAGGAGCTGAACGAACTGGTTGCCGACCTTTATTTTGATGATATGATCGACCTGCTTGAGGAGATGCCGGCAGAAATCGTTTCTGACGTACTCCAGAACATCGAGCCCGAACAGAGAAAACTGATTAATGAATTCTTAGCCTACCCACCCCATTCTGCGGGAGCTTTGATGACCATAGAATTTGTGGAACTCTCTCCGAACATGACCGTGAGGGAAGCAATCGAACATATCAGGGAAGTAGGTCTCTCAAAGGAAACGGTCTACACCTGCTATGTTATAACAAAAACCAAAAAACTTCTCGGCATAGTCTCTCTCAGAGAACTGGTCACTGCAGATCTTGACGCAAAGGTTGAAGACCTCATGGATGATGATGTTATTACAGTTAACACCCACGACGACCAAGAGGACGTAGCGGATACTTTAAAGAGGTATGGATTTCTGGCAATTCCCGTAGTCGACAATAATTACAGACTTACAGGTATAGTAACTTTCGACGATATTATTGATGTCATCGAAGACGAAGCCACAGAAGATTTCCAGAAAATGGCTGCCATGACACCATCTGAAGAAGCCTATCTCGATCTTTCAGTTTTCGCTCTTGCAAAACACAGGGTGCTTTGGCTTCTTATTCTAATGATATCAGCAACTTTCACAGGAGCGATTATCGAAGGCTATCAACACACTTTGGATAAACTGACCATTCTGTCTGCCTTCATACCAATGCTCATGGATACAGGAGGCAATGCCGGATCTCAGTCATCAACACTTATTATCCGTGGATTAGCTACAGGAGATATTGAGACAAAGGACTTCCTCAAGGTAATGTGGAAGGAAGCCAGAGTCGCTGTAATATGTGGAGTCGTCCTTGCCACAGTTAATTTCGCAAGACTTGTACTGATCAATCACCTGGCGACACCTATAGCATTTGCGGTTTCCATTACTTTAATATGCACCGTCCTCATGGCGAAAATGGTAGGGAGCATGCTCCCTATTATAGCTGAAAAGTTAAAACTCGACCCTGCCATCATGGCCGGACCTCTCATCACCACCATTGTTGATGCCGGCGCACTGATGATTTATTTCAGGCTGGCTTCTTCAATGCTGCATTTGGTTTAGGTGACGGTACCGCTACGGTGAAATACAAAATTCAATGTTTCTCGGTTACAAACATTGAGTTTTTATTGGAGGAAAAAAATGAATCTTTATTACAGGCTCTTTCAGAATTTACATGAGGGGATTCTTATTACCTTGAATTGTCAAATTAAATGCAACTCCATTGAATGATAAACTTCATGGGGCGTTTTCCAATTTAAGCATTTGCGAGGTCTCAAATTAATTTCTTTTATCTTCGACTCAATATACTCATCGGCTTGATCAATGTCCTTTGTTTTGGGGAAATATTCTCTAAGTAAACCATTTGTATTTTCGTTTGTCCCTCTTTGCCAAGGATGATGCGGAAATGGAAAATAAAATTCAACTAAATTTAGTTCTCTACTGATTTCCGGATGCTTTGAGAATTCTTTCCCTCTATCTGGAGTTATGCTTTTCAATGGGTGTTCTTTTAATAGTTCTATCATAGCGTTTTTAACTTCTGTGGAGTTTTTCTTTGGGATTTTCTTGCAAAGTAAATATCTGCTCTTTCTATCTGTCAATGTAACTAAACATGCTTTACCTGTTTGTCCTGCAACTGTGTCAGCTTCCCAATCTCCTATTCTTCCTCTGTCATTAGCTATTTGAGGTCTATCTGTAATTAGATTGCTAATTACAATTTTGCCTCTTTTTTCTTCGTAATTTTTTGTATGACGACTTTTCCCTTTGTGCCTTAGTTTACGTATAGCACCTCTATTTCCATGAGATAGCCCGGGTTCATCAAATAAACCGTCATAAATCCCTCTATAAATAGTGTTGTAACTAATCGTATATCTAAACCCTTCCATTTTTAATCTTTCAGAAATTTGTTCGGGAGACCATTGATGGTTGAGAAAAAGATTTTTTACACATTTATACACAATTTGATTATCTAATTTTTTCTTGGGTTTGCAACAAAGTCTTCTATGCAAATAACTTGATTGAGCGTCACAAGGAAGATATTCTCCGTTAATACTATTCCTTTTAAGCTCTCTCGATATAGATGATTTATTTCGTTTTAACAATATTGATATTTCGCTTTGATTTTTGCCGATGTCTATATAATGTTTTATCATTTCTCGTTCTTTTAGTGTAAAATGTTTATAGTGATTCATAGTTTCTCCTGATTATTAGATTTTATTAGTTTGGTTTGCAAATTCTATTTTATCAGAAAACTATGAATCATTTTTTGTTCGTAAATTGCAATAACAAGTTGGACACCCTCCGCTAGGCAGTAGCCTGGTAGATTCGGTCGATTTCCTCCTCGAAGATTTCATCCGGGGTTC
>JALENW010000006.1 GCA_022766365.1 Clostridiales bacterium | reverse complement strand
CCTTTAGGGTTTGTAGGGAAAGAGGTACAAGTGAAATAAGTGGAGCGGAAGGCGAACCGTTTCATGCATCTTGAGATGCCGGTAGGTAACAGCCCCTTATAGGGGCAAAACAAACCACCAGCTCAGCTGGTGGTTGTGATTCTGCAATTTGAATTTCTGATTTTCATCCGTAGTGTTTTTTATGAATATGATTAAAAGGCTTTCTATCATTTCAAAAGTCTATATCTCAAATGTCTGGAATTTTTGTTCTGTTCCATCATCTTCATCAAATACATATTCGTTACCGGGTAAAATTGCATTAGCCAGAATACCGACTATAGCAGCAATCGCAAGGCCTGACAAACTGATTGTAGCACCGAATGCTCGGAAAGAAATCCCTCCTGTGGCAGAAAAACCTAAAGCACAAACGAGAATCAAAGCAGCGATTATCGTATTACGTGACTTTGTAAAGTCAACTCGGTTCTCTACAACATTGCGTATGCCGATAGCAGAAATCATACCGTATAAAATCAGAGAAACTCCACCGATTGTTCCTGCAGGAATGGAACTGATAAGGAAATTCACATGAGGCAGGAAAGAAATAATGATGGCAAAACATGCGGCCAGCCTGATAACTTTGGGATCGTAAACCTTTGTCAGTGCCAAAACGCCTGTGTTCTCACCATAGGTTGTATTTGCAGGCCCTCCGAAGGCAGCGGATAGACAGGTAGCAAGGCCATCTCCCAGGAGGGTTCTGTGAAGCCCCGGATTGGCTATATAATTTTTACCGGTGGTTGCGCCTATCGCAGAAATATCTCCTATGTGTTCCATCATCGTGGCAAGAGCAAGCGGCATAACAGTAACAATGGAAGATATGTCGAATTTCATGAGCGTAAACGTTGGAACGGCAACTACCGTTTTGGTGGCAAGTGCAGAAAGATCAACAGCTCCTGTTAAGATGGCAAGAACATATGATGCAATCACTCCAAGAATAATCGGAATAATTTTAAGCATTCCGCGTCCCCATATATTAAAAAATATTATCGTCCCCATGGCAACCACAGCAAGTAGCCAGTTTGTCCGGCAGTTGTGAATTGCAGTCGGTGCCAGAATAAGTCCTATTGATATTATAATCGGACCGGTAACAACCGGTGGAAAGAATGCCATAACTTTCTTAACGCCATATAATTTAATAAGACCGGAAAGTAGGACATAGATCAGGCCCGCACAAAACACTCCGCCCCCTGCATAGGGTAACATTTCAACATTGGGTTTTCCATCTATCATAGGTGCTACAGCTGCATATCCTCCTAAAAATGCAAAAGATGAGCCTAAAAATGCAGGAACTTTGCCCTTTGTCAACAGGTGAAATAGGAGAGTTCCCAGACCTGCCATTAACAGTGTTGTGGAAACATCCAGTCCGGTTAGTATCGGTACCAGAACCGTGGCACCAAACATGGCAAAGGTGTGCTGTACACCAAGAAGTATCATCTTCGGATAACCCAGGACTTTGGCATCATAAATCGGATTTTCGTTTTGCATACTGATCTCCTTCAATTTCTCGATATTAATGGCTTAAAATCACTAGAAATAGTATAACAATTAATGGATAGATATTCAATGATAAAGTATAATATAAATTGCGGCTATTTAAAAATTAATCGTCTGATTATCATAGACATACAGAGAAATTAAATATATAATCGATATGTAAAGTTATGAAATTTAATGGGAGATAATGTGGTAGATTTAGCGATATACCTGGCATGTACAGTTTCAGGAGCATATCTGGGCAGCAGGCTGACCGGGTATAGAGAAAGGCTTTCATGGCTTGATAAGCTGTTGACAGCTTCTATACTTTTCATGATTTCAGCAATGGGAATACGTATGGGTGCAAACGATGAAGTTGTGTCAAGGCTTGGAGATATCGCATTCTATTCGGTAGCTATTACCCTTGTGACAATGGTATTTTCCGTAGCAGGCAGCTATTTTGTGAGAAAGGCACTCGGATTTGACTCGAAGGGTTTGCTCCACGGAAGGACTGTAAGGGTTGCACAGAAATATGAAGATACAATTGATGAAGAAGTTGCAAAAGAAGAAAATATGCTTCCAATCATGACTATCTATGTGGTCATTGATGTTCTGGTCAGCGGCGGAATAGGATATTCTGCCACAAAATATCTCTCTATTGATTCCGTTCGATTGGGTGATTTCATGGGAGTAACTGTGTTTGTTGCCATTTGTCTGATGCTTTTTGTTGTGGGAATGACTATGGGGCTTGACGGATCTTTGGGCAGACATATCAGAGCAATGGGATTCAGCATTGTGATTTTTCCAATGGTGAGCATAGTTGCCTCTCTCTTGGGGTCTGCAATATCATATCTGTTTATGCCGGTAAGTTTCGTCGAGGCTTTGGCGATTGGCGCCGGTATGGCTTGGCCGAGCCTTACATCGGTTATGATTTTTCAGCACGGGATGATTTTTGCAAGTGCGATTTCTTATCTGCATAATTTGTTGCGGCAGATTTTTTCGTTTATATTTATTCCGTTGGTGGCGAAGAAGGTGGGCTATATAGAAACTTTTTCGATGCCGGCTGCGGCTAGTATGGATGTTTGTATAGCGGCGGTTGAGAAGAGCACAAGGACTGATATTGCTGTTATGTCCTTCGTGTCAGGTGCGACCATAAGTTTAGTTGTGCCTATTTTGTTGGAATTCCTATTGAGTATGTAGGTACTACACAGAGGATTTAAAGGAGTGACGGTGAAATTTTGCGTTAATCTTTATTAACGGTAACCGGAAGTTTCAGTTTATTTTTAGGCGAATGAGAGGAGAACGGTTTGGGTGATTTAGGGTTATATCTCGGACATGCCCTGGTTGGCTATATCGCAGGTACACTTGTACGGGATAAGAAGGATAGGCTTGGATGGACCGGGAAGGTATCCACATGTGCAATCATTATTATGGTTTTTTCAATGGGTATGAGGATGGGAGCCAACGACGAGGTAATTAGTAATCTCGGTTCTATTGGCATGTACTCTCTTCTGATAACAGTCATAATTGTGAGTTGTTCAGTTGCAGCAACATCTGTGACAAGAAGACTTATGGGTCTTGATGACAGGGGGTTTTTAAAAGGCAAGAGGGTAAATATGCCAACGGGAATAGATGTTCCTGTTGAAAATCAAGAAGAACAAGCTGAGATTAAAGAAAAGAAGCTTGACAGTATGACAATCATGGTTATATTGGCCGTTTTGATCGGGGGTACTATTGCATATTTCCTGACGAAGGGTGTGATTACAGATGTTAAAGCTTTTGATAATGTGATGGGTTGGGCTATAACTGTAGGCCTTTGCATTCTGTTGTTCTTTGTCGGTCTGGATATGGGGCTTGAAGGAACTGTAATTGGACAAATAAAGGCAGTTGGAATCAGGGTACTTGTGATTCCCGTGGCGGTTATTGGCGGTTCACTCGTAGGGGCGGTAATTTGTGGCTTAATTTTGCCCCTTTCGATGAAGGAAGCTTTGGCAATCGGCTCAGGATTGGGCTGGTACAGCTTGGCACCGGGTCTTATCATTGATCATGGATTTGTAGTTGCCAGTGCTATTTCTTTTTTGCATAACATAATGAGAGAGGTTCTTTCTTTCGTATTTATTCCTATCATTGCCGGAAAGATTGGATACATTGAAACGGTTGCAATGCCGGGAGCTGCGGCGATGGATGTATGTCTGCCTATAGTTGAAAGACAGACGAGGGGAGATATTGCAATTTTCTCATTTGTATCCGGGCTTGTGGCCAGTTTCACAGTTCCGGTTCTGGTACCTTTGGTTTTATCTTTGTAGTTTTGAAACGCTATGTTCATATTAAGTATGTGAATATGAGGGTTCTATAATATACGTTGGGATGAACCGGTAAACGAGGTAATCCCCGACGTATTTTTTCAAGAAAAATATGTGTCTGTTATCTGAAATGATAAAATCGGCAATAGTTCACAAGCAAGGACTATTGCCGATTTTCATCATCATAATTTATAGGTTCATTATTAAATAGCTTCTTAAATCCGGATCGGAGAAGACTAAATCAATTCTTCAGACTCTGTAGAGGGGCAGGTATCCTTCCCCCACGCCTGATCATTTTTTCGGATGATTTCGTGTGGAGTTTCATCACAGGGCCACTGCCCAAAAGTCCGCCAAAGTTCAGTTCATCTTTGTCGGAAAGCCCGATGGCAGGAATGAGTCTCACAGCAGTCGTCTTTGAATTGACCATTCCTATAGCAGCTTCGTCTGCGATAATTGCCGAAATTGTTTCCGGGGTTGTATCTCCCGGTACGACTATCATATCAAGACCAACTGAGCAAACAGCAGTCATTGCCTCAAGTTTTTCAATCGTAAGAGTTCCCGAACGGGCAGCTGATATCATTCCTGCGTCTTCAGTTACAGGGATAAAAGCTCCGGAAAGTCCCCCCACACTTGATGAAGCCATGACACCTCCCTTTTTAACCGCATCATTTAGCATCGCAAGAGCAGCTGTGGTTCCGTGAGTTCCACATTCTTCAAGACCGATTTCTTCCAATATGTGAGCTACAGAATCACCTACAGCAGGTGTAGGTGCCAGAGACAAATCCACGATGCCAAAGGGTACTCCGAGAGTATCTGCTGCCTCGCTTCCCACAAGCTGACCCATACGGGTAATTTTGAAGGCAGTTTTCTTTATTAATTCTGCCACCTCATTCATGGTTGCAATCTGAAAGTTATCTTTTTCTGCTGAATTCATCTTTGAAAGAGCAGAGCGGACCACGCCGGGTCCGGAGACTCCAACGCTCAGAACACAATCAGCTTCACCCACTCCGTGAAAAGCTCCGGCCATGAACGGATTATCCTCAACAGCATTGCAGAAAACCACAAGCTTTGCTGCACCTATACACTGGCGATCAGCTGTAGACTTTGCAGTTTCAACTATTTTGTTGCCCATTAGGGCAACGGCATCCATATTGATACCGGCTCGTGTTGATCCTACATTCACCGAAGAACATACAAATTCTGTTTCTGCGAGAGCTTCAGGGATTGATTCTATCAGCTCCCTATCACCGGAAGCAAACCCCTTTTGTACCAGTGCAGAGTAGCCTCCAACAAAGTTTACGCCGATGGCCTTAGCCGCCTTGTCCAGGGTCTGGGCATATTTGACAGGATTACCGCCGGAAATGGCAAGAAGCATTGATATGGGTGTAACTGAAATGCGCTTATTTACAATTGGAATTCCGTATTTTTTCTCGATGGACTCACCAACAGGGACCAGTTTTTTTGCTTTTGTAAGTATCTTATTGTAAATCTTTTCACAAGATTTATCGATGTCAGTATCGGCACAGTCGAGAAGGGATATCCCCATAGTTATGGTTCTGATATCAAGCTTTTCATCCTGAATCATAGTTATCGTTTCCATTATATCAGTCATGTTCAACATAGGCGTCCTCCTAAATCCTGTGCATGGAGTCAAAGATATTCTGATGCATAACGTGGACGACCATCGATGGAACGCGGTTCTCGATGCTTTTTTGAAGCTCGTCAAGTTGCACAGAAATCTCTGCAATGCTTATGATCATTACCATACAGAAATATCCGTCAAGTACGCTCTGGGTCACTTCGATGACATTTGCTCCTGCCTCGGCACATCCTGTAGAAACCTTTGAGAGTATTCCAACCTGGTCCTTACCAATAACTGTTACAACGGCACGTTCTGTGTTTGTCATAGTTGTTCTCCTTATGTCTAAATCTGTTTTTTAATAGTTTTTAAATTTCTATCTTTTTTTCAATTCTCTATCTATTCTAACTTGTCGCCCTGGGGTTTACAACAGTTTTGTTTTATTTAACGCCTTGGCATTGTTTAAATCAACAAGAACATCTATGGGCACGTTTAGATAGAATGACATAGGAATAACCATAGCGTAAAAGCAACGATGATACGGTATATAGCTAACTTGGCCTGATGTCCCAATTTACCGATTTGAAGAGCTGATGAGAAATTTATACCGCAACAACCTTAAAGCAACTTTGTATAACTGAATGCTGTATACCTGATTGCACTTAACCCAAGGGTAAACTTGTCATGGAAGCTGCAATCGTAAAGTGGCAGTGAGTAAAAAAGATAAACGCAACTGTTTCAGATCATTGTCGTAAAATTGTAAGAACGTATTTTCCCTCATCAAGAGCTGAATCCTCCTTAAAAACAAACTTTATAAAAGGATATTTTTCAACAAAATAACTTCGATTAGCTGCTTTATGACCTATGAGATTGGAAAAACTTCTCGGAGCAGCCGTGCACTCAGCTGTAATAAAACCCTTGTCCACATCAGATTTGAATTTTAAAACGGCACATTCAAGCTGTTTCTGAATTTCTTCCCTTGCGATTGCACCCTCCACAAGTTGGCGAAAAGCAGGATGAAAAGTGGTTCCTGTCAGACGACCATCTCCGGAAATCATATCGGAAGCCTTTAAACCGATCCGAATTACATTGACGCCATAGCTTCTTAAAATTTTAAGCATTTCTTTGCTCCTGGCGACAGCTTCGGATACTGTGAGAGGCGTATAATCATGTGAAATTACCATATCCAAAAGTTCAGTATCCTCGATGACGATGGTAGGATATATTCTTGCCACTTCAGGTTTGAGTTCTCCGGAAAGCATGGCGGATTTTACATCGGTTTCAAAACTGCTACCGGGTAACCCGACCATAAGCTGAATGCCGAGACGAAATTTACGAGATTTGATAAGTTCGCAGGCATCGTATATGGCATCTACCCCATGTCCTCTTTTCACAGCAGCCAAAACTTTATCATCGAAGGATTGGCATCCCAGCTCTATGAGATCAACTTTGTAGTATCGGAGGATATCAAGGATTTCGTTGTCTATGTAGTCAGGGCGGGTAGAAAGATGAATTTCGGAAATTTTACCGGCTGTTTTGTATTCGGCTGCAATCCTCAAATAGCTCTTTTGAGTTTCTATGGGAATAGCAGTAAAGCTTCCACCGTAAAAAGCTACCGAAACGCTGGGAACATCCCAAAGTGTCGTGAGCCACTCGTCTATAATGTGCCTGACCTCAGGCTCAGAAGGGGACGCCGTTCGTGATGTTATGCGCTTCTGATTGCAGAAAACGCAGTCGTTGGGACATCCCTTATGTGGTATGAAGATTGGAATTATGGCATGGGTTTTCATCCGGTAATCCTTCCCGTAATCAGTTAATGCAAATTATACTCCCAATATCCATAAGTGGTTTATTGGGGATATATATGATATCCAGATTGTAATCATTAATAAAATTCTTGATTCTGTTAAAATCGGGATGCCTTCTGATATCCCCGTTGAACAAAACTCTGATTTCTCCTCGATTGTTTCTGATTATTCCCGCTGTTCCCGGCAAAAAACCATGGGTATGCCCGGGAAGAATCGCTGACTTTCCTGATATCTTCAAAATATCAAGATCAGTGTGTTGGCTCAGAGCTTTCCATATACCCATATCCTCAGTTATGAAAGCAGCAGGACTGATTGGGAGGAGATTACACCTGGTATAACCCTGGGGTACATGGATTTTTTTCAGTTTCCTCGACTCAGCCCAGGAGATCAGATCCGGCGCAGTTATCTTTAAATTATGCACAAAATATTTCCCGGAAATGCAGGCATTATATATGGCTTCATCGGGGTATTCGGTTGAAAGATATGACAAATCTCCGTAATATAATTCAGGAATCGAAAATTCCATTTTGCACATGAAAATATCAGGGTGAGTTTCTACTGCTTCGGATACCTGTCCGGGCAGATTAACCTCTGTCAATATGTACCCTGAGTCCTTCAGGATTTCTTTTGCCTCGTCATAGGCATTTGCCGAAATGTAAGCATGTTTTTGGAGAGGTATCTTCTCCGGTTCATGAATCACAGTTGCGGATATATCAATTATTGTTTTTTTAGTCATGGATTTATTATAACACAGATTCCGCACATCTATTGTGATAGATTTCCTGTAAATTATTGAGGAATCTGTTTTAAGGTATTGCCAAAGGGTAGATTTTAACATGTAAGTTCGGGTTCGATATGGTATTATCAGCAGTAAATCAAAATGTGAATCGTTGGAGCAGCCTTTTATGCTGTTATAATAAATTTAACGATTTAATTGTTTGTAACCACTAGGAAAATTAACATGATATCTGTAATTAAGAAGGTGATTAGTATTCTTGTTGATCATATCTTTTCTCGTGATATGGATAGGGTATGTTGAAGAATCTAAAGGTGGTTCAATGAAATCATTACTGTGAGAATTGTATTTTTTTGCTTTTGAAATTGCATTCTGCTTTGGGAAATTTTAGGAAAGGGTATTCTTTAAATGGTGAACATTGGAAATAGCTGGGATGATATTCTGGCGGAAGAATTTAAAAAGGAATATTATATGAAACTGAGGAGGTTTCTGGCATATGAGTACGGCACAAAGGTGATTTATCCTGATATGAATGACATATTCAATGCACTGAAAACGACTTCCTATGAGGATACGAAATGTGTAATCCTGGGTCAGGATCCGTATCATGGACCCGGTCAGGCTCACGGATATGCCTTTTCCGTTCAAAAAGGTGTGCCTCTGCCACCCTCTCTCCGCAATATTTTCCTGGAACTTTACAGAGAGGATCGGGACTTCAAGATCTGGGCCGATGCTAAAAAAAGGGATTATGATATGAGCCGAGTCGGAGTACATACCCATGATTATGCCGGAGGAGCCGTCCATGGAGATTTGAGAACTTGGGCGGAGAGAGGAGTCTTGTTATTGAATACCTGCCTTACCGTTAGAGCAGGACAGGCGGGATCTCACAGAGGCAGGGGGTGGGAAGTTCTTACTGACCACATAATCAGAATTCTGGGACATAGAGAAAAACCCTGTGTATTTATATTGTGGG
This sequence comes from Clostridiales bacterium, assembly GCA_022766365.1. GTDB lineage: Bacteria > Bacillota > Clostridia > Peptostreptococcales > Anaerovoracaceae > S5-A14a. The sequence goes on along the minus strand of JALENW010000006.1, from coordinate 49,093 downwards.
GAAATCCTGCAAGGGCTAAGAAAAATCTCATTGATGAAAGGAGACATATGGTGATTGAGGGTGTGCATCCCAGTCCCTTATCAGCTCATAGAGGATTTTTTGGAGGAGGATATTTTGTCAAGGCAAATGAATTTCTTCGTATAAATGGGGAAACTCCCATAGACTGGCGATTGGAATGATTCAGGTTGCTAAATGAGAAAACAGGCTGTAGCACAGGTAAGATGGTGATGCTTCAGGGACGAATAGTCGGCAATGATATAATTAACAGGATTTTCGTTTAAAATGACAAAATGATTTACCCTGTGGTAAGCCACATGATATAATATTCGATACTGATACTTCGTTATGTAGGAGGAAATGAAAATGAGCGGATCAGTGATAACCATAATAATAGCAGTTGTAATTGTTTGTCTGATTTTGATATGGCTGGCAGGAACGTACAACAGCCTTGTAAGGAAGAGAAACAATGCGAAAGAGGGCTTTTCTACCATGGACGTATATCTGAAGAAAAGGTTCGATTTGATTCCTAACCTTGTTGAGACTGTCAAGGGATATGCTTCTCACGAGAAGGAGACTCTTGAGAAAGTTATGGAGGCCAGAAACCAAGTCGCAAGCTCGGATTCGATTGATCGGAAGATTCAAGGAGAAAATCTGCTTTCCGGGGCTTTGGGAAGACTGTTTGCAGTTGCAGAGAACTATCCTAATCTAAAAGCGAACGAGAATTTTCTCGATCTTCAGGCACAGCTGAGATCCGTTGAACAGGATATCGCAAATTCCAGAAAGTTTTATAACGGTACTGTTAAAGAACTGAATAATGCAGTTGAACAGTTCCCAAGCAATATAGTTGCCGGTATTTTTCACTTTGACAAGATGCCTATGTTTGAGGCGGAAGTTGAGAGTAGGGAAAATGTACAGGTAAAGTTTTAACAGAGTAAGCGCTGAGAAAGTGAAGAAAATATCTGTAATCTACAGTGAATCAGATAAAATTTTCGGAAATAAAAGTTCTTGATTTTCAAACTTTGAGGGATAGTATTCCGCAAGCGGTTTCACAGGCGGTGACCACGGAGGAGGTACATATTAGAATGAGCAAGCTTAAAGGAAATGGGATATATGATTTAATTAGCATAGGGAAGATGGCCGGTAAGAATAGAATTCGTCATGCGGCAACGGTTTTGTGCGTCCTATCTATGTTGATATCCCTAATGTGGGCAGCCTGTTTGTTTTCAGGTGGGAGCGATTCCTATGCCGAAGATAATATTGCAACGAATACGGACAATGGATATGTGACTGAATCCTTTGTGGTAAATATGGATGTTGATAAGGACTGTGTCTACAATGTGACAGAAAAGATAGCAGTTAATTTTCGTGAGCCCAGAAGGGGTATATTCAGATATATTCCATATCAAAATGACAATGCAAGAATTGAAGACGTTGAAGTTGTTGGCGAAAAGTCATATATCACCGGATCAACCAACGCCAAAGGAAGTGCCGTTAAAGTCATAAGAATAGGAGATCCGGATAAGTATATTACCGGAAGGCACGAATATACCATAAAATATAAAATAATGGGAATAAGAAATGATTTGAAACCGATCAGAAAACCCGATGACCGGACCGGATTCTCCGGGGCGTTTCAGGACAAACCGGTACGTGACGGTAAGGAAGATCTGGTTTACGTCGATCTGGTTCCCGGTGAATGGCAGACGGGAATCAACTATGTCAAAGCGACGATTAATTTCCCCAAAGATGTAGACTGGAGCAAATTTAAACTGTTTACGGGAAAATACGGGAGCTATTCCGAATCTGAAAATGTAACTGTTAATACCGATGGGAGAACGGCTGCCTTTGAAGCTGTAAATTGGGAGCCGAACAGTGGGGTCACATTATATGGGAACGTTGGTCGTGATTATTGGGAAGGTGTGGAGAATGCTTCAAGAGCATTCCACCGAATCTATGTCATTACCATATTGCTTGCTGTTGTTATTGCTGCTCTGTGGTTTTTCTTCGGTAGAGATAAAAAATACATAAAGACTGTTGAATTCTATCCGCCTGAAGATATGACGCCTATGGAGGTAGGATATGTGGTGGACGGAAAAGTAGACAATGAGGATAAGGTCTCAAATTTCATATACGCTGCAGGCAGGGGCTATATGGATATCGAACAGGATTGTCAGGACGAAAAGAAGTTCACATTCAGAAGGAAGAAAGACTATGACAGTGACCAATTTGAGAATGAAAAGAGCTTTGTGAGATTGTTTATCCATAATCTGTTTGTTAAAGGAGATGAAGTTTCTTCAGATGATTTTCCGGACGTATTCTTGAAGGATTTTGGAAATGTAAACAGCATGATAAAAGATTATTATCATGGTAAAAGAAAGCTGTTTACACCGGCTTCCATAGCTGCTCAAATCTTCTCCGGTATTTTATTTGTAATTGCAATCATATATGCTAATATCTTTGTTGTAAGTGAGATGATATATTATACACAGTTTGAGATTTTATTAATTTCATCTATTTTTGATGTGATTGCTCTTATTACTCTTATGGGAATCATGTCAGGTTTTGCCTATAGGCAAAATAATCTTAATTCTAAGAAAAAATGGGCATATATCTTTGGCATTGTCACGGTGGGAATATTGGAGCTCTTGGTGAATGGTCTGCTTTACTTCGCTGTCATCGGTCTTCCGTCGCTTGGTATCGTTGTAATAGCCTGTAAGATCATATCTTTAGTAATGATTGCATTTATGCACAAGCGTTCCAAGTATGGAACGGAGATTATGGGGAAATTGATGGGATTCAGAGACTTTATTGAGAAGGCGGAGCTGCCGATGATTGAAGGTCTTGTTGATAAGGATCCGGCATATTTTTACAAAATACTCCCATACGCTTATGTTTTCGGTCTAACCGGCAAGTGGATCAAGAACTTCGAGGGCCTTAAAATAGATCCGCCTGAATGGTATAATTCAGGGAGTTATAATATGTCAAGTATGGCTTTTCCTTTATATATGGCATCCTCTCTTAACAATTTAAATTCAGGTATCCAGTCCGGCATAATGGAGTCTATCAGCTCAAGCTCAGATATGGGCGGCGGTGGAATCAGTGGTGGCGGAATCGGTGGCGGATTTTCAGGTGGCGGCTTCGGTGGTGGAGGCGGCGGCGCTTGGTAGAGTCATATAGTAATACAATTTTCAACCAAATCAGCTTTTGTCAAAACTTGTTGCACTGTTATAGGTGACGAATATTATGGTCGATTTCCGGGGTTTATGCGTAAATGACAGATATAGGTATATGTTTGGTATATTCATACGAGTATCAATATTCTGCATAAACATAAGTGATACCATATAAATCTGCAAAAATGACATAATGATTAGATACAGTATCCAAAAAACACAATAATTTGATAAATTATCTAAAATATTTTCAAAAAACACTTGTTAATTAAATAAAAGGTGGTAACATATATACAAGAAGAATGAGATAGATCTTCGAGATGGAATTCAGTTCAGGAGATATCAGTTCCTGAAATTAGTTTCAAACTGAAATGGAGCTTCCATGAGAGAAGTTACAGATAGAAAGGAAGTGATGATGATGCTGAAATTTAAATGCTTTATCGGTCCGGGTGACAGAGAGAGCCGGCGTCTGTCACTCCTTGATGAGAGTCCGGAGTAGTCGGAAGTTTTATCGGTAAATACCGCAGGGCTTGATTAACAGCCAACATTCGCCGACGAGGGATTTAAATCAGGGAGTGGACGTTGGCAAGAGAATAGGTTTATTGTAGGTTGCAGTTTTGAAACCCGCTGTCTGTCGGTGAAAGAGGCAGATGGTGGCACTGTATGGCAGTATTTCTGCTTTGACCTCACTTAGCGATAAGAATAATGGAGATGTTCGTAAGAGCGATGGAATCGAAACTGCGGGAAACCGAATTTATGAGGAAGTTGCCTGAACCATTGAGATATTCGGTAAAACTAAGTGGTTTATATAAATCTAATGCTTATTGATGGAACAGTGAAGAACGATTATGGTTGGTATAGCGTTTGAAGGCGCGGCTGTTGCGGAGACAGCTTGACCTTATAACATTATGAGGGCTTTTCCTCTGATTGATGTCCGGATATGAGACCGGTCGGAGAGAGCACTGAGAAACTATCGTTGGCGTATTGTTACATTGATTAAATGAATTTAAAAACCGAGATTCCTATGAATCTCGGTTTTTTGATGTGGCAAAAATGGTTCTATAATATACGTTGGGGTAAATCGGTAAACGAGGTAATCCCCGACGCGTTTTTTAATAAAGAGAAGTCGGAGATATGGGTTTGAACAGGTCTTAATTAGCAAACTTTGAAACTTTTTAACTCAATATTTGACAAAGAACCGCAAAAATTTAGAGGAAAGAATGACTTTAATACAGAGTGTATCAAGACTATAGTTTCATACGTTAGAAAAAATATGGATATGTCCAATGGGGAACAGATCTGCATTTAATTTTGATTGTGATTTGTACATAAGCTTTTACAATGTGTTGCTGTTACATTCGTTCTGAAATCTTAAACCTGAATTTCTATCCGGTTGACCATATATATTTTCAAGAGTATTATATATAATAAGTTGTCAGATATAACTCAGTATTAACCCGATCAGGAGGGAAAAAATGAAAAAAATAATGACAGCAGGGCCTACAATGGTCAGGGAAAATGTTTTGGCAGCCAGAGCTTTACCATTTACAAACCCTGACATTGATATGGACTTCTTTGATATGTACATGGAAACCTGCGACATGCTGGAAACTCTGGCAGGTGCCACAAGCGGACAGGCTCTGATCTTAGGTGGAGAAGGAATGCTCGGACTTGAGGCGGCGGCGGCATCGCTTACTGAACCCGGAGACAGGGTGCTCATCATTGAAAATGGAATATTTGGCAGAGGATTTAAGGATTTCGTTGAGCTTTACGGCGGCAATACCGTGGTTTTCAAAGGCAATTACAAGAGACCGATAGATGTGGAGGTATTAAGGGAATTTCTTAACAAAGATAATAATTTTAAATATGCAAGTTTTGTCCATGTTGATACACCAACAGGGGTTTTGAATGATGTTCAAGCTATCGGTACACTTCTGAACGAATATGGAATAATGTCGGTTGTAGATTCTGTTGCAGGATTGTTCGGAGAATCGTTGAGTTTTGACAGCAGTAAAATCGATATTCTCATTGGCGGTTCTCAGAAAGCCCTATCTGCTCCTCCGGGATTATCCATGGTTTGGGTAAGCGAAAGAGCATGGAAGAGCATGGAGAAACGCAAACAACCGATAGCTTCATACTATGCTAATTTGACGCTGATGAAAAACTATTTTGTTGATAAGGTATTTCCATACACAATGCCCATAAGCGATATTAACGGTTTAAGAGTTGCGATAGAAAATGTTTTAGCAGACGGAGGAATCCTGGCAAGACACAGAGAAGTGGCTATGGCGTGCAGAGGTGCTCTGACCAGAGCTGGGATTGAACTATATCTTGAGTCCGGTTGGGCGAACACAGTAACAGCTTTTGTTGTTCCGGAGAAAGTCAGCTGTCAACTCCTACTTGAGGATATGGTTAAGGACTACGGTATCATGCTCAGTGGATCCTTAGAGGAGTTTGAGGGAAAGCTTGTGAGGATCGGTCATATGGGTGAGAATGCTTACGATGAAGTGATGGCGGAAACATTGAGGGCTCTTGATGGTGCTTTGAGGAAGCAGGGGTTTGAGCCTCTTGCCGGCATGGCTGATTATTTTGTGGCATTTATGAAGTAGTATGAAGGAGATAATATGAAAGAAGGATTTTGTTATATGTGCCCTGTGTGCAACGGCAAGGCATGTGGGAATACTATACCCGGCCCGGGTGCTAAGGGTGTTGGAGATGTTGCAATCAGAAATTATGAGAAATGGAAAGAAGTCAGGGTTAATATGAACGTCATAGGAGATGTCGGTGAACCGTCTACGGAGACTGATCTTTTCGGATATAGGTTGGCACTTCCACTGTTGGCAGGCCCTGTCGGTGCTGTAAAAATGCACTATGGAGACAGATACACTGATGAGGAATACAATAAAAGGTTAATCAGAGGGTGTATTGACAGCAAAATAGTGGCGCTGACCGGTGATGGGACAGATCCCCTTGTCATGGAATCAGCCTGTCGTGTAATAAAGGAAGTTAACGGTCATGGAATTCCTACTGTTAAGCCGTGGGATATCAATACACTTGAGGATAAGATCAAATTAGTTAAATGCTCTGAGGCTAAAGCCTTTGCGATGGATATAGATGCTGCCGGGCTGCCGTTTTTAAAGGGAAGAATTCCGCCTGCAGGACGCAAAACAGTGGAGCAGCTTAGGGAAATCGTTGATATGGCAGGGTTACCCTTCATCGTAAAGGGCATAATGACTCCGGATTCCGCATTGCAAGCCGTTGCTGCAGGTGCCTCCGCGATAGTTGTCAGCAATCACGGAGGACGGGTTTTAGACCAATGTCCTTCTACCTGTGAGGTATTGGAAGAAATTGTTCGGACAGTGAACGGAAAATGCAAGATTTTGGTTGATGGCGGTTTGAGAGATGGATTGGACATCTTCAAGGCAATTGCCATGGGTGCAGATGCGGTTTTGATGGCAAGACCCTTTGTCAATGCCATCTACAGGAATGAAGATGAAGGTGTGTTGAATCTCGTTGAAAAACTTAAAGGAGAACTCAAAGATGCTATGACGATGTGTGGGGCTACAGATATAAGTGGAATCAAGAGGTCCATGATTCGAGTGTAAACATTGCAGTGGGTAGCAGTTGATATTTGCAGAAATATGATTGGCTCGGAGAGTATTTAATACGATAATTTAATAAATTCAAACATTATGTACTTTATAAAAAACTTTGTTTTATGCAAAGTTTTTTTAATTTATACACTTGATTATGTATGAAAAAAACGTTATAATTATAGACAAGTATTTTGCATGTGCATATACAAACAGAAAAATTTATTTTAGGACTTTACTTTTAGGAGGAAGGTTATGGAAACTAAGAAACAAAGAACACCTAGATTACCTAAAGTCTGGGAAGCACTGCTGACATTCGGCGTTTTGATCGTAATTATGGCAGTCGGCATTATCGTTTTTGAGGTTGACCCGCATATTCCTATGTTTGTAGGAGTAATCGCAGCAGCAATTATGGCTTTGCTTTTAGGATACGACTGGGAGACTATTGAAACTTCAATGAAGGATGGTATCTACAGAGCATTGCAGTCAATTATGATTTTGGCTATTATCGGTATTTTGATCGGAGTATGGTTGGTAGGAGGCGTTGTGCCTACTATGATATTCTACGGACTTAAACTTTTATCTCCAAGCATATTTCTGATTGCCGCACTTTTAATCTGCTCTATCACATCTTTGGCAACAGGTACATCCTGGGGGACCATGGGAACTATGGGACTTGCTCTCATAGGTATCGCACAGGGTATCGGAATTCCTGTTCCGGTTGCAGCAGGTGCCGCAATCTCGGGAGCTTACTTTGGAGACAAGATGTCACCTCTGTCTGATACTACAAACCTTGCACCGGCAATGGCAGGTACAGACGTATTCACTCACGTTAAATTCATGATGTTACCGACAGGTATAGCTTATGCCATTGCACTGATTTTTTTCGGAGTGATGGGAGCAACTTATTCATCGGGGAATACAGGAGATATTTCTCAAATTGAAGTAATGAGCAACGGATTAGAGAAGCTGTTTGCAATCAATCCTATACTTCTTCTGCCTCCTGTAATCGTTATTGTTGCAGTTGCCCTTAAGATTCCTGCAATACCGGGTATTACATTAGGTATAATATCAGGGCTTTTCCTTGGAATAATCTTCCAGGGAGATGCAACATTGGGAGACTTTCTGAATGCCGGAATGAGTGGATTTGAAAGCAAAACAGGAGTAGAATCATTGGACAGCCTGCTTAGTACAGGTGGACTGATGAACATGATGCAGTCAATCGCACTTACGATTTTGGCTATGATGTTCGGTGGTATAATGGAAGCGACACATCAACTTGAAGTTATCGTTGATAAGCTTCTTAAACTTGTTAAGAATGGACCTGCACTGATATTCCTTACACTGTTCACATGTCTGATGAGTAACGTTACAATGCCTGAACAGTATATTTCAATCGTAGTTCCCGGAAGAATGTATGCAGAGACATACAAGAAGGCGGGACTCCATCCTAAGACATTATCCAATGCTCTTGAGGGTGCAGGTACTGTAACATCCGCTTTGATTCCTTGGAATACATGTGGTGTGTTTATCACAACAACCTTAGGAGTTCACGTTCAGGAATATGGCCCATATGCTATCTTTAATATTGTTATGCCAATAACAGTATTGGTAATGGCATTCTTCGGATTGACCCTTGCAGATGAAAGTGGTAAGAGAATGACTAAGAAGGCCGATAGGGTTGCACTTGCTAAGCGTCTCAAGGAGATAAGCATGGAGGATACTGTGGAGTTTATCAAGGAAGATGTAGCATATGAAACTGTAGAAATTGATAAAACTACAGGTTCGACAAAAGAAGAAACAAGAAAGAAAGACAATCCAAGAGTTAGCTGGTAAATTAATTCTGATTATGTTTTTCTAATTTTCAAAATCTTAAATTGCACATGTCAATTGAAGAACCCCCTTCCAAGTGGAAGGGGGTTCTTCATCTTCAATGTAGGGAATGTCTCTTCAACGTTTGGTAAATAACTAAGACACTCATGTCAATAATACTCAATGCGGTCTAAAGTTCAGCTATAACCTCAACCTCAACCAGGAAACCTCCCGGAAGGTCTGCTGCTGCGACACAGCTTCTTGCAGGCTTTTCAGTGAAGTATCGGCCGTAGATTTCATTAAAATCCTTGAAATCGTTCATGTCTTTCAGAAAGCATGTGGTTTTCACAACCTTCGAGAAGTCTGTGCCGGCCTCTTTAAGGAGTGCTTCTATGTTCTTCATAACCTGTTCTGTTTGAGCCTCAAGTCCTTCAAGGAGTGTTCCTTTGGCAGGATCAATACCTCCCTGGCCGGAAGTAAATAAAAGGTTACCGGAAACTACAGCCTGGGAGTATGGACCAAGGGCTTTGGGCGCATTTTCTGTGTTAATCTTCTTCATAATCTAAACCTCTCAATCTGTCTGATTTGACTTCACATCTTTTCTATAGCATATCATTTATTGAATTTTCCTTCAATAGACAAAAGTACTCTTAAATGATATAATTAATGTGATTAATTAATGCATAAATATAAGAGATATAAGGTGAAAAAATGTGCGGGAAAAAAGTTTTTATTGTTATAGATATGCAGAACGATTTCATTACAGGACCGTTGGGAAACAAGGAATGTCAGAGTATTGTTGAAACTCTGAAGGCTGAAATCGAAAAAAAAGAAGCTGAAGGTTATGAAATTTTATTCACTAAAGATACACATGGTAAGGACTACCTTGAAACTCAAGAAGGCAAAAATCTACCTATTCCTCATTGCATAGAGGGAAGTAAAGGTTGGGAAATAATCCCGGAGCTTGCCGAATACGCAAGGGGAGAGAATGTTTTGTGCAAGGGATCCTTTGGTGATGTTAACATTGGTAATTTTGTCGAAAGAGCAGCAGGCGGAGTGCCTGAGGAGATTATCATTACAGGGGTTTGCACAGACATATGTGTGATTTCAAATTCAATTATCCTGAAGGCATTTTTCCCTGAAACGCCTATTAAAGTCATTGGAAATCTATGTGCGGGAGTGTCTCCGGAAAGCCATAGGCGTGCTCTTGAAGCTATGGGTCCATGTCAAATTAATGTTATATAGTTTGGAGGAATTATTATGTTAGGTGAAAGAGAGAAGGAAGTGATGTCCGGCGACTGCTCATCAGATAATAACATAGAAAAAGAAAATTCATTATCCTATACTGGCTTTAATCCTGAGAAAGCGAAATGTGATATTGTTAAGTGGATAAGTGAATGGTTTTCGAAAAATGGAAAAGAAAGTCCTGCTGTAGTAGCAATCAGTGGAGGTAAAGACAGCTCGGTGGTAACTGCTCTGTGCGTGGAGGCTCTGGGAAGAGACAGAGTGTATGGGGTGCTGATGCCTCAAGGAGTCCAGCATGATATAAATGCTTCAATGGATCTTGTGAATCATCTTGGGATTGATTATTGTGTGATAAATATAGGCAAGACTGTGAAAATCATCACTGATGAAATAGAAAGTTCCATGGATAGAATTCTCAGTGAACAGGCCAAAGTTAATCTTCCGGCAAGAATAAGGATGTCTACGGTGTATGCGGTTTCTCAGACTATGAACGGACGAGTTGCGAACACATGTAACCTCTCGGAGGATTGGGTTGGATATTCCACAAGATACGGAGATGCAGCAGGTGATTTCAGTCCTGTCTCAGGTCTGACGGTTCACGAAGTTAGAGCTGTAGGAGAAGCTCTTGGGCTGCCGAAGCATTTGATTTATAAAGTTCCGGAAGACGGGCTTTCCGGAAAGAGTGATGAAGACAACCTGGGTTTTACATATGATGTGTTGGACAGATATATAAGAACCGGAGAGATTGATGACATGAAGGTTAAAGAATTGATTGACAGAAAGAGAAAGTTCAGCAGGTTTAAACTTGAATTGATGCCGGCTTTTAAGATGGAGGCACCTATCAAGGCCGAAGATTCCAAAAACTAATTTAGCCTGTTTTTTAATAATTCTTTTTCATCAGAATGTCGAAAACGATAATAAAATATTGAAGCATAACATAAAATGCAATATTATAATAAAATGAATAACATGGGAAGGGGAAAAATGAAGTTAATAAGTTTATTAGATGGAGTACAGCATAAGATTATAAGTGCAGACGGAACGGAAAGATCCTCAGACCTTTCCCATGATATTACAGGTATAACCCTCGATTCAAGAAAGGTTAGAGAAGGATATCTGTTTTTCGCAGTAAGAGGTGTGGAGACAGATGGGCATAGATTTATCGCACAAGCTGTCGAAAACGGTGCAGTTGCAGTGGTGATTACCGATATCGAATTCTTTAAGTCGGGTTGCAAGTTTTCCGACAACGTTCCCGATATTATATTGGTGCAAGATATGCATAAAGCAATGGCTGAGATTTCCAATAATTTCTTTCAGGAGCCAAGCGATAAGATGACGGTATTCGGAGTCACGGGCACCAATGGAAAAACCACAACTACGAACATAATTCGGGATATTTTGGAAAACGGACTTGCCACACCGATACCTTGTGGATATATCGGAACCATTGGAATCAGATATGGGGATAAGAGTATACAGCCAACTATGACTACACCGGATCTTCCCACTCTTCAGGGTTATCTTTTTGATATGGCTGATGTTGGTATGAGGGCTGTGGCCATGGAGGTCAGCTCCCATGGTCTTGCAATGGGGAGAGTTGATGGGATACATTTCGATGTGGCTGTATTCACAAACCTGACTCATGACCACCTTGATTATCACGGAACAATGGAATCCTACTTTCGCGCAAAACAGCTGCTTTTCAAGGGACTTTCGCCTTCGTCTGTGGCTGTTTTGAACGCAGATGATGAGGCGAGCATCGGGACGCTCAGGGAAGTTTCGAAATGTGAGGTATTTACCTATGGAATGAATACAACCTCAAAAGAAAACCCGGACAGAGAGGCTCCTGACTATATGATTAGCGACATCGTTCTGAAAGGCAACGGTAGCCTGTTCACTCTTGAAGTGTCTGCAAGGGCTATGGATGCTCATCGCAAAAAAACAGATCCGATAATAAGGGATAATGACGGAGCATTCGGGAAGGCTATATATCAGATTGAGACAAATCTTCTTGCAAAATACAATATTTACAACTTGGTTGCTGCAGTAGCTTGTGTTCATCAGAGGGGCATTAGGATTGAGGACTTTAAGAAAAGATTAAATCATATATCACAGGTGGATGGAAGAATGGAAGTTATCCCTAATGATAAGGGAATAAATGTAATCGTAGATTACGCTCACACGGTGGACGCTATGGAGAAGGTATATGAGTTCGTGGACACAGTATGTGATGAACATGTAAAAAATGGAGAGAAGCGTCCGAAAGTCTATTCTGTGTTGGGATCTGCAGGAAAGAGGGACAAAACTAAAAGACCGGGAATGGGCAAAACCGCTTTCGAACATTCAGATCATGTGTTCTTAACGGAAGATGATCCGAGAGATGAGAAACCTGAAGATATTGCCCGGGAGATGAAGGGGGATTTGCCTGACGATAGGGTATCGATAATCCCTGATAGAATAAAGGCTATGGAAGAGGCAATATTGAGAGCACATAAAGGTGACTTTGTTATGATTCTCGGCAAGGGTGAAGATATGTTTATGGCCAGAGGTGACAGAAGAGACCCATGGGAAGGAGACAATGTTATAGCAAAGAGGATTTTAGACAATGTTTCCAAATAGTGACATTGTGAAGTAAATATGGTAGTTTCAGTAAGTATTGTGTAATTTGTCATTTCTGATTTTCCGGAAATTCCTCGAGATTCTGAACAGGCTGTCCTAACGGGCTGTTTGACAATGAATATACGGAAATGTGGGAATATTCACTGTCGGCGATTTTATAAAGGTTTATAAGCTAAAAAAGACAATACACCGAGTTAAAATGCATTGTCTTTTTCGTTGTGTATTCAGAGACGGTTCGTCAAACGAAAGAGAGATGAACAACGAACCGTCGGTTCAGGACGGCGGCAATGTAATTAAGTTATGATGAAGCGGAAGCACGGAATACTCTTGTATGTATACATGTTTATAGATCGTCCTCTATGGCACTGCTTTTAGCATATGCTGATGAACGCGCTTCAAAGAAATCGGTTTTAACCATGTTTGCATTAGAATATTGGCTTACCCATTCCATGGATTCCGGTTCCTGTTCATATCCGAGATATAACGTTCCGAGACCTAAAGATGAATATCTCTGATTTCCGAGATATTTGATGTAATCCTCCACCATCTTAGTATTCAGACCGGGGATGTCGTTGCCGATGACGTACTGGCCCCATGCAATCTCCTGCTCCACGCCGGTTTTGATCATATCTGCAATCATCTTTTTGTTTTCTTCATTGAACAGATCAGGTTCCTCTTTTTCCAATTCCAGAAGGATTTTCTTAAAAAGCCATAGGTGAGTATTCTCATCTCTGTTAATGTACCTTATTTCCTGAACACTCCCCGGCATTTTACCATTTCGTCCGAGATTATAGAAAAACATAAAACCGGAATAGAAGTATACTCCCTCAAGTATGTAGTTTGCAATGCATACCTTCAGGAAAGTGTTTTTATTCGGGTCATCGATGAATTCGTTATAAAGATTACCGATGAATTTATTCCTGTTCAAAAGATGTTCGTCTGTTTTCCATTGATAGAGAATTTCGTTTCGTTCTGTTGGATTGCAGATGGTGTCAAGCATATAACTGTAGCTCTGGCTGTGTATACACTCTTGAAATGTCTGAATTGAAAGACATAGGTTTATTTCATTAGCCGTAACGTATTGTGCTATATTAGGCAAATTGGCGGATTGCAGTGAGTCAAGATATACAAGGAAGCTGAGAATTTTGTCGTACGCCGTGCGTTCTGCAGGCAGTAAATTCGGATAGTCACTCTTGTCCTGATTTAAGTTTATTTCCTCAGGTATCCAGAAATTATTCATTCCCTGTCTATACCAGTCAGAAACCCATGGATATCGCATATTGTTGAAATCGTTAATGTTTGTAGTGTTAAAATTTAAAATTCGCCTGTTGTTGACTTCAATATCACCGTCAGGGTTAAAAAGAGGTTTTTTTGTGATTTTTATTTCATTCATTTTCGCTTTTCCTTTCTTGTGTTCGCCTTATTTTATATGCCGGAAACCTTTCTTAAGCTGAGCAGCTGTCGCACTCTTCAGCTTCAAGGGATTTGGATCTGACATAATAAATTGTCTTGACTCCTTCCTCCCATGCTAAGATATATAGATTCAAAAGCTGACTCATTTTATATTCGTTGTTTATCCAGAAATTCATGCTCTGAGCCTGATCAATATGTCTTTGTCTGGCACCTGCAGCTTTGATAGACCAGGTCTGATCTATGTAGTGGGCCGGTTTGTAATACCAGAAAGTTTCAGGTGAAAGGTCAGGGGCTACTCTAGGCATGATAATACCTTTCTTCTCCTCAAGGTAGAATTTACTCATCACAGGGTCAAGACCTGCACTTGTGCCGATGAGAATTGAAGTGGAACTGGTTGGAGCCGTGGCCATAAGCCAAGCGTTTCTCATGCCGCTTTCCTTGACGCTGTCTTTAAGAGCAATCCATCTGTCACTTGTGTAGTTTCTGCGTTCAAAATACTCACCGGTTGCCCATTCGCTGCCTTCGTAGTAACTGTAAGTGCCTCTTTCTTTAGCCAGGACGTTGCTTGCTTTAATTGCAGCATATGCGATGTCTTCAAACACCCTATCCGCAAATGAAACATGATCTTGTGACTCCCAGGAAATTTTGTTCTTAGCCAGCATATGATGATAGCCGGAGACACCCAGTCCTACAGCCCTGTTTTTGCGGCTTGTTATTTCAGCATATGGAACAGGATAAAGATTCAGATCTATGACGTTGTCAAGTGCCCTGATGGTTGTTGCCGTAATGTCCTCAATTTCACTTCTGTTATTTACGTCAATGTGTCCGAGGCAAAGAGATGCCAGATTACATACAACAAAGTCACCGGGTTTTGTCCTCTGTACCACGACTTTATCGCCGTCTTCTGTGCTGACCGTTTTGCTGATAAATTCTGTTTCGCTCATATTTTGGGCTATCTCAGTGCACAGGTTTGAACAGTATATGATACCCTGATGCTTGTTTGGATTAGCCCTGTTAACTGTATCTCTGTAAAACGCAAACGGAGTTCCGGTTTCTACTGCTGATTTCAGAATAAGTCGGACTATGTCTTTCATGTTTATTATGCGCTTTGAGATTCTGGAATCGTTAACGCAATCCCAGTATTTTTCTTCCCATTCTTCCCCATATGAGTCCTCAAGAGAATATCCCTTGGTAGTCAGGATATCATGGGGATCCATCAGATACCAATCCTGATCCAAATTTTCCTTTGCCATTTTCCAGAAAAGGTCAGGATAGCAAACCGCAGGAAATACGTCATGGGCTTTCATTCTGTCATCTCCGTTGTTAGTTCTAAGTTGAAGGAACTCAGGGAGATCTTTGTGCCAGACGTCAAGGTATACAGCAACTGCACCCTGTCTCATGCCAAGTTGGTCTACGGCGACGGCGGTGTCATTGACAAGACGAATCCACCTTATTACTCCGCCGCTTACCCCCTCAAAGCCTCTTATTTTCCCACCTCTGGATCTAACTTTACCGAAGTACATTCCCATGCCTCCGCCAAGCTTTGAAACTTCGGCAAACTGAGAAATACTGTGATATATTCCCTCAAGTGAGTCAGGTACGGTATCTATGAAGCAGCTGGAAAGTTGATGATAGGGCTTTCTTGCGTTTGATAACGTAGGCGTTGCCATTGTAACTTTGTGCACACTTAAAATTTCATAGAATTTTTCAACCCAAAAAAGTCTGTTTTCTTTTTCGTTCATGGCAAGGTGCATTGCAACTCCCATGAACAATTCCTGTGGTGACTCCAGGGTTACATGGCTGTGGTTACGAATGAGATACCTCTGTATAAGAAGATCCAGTCCGGAATATGTGAATAAGTTGTTTCGGCTGTTATCTATCTTGGTTTCTATTTGATCTATTTCGTCCTTATCATAGTGCTCAAGAATATATTCACCATATAGACCCTCTTGAGTAAGATACTTTATTTTGTCGTAGAAACCGCTGATACCAAGACTGTCTTCTGTCTGTTTAAGCTCTCTATGGAAAACATAGTTTAGAATTCTCCCCGCGATTTTTTCCCAGTCGGGTTCTTCCTGAGAGGTTAATTCTTCCGCTGATTTAGTTAGAAGCTTTAGTCTGTCATCCGGATTCAAATCCTCCTTGTACATGGAAATATATTTAGCTCCCAGCCTGGTCAGATCATATGCGTGAAAATCTTCCTGTATCTTTTGCAAAACACTTTCAATGTCCTCATCTCCCACATCTTCAATGAGTTTTGTTCTGATGCGTCTGAGAGATGTTCGCTTTTCTCTATATAAAATATAGCTTCTTGCCACATTATAGTAGTCGTTTTTCATGAGGACTTCTTCAACAGCATCTTGAATTTCCTCAACTCCTGCCATATCTAGCCCTTCAAATTTGAGTTCCAACTGTTCAATCAAACTGTCTAATTTTTCGTCATCGCATTTTTCACCTACGGACAAAAAAGACTTACATATTGCAATTCTGATTTTGCCTGCGTCATAAGGTACTTCTGTCAAGTTTCTCTTTATAATTGTTTTCATCGATTCAACTCCGTTATTTAGCTTATATAAGCATAATTACACAACATTTCGTTGCCACTTAGATATTTTAACACAACATGTAGAAAATGTATACTCATGAATTTCAAATTTTGAAAATTAAAATACGCCCGGGGTCACCTTCATGTAAGGTTTACCTTGAGGCGTATATTTATATAATCGGATTATCGCTTTTCAGTATTTACGACAATGCTAAAAAAGTTTCTGAATGTAATCTGAATGTAAATCGGAAGTTTCCTGCACTTTCTGCTTTAAT
Organism: Clostridiales bacterium; assembly: GCA_022766365.1. GTDB lineage: Bacteria > Bacillota > Clostridia > Peptostreptococcales > Anaerovoracaceae > S5-A14a. Next base: position 32,418 of record JALENW010000006.1, on the reverse strand, counting down.
CCTTATTCTTATATCTCTTGATTTTTCCTGTGGTAGTCTTTTCCATAGGTTGATCTGTGAGAATAAGTCTTCGAATACATTTATAGCTTGGAAGATCATCGTTAATCTTATCAACTGCCGACTTGATGACCTTTTCAATATCCTCAAAAGTCTCAGCGGTGTAGCGCTCCTTCATCATATCTTTGTTATATACGATTTTTGCGGTGACTACGAGGTCATTTGAGGAAGCCTTGCTGACATTTCTTGAACCTGTACTTCCCGAACCCTCTTCTCTGGCCTGCCCGAAGACCATGACTTCTTCAACATAAGGAAGATTGGTTATCAGGGTTTCAAGTTCCTCAGGATAAACGTTTTTGCCGTTCTTCAAGACGATGACGTTTTTCTTTCTCCCAAGAATGTATATGAAGCCGTTCTTGTCTATTCTTGCAAGATCACCTGTATGTAGCCAGCCGTCTCTGATCGCTTCGTTGGTAGCTTCCTCATTATCCATATAACCCATCATGACGTTCGGACCTCTGGCAATCAGCTCTCCTACACCCTCTGAATTCATATTGTACAGGGCAGTATCAACTGAGGCCATGGAAAAACCGCATGAGCCGGAGCGTTTGTGTTTTGTCGATTCAGCACAGATAACCGGAGCAGCTTCCGTCAACCCGTATCCCTGCACCAAATCAATTCCAAAATCGTTTAAATTACGCCAAACTTCCGGATCCAGAGCAGAAGCACCGGAAATGGCAAATCTGAGCTTTCCGCCGAGTTGGTCCAAAATATCTTTAAAGACCTTCCTTCGCACATCGATTCCTATTTTGTAAAGACCTCTGGAAACAGCCAGAGCAGCAGCAAATTGTCGCTCCTTACCTTGCTTTTTGACTCCTGCAATAATCTTTTTGTAGATTGCTTCCATGAGGATAGGTACACAGACAAAAAGAGAAACACCATACTCCACGAGATTCCTTTGGACATATTTCAGACCGTCACAGAAAGTTGTGGTAACGCCTGCGTTTAACATAACCACCTGTCCTCCTGAACCAAATGTGTGATGATAAGGGAGAAAAGCCATATTTACATCGCCGCGTCTTATATCCTCAGTAGTTACGCAATCGTAGGAAACTGTGAGAATATTATCCTGACAGAGCATAACGGCTTTGGATGCAGATGTCGTTCCGGAAGTGAACAAAATAACGGCAAGTGCTCTAGGGTCTATCTCCTTCTCTATGTGTTTAACATAGCCGGTGTTAATAAGGCCGAATCCCTTTTCTATGAACTGTGGCATTTCTGCCATGGATATAAAGCTGATTTTATCGCCGAAGTATTCTTTAACTTCTTTTATCAGAGATTCTTTCCCGGGATCATAGATCAGAGTCTTTGCACCACTTCTTTCAAGATAGCTTATCGTCTCAACGGCAGGAGAATCCTTATCCAATGGGACTGCTATGTTTCCGTTGATCAAGACTGACATATAGGCTGTGAACCACTCGTAGGAATTTTTTCCGATTATCGCTATAGGTTGATCTTGATATCCCGTGTCAGTAAGATATGCAGAGAAGGCATGGATTTCCTCCCTAAACATATTGAAACTAATGTATCTGTATTGGGCTGAACTCGTTTTCGTCTCGCGCTTTTCTTTGATGATAAACGCAATATCTTCGTTGTAGAGGCTGCAATAATAGTCCAGGAAATCCCTGAAATTATCCAAATATGGATATGGGTTAACCCTTTCCAGTTTCCTGCTGATTTTGATAGTCTGTGTCATGTTCTTCCTCCGAATATTGTTCTCGAATTTTTGAAAATAATTATTCTGAACCAATGCGTTTCTCGGCATTTCCCGAATATCTGAAACGTTATCTACCTAGTTATGATAACTATGTTACATGATTATTAAAACGCTGTCAAGCGTTGACGAAAAATACTTTTGCCGTTATAATTATATAAATTGTAAGGCGGAAGTACATATCGATATGATTGAGTGATATTAAGACAAAAAGAACAAAAAGTTAATACTTAACAGATGTATAACACGTCAACAAAATAGCAGAAAGAGAATCTTCAAGAGCATTAAAGCATATCAAGGTGGTGAAAAGTATGTCTAAAGAAATTTCAGCGATTAATAAGCCAACAGGTGAGAAGCATGATAATTTGGAAATGAGGAAAACTGATCGTAAAGAGCCTGTAAATATAGAAGACTATGTGGTGTCTTTGCCAAGATGGACGCAGCTTCCCGACATAAGTCTATATCTTGAACAGGTTCTGGAACTTGTAAATTCCAGTCTTGAAAATTACCTTACTGCAGATAAGTCAGGTAAGATATTGACCCAAACTATGGTTAATAATTATGTAAAGCAAGGATATGTAACTCCCCCTGTCAAGAAGAGATATGACAAGATAGCATTGGCCTCTCTCATTGTGATTGCCACCCTCAAGGATATATTTACAATCAGAGAGATTTCTCTGCTAATCGAACTTGCGGTAGATGTCAATGAGCCGCAAAAATCCTACGACCATTTCTGTAAACTTATTGAAGAGAGCACTCGAAGCGCATTGAAACAGAGTGTGTGGAATCCCATCAAAACCCTTGGTGATCCTAAGGGAATATGCAGTGCTGCAGCTTCGGCTTTTGCAAATAAATATTATGTGAACAGAGTTTTTCTTGCAGAGGAGAAGGAATAGGAGACAGCTGAAGCATGCAATAATTGAAATATTTGTTCTAACATGACTAATGCTGACTTCCTGGACGATTGAAATATCCCAATATTAATTGTACGAAATTAATTATAAAATATAATTATTATGCACATACAAGCTTTTGTATGTGCTTACTTTTGATGGCTAAGAAAGCATAACAATAATAAATGAAGGTAACATTTTAGTATGTCAGAGACTGCACTGCTTTTGTGGCGTGTAGGTGTTTTCCCATCATTTGAGAGACTTTAAAACGAAATATTTTGAATTTTCCCATGTTATTTTTGAAATTCTCTGACAGTCTATAATAAAGTTAATATAGATGAAATGTTAATTCACCCCTTGTGTAACTTAAAATTCATCATCTCATCTCCGGGCCATGGGCGTCCCAATTTTTATTAAGAAACTCATTATTTCAGAGCGGTAAAAGTACCGGCAAAGATTAGCACAGATTACTCTGTTATATCACAGGGTCCGTTAAATGTGTTGCAAAGTGTGTGGTGTAATTTTTGATTTCAGTAGATAAACAGATCTTAAATAAATAGCCATTTCTTTAAACTTGATATTATGATTCTGAAGTACTCACCAAATTCCTCATCTTTTTATATTAATTTCAATGAATACCTTTCTTACCAAAAGAAATGCCGAATTCTTTAATATTGCGCTACGAAAAAATATATGTGTATACTCGTAAATAAGGATGATGTTAACGCATGAATTAAAAACGAATTATTAAGCATCTCTATTATGTAATAAGTTGTAAAATTAAGTTCAATCATATAATCTGAGCCATAAAAAATAATGAAAATACTTTATCAATATTTTTTTAATAAAGTTACCTAAAATTAGAAATTTCTTTTCGTTGCCTTATTGACATTTTATGGGGGGGGGTGGTATTATAATGTAACAAATATTTTGACCAATATTAAATTTAAGGAGGAATTATATGGCCAATTATGTTAAAAAAAGCAGCTTATTTAAATTAGCTGTAATAATGTTAGCGGTTGTCGTAGTTTTTGCTATGAGCTTGACAACAAATTCTTTTGCGCAGAATACAAAAGAAGACCTCGCTAAGGCAGAAAAAGCAGTGAGTGATGCTGAAAAAAACTATGAAGATACACTGTCTAAGTGGGATAAGCTAAAGAAAGATGTAGAGAAAGCAGAAAAAGAGAAAGTTGATGCAGAGCAGGATTATGCTGCTAAGGAAGAAGCAGCAGCTTTGGCTCAGTCTGGGACCGGAAAGAAGAATCCGGACTTAGAGGCTAAAAAAGCAGAATATGAGAAACAGCTTAAAATTTTAAACGATGCTGAGGCTCGACTTGCAAAGGTAAAGGCTGATATTGCGGCTGGACAGGCAGCAGTAGAGGCGTATAACAGTGGCGATATGAGCAAGAAGGCAGAAGCGGATGCTGCTTGGGCAAAGAATGATGAGTGGGAAACAGAGTTAACAGAGGCTCAGAAGGCACTTAACACAATTAAGGCTGATAACTATCTCGGTGATGCAAAGGCAGCATATGAAAAGGCAAAGAAAGAAGCTGATAAGGAAGCGGCTGCCGCAAAGGATAAGGCTGTAGAAGAAATGAATAAGGCAGCAGGTGTTGTCAAGGAGAAGACAAGTGCATTAGATAAATTGGTCAAAGAAAGATCTGATGCTAAGGAAGCATTTGAAAATGCTCAAGATACCTTAGACAATGCAAAGGCAAACTTGGAGAAGATATTGAAGGAAGGAGTTGCTTCTGAACCTACAGTTAAGGTAAACTTTGATGCAAACGGCGGAGAGCCTGCACCAAAGGCACAGGAAGTTGAAGTAGGTAAGAAGGCTGTAAAACCTGCAGATCCTAAGAAAGATGGATACAAGTTCCTAGGTTGGTTCTCAGGAAGCTATGGCTGGAACTTCGATAAGGATACAGTAGGTAAGAGCGATTTAACTCTTGTAGCACAGTGGGAGAAAGAAGAGGTAGCACCTCCAACACCTGAACCTGTAGCTAAAGTTAAGGTAAGCTTTGATGCAAACGGCGGAGAGCCTACACCGGAGGCACAGGAAGTTGAAGTAGGTAAGAAGGCTGTAAAACCTGCAGATCCGAAGAAAGACGGATACAAGTTCCTAGGCTGGTTCTCAGGAAGCTATAGCTGGAACTTTGACAAGGATACGGTAGGAGAGAGCGATTTAACTCTTGTTGCACTGTGGGAGAAAGAACCTGTAGCTAAAGTTAAGGTAAGCTTTGACGCAAACGGCGGAGAGCCTACACCAAAGGCACAGGAAGTTGAAGCAGGTAAGAAGGCAGTAAAACCTGCAGATCCGAAGAAAGACGGATATAATTTCCTAGGTTGGTTCTCAGGAAGCTATAGCTGGAACTTCGATAAGGATACAGTAGGTAAGAGTGATTTGACTCTTGTAGCACAGTGGGAGAAAGAAGAGGTAGCACCTCCAACACCTGAACCTGTAGCCAAAGTTAAGGTAAGCTTTGATGCAAACGGCGGAGAGCCTACACCAAAGGCACAGGAAGTTGAAGTAGGTAAGAAGGCAGTAAAACCTGCAGATCCTAAGAAAGATGGATACAAGTTCCTAGGTTGGTTCTCAGGAAGCTATAGCTGGAACTTCGATAAGGATACAGTAGGTAAGAGTGATTTGACTCTTGTAGCACTGTGGGAGAAAGAAGAAGTAACACCTGCAACACCAGTAACACCAGCAGAGCCAGGTACACCTGGAACTCCTAAGGATAAAGTGAAACCTGGTAAAACCCCGGCTAAAACAGTTGAAACCAAGACAGTGAAGGCTAATAATACACCTAATACAGGAGATAGTGCAGATTTAGCAGGCTATGGAATTGTACTACTGGCTGGAACAGTACTTGTGGCAATGACAAGTCGTAAGAAGAACATTAGATAATGCAACTGACACATAAATGCATATAAAGTCTATTATAGCACTGTATGTTCATTAATCTAATTGAATACCCGCTTTCGGAGAAATATACTTCGGATGCGGGTATTTTTATTTTTAATAGGTGCTCCATAAGCTGGTCAGTGTTTTAATTTATCAAGGAAAAGTTTACGCTGCGGTGTCTTTCGTGGTATAATTAGAAAGATTATAGACAGTAAGGATTTGCCCTAAATTAAAAATATTTTGAAATCAGGAGGCGTAAGCATGACTGTAACCATAAATCTTTTGGCATCTAAATCAATATTTCACAGGGTTAGCATATGTACTTTTCTCGAAAACCTTCAAGGTATTGCTAACACTGTAGTTAAAGGAAATTTTCAGGATGGAGATATTTCCACTGATATGAAGGCAACGAAAGAGGCATTGGATAGGCTTCATGCGATGACCATATCAATGAAAAAAGCAGAACTGAAAAAGCAAAGTGTAAATGACTTTGTACCTATTCTGCCTGTAGCGGACAGTGGTGCAACATTAAGATTCCTTTTACCGGTGGTGGGAGCCCTTGGTATTGGAGCGCGTTTTGTCATGGCTGAATCCCTATACAGAAGGCCGATAATGATGCTTGTAAACACACTGAAGAAAAATGGTTGCTCATTGGTGCTTGATGACGAAAAAATGACGATAAATATAAGAGGGAAGCTGGTTCCGGGAGAGTACAATATTAAGGGAAAAGAAAGCTCCCAGTTTATCAGTGGTCTTTTAATGGCCCTGCCACTTTTGGAAGACGAAAGCACTTTGGTGGTGGAGAAGCCTGTGGTTTCTCAGTCTTATATCAATATGACGATTAAGGTCTTGGAGGAGTTTGGTATCACAATAGCAAAGAAACATGAGTCTCACGAGATGATTGCCTACTCAATTATGGGCAATCAGGTTTACCGTGGCCCCGGGGAGTACAAGATTGAGGGTGACTGGTCCAGTGCTTCTTTTTGGCTTGTGGCTGAGAAACTTACAGGTAAACCGATTTTTCTTAAAGGCATCAATACAAACTCTATACAAGGAGATAGTAAAGTAAGAGATTTTATTAAGGAAATGGATAGAGATGAAGACATTGCCATAGATTGTAGCGACGTGCCCGATTTGGTACCTAATCTGACGGTGCTTGCACTTTCCAGGGACAACAAAACACGTTTCTCCGGAATAGATATCCTGGCTTTTAAGGAGAGTGATCGAATTGAGGGGATTTCCGAGATCATTTCGGCCGTAGGCGGAAGCTTTGAATATGAAGATGGAGATATCATAATAGAAGCCGGCTGTGAAATGGAGAAAGATGAGGCTTCTGATGAAACAAGCTTGGGCGAAGAAATGAGCAATGCCGGAGATATGGGTAAGACTGAGAACTCAGATGGAGAATTTATCTATATCATGACACAGGATCATAGAATGGTTATGATGGCTGCTTTAGCTTCTCTGATATCAAAAAACCCAATCATCATTGACGGCTGGAAATCGGTTTCCAAGTCGTATCCGAGATTTTTCAGAGATCTGAAGGAAGCGGGTCTTGACGGGAATGTTGGTCTTGCATAGATCGTTGCCGGGAAATATAGGAAAGGTTTCTTCGGATAGCGGACATTTAGAAATTAAGGTGGTTCCGAAACATTGCCCTAAAGGGTCATCGTTAATCGAAGTTTTGTTAATGTTGAAGGAGTGAGGACATGTCATCGACATTTGGTAAGAATATTAAAATTTCCATATTCGGAGAGTCCCACGGTCCTGCAGTGGGAGTGGTAATCGATGGACTTCCGGCAGGGATACAGGTTGATCTCAATGAACTTAACAGTCTGATGAGGGACAGAATGGGAATCGATATGCCCGGAACTACGCCAAGAAAAGAAAAAGAAAAAATAGAATTCCTGAGCGGAATTAGATTCGATTCCCGATTTTCTATCGGAATAACCTCCGGGACTCCACTTGGAGCTATCATAAGGAATGAGAATGTAAAATCGAAGGACTACAGTGATGTAGCAAATGTACCGAGGCCGGGTCATGCAGATTACACTCAGGTTGCTAAATGGGGAGAGTATGGAATTCTGGAAGGGGGAGGACATCTTTCCGGAAGGCTCACAGCTCCACTTGCAGTGGCCGGAGGAATATGTATGCAGGTGCTGGAAAAAGAAGGGATATCCGTATATGCAGGATTACTCAATTTAGGAGGGCATGCTCTTACAGAAGAAGCATCTGAGGAATTCGGGAGTGATTTTTTTAAAAAGGAGATAACCCCTTTTATTTTAGAGGCTGAAAGAGAAGGAGACTCTCTGGGCGGAATCCTGTGGTGTACGGCGGAGGGGCTTCCACCGGGTGTGGGCGAGCCTATATTCGACAAAGTTGAGAGCAGACTTGGTCAAATGATTTTTTCAATACCGGGTGTCAAAGGATTGGAATTTGGAGACGGATTTGCATGTGCAGTAAGGAGGGGAAGTGAGAATAACGATGCGTTCAGAATTGTGACGAAAAACAGTACGGAGCATATCGATGCAAGTACAAAGGGAGATGAGCATGCTCCCGATTATCTCATGACTTTTGGAACCAAAGATAATACTGATGATATAACGAATTGTGCAAAGAACTTTAAAAGTGTGGAACTGGAAACCAACCATTGTGGTGGTTTACTTGGAGGAATTACAACAGGAGGAAAACTTCAATTCAGGGTGGCGGTAAAGCCCACCCCTTCTATTGGTAAGACGCAGAGAACCGTAAATCTTTTATCGAAGAAAAATGTTTTGCTGAATAACAAGGGAAGACATGATGTGGCAGTTGCAATAAGGGCAGTACCCGTGGTAAAGGCGGTAACGGCTCTTGTGTTATATGATTTATTAATAGATTATAAGGAGAGCCGAAATGACTGATATCAAGGAATGCAGGAGAAAAATTGATAAGATCGATCAGGAGATTTCTCAACTTTTATCTGAGCGCAGAAACGTGCTTGAGGAGGTGGCACGCTACAAAAAGCACAAGAATATCCCCATATTTGATGAAGATAGGGAACAGGAGATCTTCAACAAGATAAATGTGAATGACGGTATGGTTTTCAGGGCCATACTTGACTCATCAAGGGAATTTCAAGAAGGGATTATCAAGGCAGGGACTTTCGGACTTATAAGTGAAAAGCCAATTCGCAGCATTTCTCCTTTAGTTCATAGTTTTTGGGGAGATTATGAATACAGACTCTGTCCTACAAAGAGGGAAAACCTTGGAGAGATTCTCGGAGATTTAAGTTATGACGGTTTCAACGTAACCATGCCATACAAGGAAGTTGTATTTCCCATGTGTCAGCAGCATTCACCGGAGTGTTTTGCTCTTGGCAATGTGAACACGATAAAAAGGGAACTTGACGGTAGTCTGACAGGATACAATACAGATTATTTCGGCTTCAAATATATTTTGGAGAAGAACGAAATTGAGGTTCTTGGAAAGAAAGTTGTTATCCTTGGAACAGGTGGTGCAGCAAAGACTGCACAGGCGGTGTGCAAGGATCTGGGTGCTGCAAATATCTATCTCGTTTCGAGAACAGGCCCAATCAATTATAAAAACACCAATGAATACAGGGATATGGAGGTTCTTGTCAACTGTACACCTGTCGGTATGTATCCGTGCACCAAAGAGAAACCGATTGACATAAGTCTGTTTGACAAGCTTGAAGCGGTAGTCGACATAATATATAATCCTTACAGAACAGGATTGATTTTGTCAGCTGAGGAGAGAGGATTGAAGACGGCCACAGGACTTGAAATGCTGGTGGCGCAGGCAGGAAAATCTGCTGAGATTTTTTGCCGCGGCTCCATTGAGGATGGGGATATTGAGGATGTAATCGATAAAGTTCTCGGAAAGGTTCTGAACAGATGTCTGATAGGTATGCCGGGAGCAGGGAAAAGCTTTATGGGCAGGCGGATTGCAAATGTTCATCGGTTGCCTTTAGTGGATACGGATGTGCTGTTTAAACAGCGTTTTGGCAAATCACCCGAGGATTATATAACTGAGTTCGGTGAGGACAGATTTCGCGTCATGGAGAGCAGCATATATGAGGAAGTTTCAAAAGAAAGCGGACAGGTAATTGCTTGTGGAGGCGGAGTGGTTGAAGTTCCGGAAAATCTTGAGTATCTGAGGCAAAACGGAGTCATCATCTGGGTTAAGAGAGATCTGAGCAAGTTAAAGGCTGACGGCAGACCGGTTTCAGCCAAAGAGGGAATCGAAAATCTTTACAGGCGAAGGGAGAAATTGTATGAGGATTGGTCCGATTTCGACATCAACAATAATGCTCATTTTAAGAAGAGTATCCTGGTGATAAATGGACCTAATCTTGATATGCTCGGAAGCAGAGAGCCTGAAATCTACGGCACAGACACTTATGGTGACCTGGTAAATAAAATCATGGAGAAGGCTGAAGAAATTTCCATGGATGTGGAGGTTTTTCAGAGTAATTTTGAAGGGGAAATTATCGAAAAGATCCATGAATCCAACCACTATTATGATGGTTTAATTATAAATGGTGCAGGGTACAGCTACTCTTCTGTTGCAATACTTGATGCTTTGAGAACACTTTCAATTCCTATTATAGAGGTTCATCTTACATGTATTTCCCAGCGTGAAGAATACAGACAAAAAAGCCTGTTTGAGGAGGTGTCCGTTGCTTCTGTAGCAGGAGAAGGCATCGGTGGATATCTCAAAGCTATGGAGATGTTGAATGAGTAGCCGGCTTTTGTTAACAGTTGCCATGGCCATGCTTGTTGTAATTGTCGGGCTTGTGATTTATTTTGTTATAAGAATTTCAAAACTTGAAAATACGCTCAAGGGTTACAGCAGAATGATGGGGGAATTTCAAGTACAAAATTCACAAAACCAGAGCATATCGATGGATGCGCAGACAAAATCTCTGGAGGCTCAGGAGAGAAGGCTTTTTGAGATGAATAAGCGCCTTGAACAGGTGTATAAAGGCCTCGGAGAAATGCAGTCGATGGCACGAGGTATGGAAGATATAAAGAAGGTTTTAAGCAATGTAAAAACCCGTGGAATTCTCGGGGAACTCCAGCTCAAAAATATACTTGATGAGGTTCTGGCTTCACATCAGTACGTTGAAAATGAGATTATGAAGCCGGGTACAAGGGATAGAGTTGAATTTGCAATCAAACTGCCTGAGGGGGTTTTCCTACCCATAGATTCCAAATTCCCTGCAGACACATATGGTAGACTTGTGGATGCATACGATACCGGAGATTCTGAAATCATATCTCTTGCCCTTAGAAACCTGAAATCTGTTATTAAAACTGAAGCAAAGTCCATAAGGGATAAGTACATATCTCCTCCGGATACCACGGATTTTGCTATAATGTTTTTGCCATTTGAGGGGCTCTACGCAGAAGTTATTAATCTGGGGCTTGTAGAGGAGCTTCAGCGTGAATTTGATGTTTGCGTTGCCGGTCCGACAACATTTACAGCTCTTTTGAGCAGTTTGCAAATGGGCTTCAAAACCCTTGCGGTTCAAAAGAGGTCAACAGAAGTGTGGAAAGTTTTAGCCGAAGTTAAGACTGAATTTGCTAACTTCGAAAGAGGTCTGTCTCAGGTTAGAGGGAGCATTGCAAGGGCAGATGACGAACTCGAAAAGCTTGTTGGCGTAAGAACACGTCAGATGATGAGAAAACTCAATAAGGTTAGTGCTTATGGAGATTTTACGGATCATGTAAAGCCACAGGAACAGGGAATTTGCAATGATCAGAATAAACCACCGGCGTGAAATGATGTGTAAGAAGTACCGTCAAGCGAAATTGCGAGAAAACCAGGGAGATTGAATTTAATGAGCATATATGCAATAGGAGATTTGCACCTTTCACTTGATCCGAGGATAAACAAACCCATGGACATATTCGGACCTGCCTGGCATGCACACCATCTTAAAGTTCAAGAGAAATGGAAGGGAAAAATCAAAGAAAATGACACGGTAATAATAGTGGGAGATGTTTCATGGGGGTTAAGACTTGACGAGGCTATGCTTGATCTCACATGGATAAGCAGGCTTCCCGGATATAAGGTGATCACCAAAGGGAATCATGATCTTTGGTGGACATCTACATCCAAGATGAACAAATTGTTTTCAAATATTTACTTCCTGCAAAATAAGGGAATTTATCTGCAGAACGAAAATGTTTATGTGTGTGGAAGCAGGGGTTGGATAACTCCGGGAACCAGAGATTTTGATGAGCATGATGAGAAGATTTACAGGAGAGAGTTACTGCGGCTTGAAATGTCCCTTGACGATGTTGCCAGACAGAAGCAGCAGCGAGACAATATGGACGCACCGGTTATAGCCGCCATTCACTACCCCCCGGCGGGTTCAAGTTCAGGTTCGGGTTTTACGAAGCTTCTGTCAGAGAGGGGAGTATGCAAGTGTGTCTATGGTCACCTTCATGGAACAAAGGAACATCAGACATCAATTAAGGGGATTATTAACGGCGTTGACTACAGCCTTGTTGCTTTGGATTACATAGAGGCTGACCCTTTGAAAATATGGTGAGTACTGAGAAAAGAGGGTATATATTTACATGATAAGCGAGGAGGCATGGATATGAAAAAGGCAATACTGATTGTATTAGACAGCATGGGAGTCGGAGAACTTCCGGATGCTGAAAAGTTCGGAGATAAAGGAGCACATACCTTTAATCATGCGGCAGCAGCAACCCCGGGTTTCTTTGTCCCTAACCTTGAAGAGTTTGGAATCGGTAATATCCCGGGTGTTGTTACCGGAATGAAGGAGAAGGAGCAGCCGGTTGGTGCTTTTGGAAAAGCTATGGAAGTTTCGGTTGGAAAGGACACAACTACAGGACACTGGGAAATTGCGGGAATTGAAACTAAGATACCTTTCAAGACATATCCTGACGGGTTTCCAAGGGAGTTTATAGATCAATTCCAGGAAAGAATCGGAACGGAGGTACTTGGAAACTACCCGGCAAGCGGGACTGAAATCATTGAAGATTTGGGGCCTGAACATGAGAAAAGCGGTAAACCTATCGTTTACACAAGTGCAGACAGCGTATTCCAGATCACTGCAAACACGGATGTCATTCCTCTTGAGAAACTTTATGAAATCTGCGAAATCGCAAGGGAGATGCTTGTCGGAGACTGGGCATGCGGTCGTGTTATTGCAAGACCTTATATCATTGAAAACGGAAAGCGAAAGAGAACTTCCGACAGACACGATTATTCCGTAACTCCTCCGGAGGATACTGTGCTTGATCATATCAAGGCTTCAGGCAGGAAGGTATATGCTGTCGGTAAGATAAGAGACATCTTTAACGGAAAGGGTATAACGGATTCCGTTCATACAAAAAGCAATATGGACGGTGTTGACAAGACAATAGAAGCAATAAAGATGGATTTCGACGGACTGATTTTCACAAATCTGGTTGAGTTTGACTCAGAATACGGTCATAGGAGAAATCCCGTGGGATACGGAAAAGCAATAATGGATTTTGATAATCGAATAGGTGAGATTTGCATGGAAATGGGAGACGAGGATTTGCTCATTTTATGTGCTGACCATGGGAATGACCCTATTCATTCGGGAACTGACCACACGAGGGAATATATTCCTGTACTCGCTTGGGGCAAGTGGATTGAACCAGGTACAGATCTTGGAGTGAGGAAGACTTTTGCAGATATCGGAGCTACAGTGGCTGAATTCCTTGATGTAAAACCTACAAACTTGGGAACAAGCTTTCTATCTGAGATTAAGAAAAAAGCAAAATAAGTGTTGATTTGCAGGAAAGTTATAGAACCGGAGTATAGTGAAGAACAGATACAGGATAATTATTATTAAGTAAGGATATAGGATAATCAAAATGGTTGCAAAGAAAACAGATCCAAACAGCACCGACATGGTGGACATCATAGTTAAAAAGAGAGATGGAGGTGAACTTTCTAAGGAGGAAATTCAGTATTTTGTAAACGGATACAGTGCTGACGAAATCCCTGATTATCAAGCGGCGGCTCTCCTCATGGCAATTTATCTGAATAAAATGAACGAGAGGGAGACCGTGGAGCTGACTCAGGCTATGCGGTTTTCTGGAGATACCATCGATTTGAGTTCTATTAAGGGTATAAAGGTGGACAAGCATTCAACAGGTGGTGTCGGTGATAAGGTTACACTGGTAGTTGCTCCGATAGCTGCATCCTGCGGAGTACCGATTGCCAAAATGAGCGGAAGGGGTCTCGGTTTTACCGGTGGAACAGTTGATAAGATGGAGTCAATACCGGGATTTAACACAACTCTTGAACCTGAGGAATTTGTCTCTCAAGTCAATGATATAGGCATTGCTGTAGTGGGACAATCAGGTCATCTGACCCCCGCCGATAAGAAAATTTATGCCCTCAGAGATGTGACGGGAACCATAGATAATCTCAGCTTGATATCTTCATCTATAATGAGCAAAAAGCTCGCGGCAGGTTCAGACAAGATTCTTCTGGACGTTAAGTGCGGTGAAGGTGCCTTCATGGAAAACGAGGAAAGTGCTGTAAAATTGGCAACTATAATGTGCAAAATAGGTAAGGCAGCGGGCAAAACCACAATTGCGGCCATTACGGATATGAGCCAGCCACTTGGCAGGGCCGTGGGAAATGCCATTGAAGTAATTGAGGCTATAGAAACTCTGAAAGGAAATGGTCCTTCAGATATCACTGAACTGGCTGAACAGCTTGCGGGAATAATGATATACCTCGGAGGGAGAGCAAAAACCGCCGAAGAAGGTGTTTTGCTGGCAAAGCAATCAATTCACAGCGGTGCTGCTCTTATGAAGATGAAGGCTTTCATCGAAAAACAGGGAGGAAATCCCGATGTTGTTGAGGATTACAGCATGTTTCCCGAGGCTGAATTTAAGGCGGATCTTGTCGCTGAGACGAATGGATATGTGAAAAAGATAAATGCAAGGACGGTTGGACTTGCGTCCCAACACACCGGGGCAGGTAGAGCGAAAAAAGAAGATAAAATAGACTATGCCTCCGGCATCTATATTGAGAAGAAAATCGGTGATCGGGTCAGTGCAGGAGATACGTTGGCCAGCATTTACGGCAACAGCAGAGAAAAAGTGGACAGAGCACTTGGAGAGGCAAGCGAAGCTTTCCAAATAGGAAATGACAGAACTGAGGCTCCTGTCTTGTTCAAAAAAATTGTAGAAGTTTAGTCAGGTGATAATGAATATTTTGCATTTAAATCAAAATGATGTGGGCGATAAGTCGATTTTCGTGTCTTCACCTGAGAATATTCATCATCTTGTTAAGGTTTTAAGAGCGAAGGTTGGGGATATCTATCCTGTATCGGATGGGTCTTGTTGGGAGTACCTCGGCAGAATCGAAAAAATATCTTCCGATGGGGTTACTCTTTCAATAGTTGATAAGCAAAGACACGGCAGGGAGCTTTCATATGAGGCAGCACTTTTTCAGGGGGTGCCTAAGAACCCTAAACTTGAGCTGATTGTCAGAAAAGCAGTGGAGCTTGGGGTTTCAGAAATTATTCCTGTTTTCATGGATAGATGTGTCGCTAAGGAGACGGGCAAAGAGGAAAAGAAGGTGCAGCGACTTCAAAAAGTCGCAGATGAGGCGGTGAAGCAGTGTCTTTCTCCCAGAAATCCAAAGGTGAGAAGTTTCGTGCAATTTAAGGATATGGCACGGGGGCTTGAGGATTTTGATTTAGTGATTTTCCCCTATGAAAATGAGGAGGGGAGAACCATCAGGGGACTTTTGAGTAAATGGAAAGATGAAAATCTAAAGAATTCCCAGGATTCACCGGATGTGCTGCCTGTACCGAAGATTGCTGTAGTCATCGGACCGGAGGGCGGATTCAGTACAAATGAAGCAGTTAGGCTTGAGAGTCTTGGCATATTGCCTGTTTCTTTGGGAAAGAGTATCCTCAGGACAGAAACCGCAGGGCAGGCTGTACTTTCCATGCTCCTATACGAGATGGAGCTTTGATATGCGAGATGACAGACAAAGAAGAAATTAGATATTAGAATGGAGATTTGAATGAGGGTAGCCTTTCACACCCTTGGATGTAAGGTGAATCAGTACGAAACCGAGGCCATGAAAGAAAGCTTTAAGAGACGTGGCCATTCGGTTGTAGACGAAAACGACTATGCAGATGCATATGTGATTAATACATGCACGGTAACCAATCTGGCAGACAGAAAATCAAGGCAATATATCCGAAGGGCAAAGAGAGTTAATCCGACGGGTCTTGTAGCTGTAACCGGTTGTTACGCGCAAATAAAACCGGAAGAAGTATCGGCTATTGAAGGTGTAGACATTGTGGTAGGTACAAACGAAAAACATAATTTGATAGATTATGTTGAGGACTTCATCTATGACCGAAATAACTCTAAAGAGGTTGTTGGAGCAACAAGTTGTCATGTGCTTAGCTACGACGAGATGCACGAATATCAAAGTGACGGTGTAGTCACATCAATGGAGAGCAGAACAAGAGCCTACATTAAAATCCAAGAGGGTTGCAACCGATTTTGTTCCTACTGCATAATTCCATTCGCCAGAGGTCCCGTCAGGAGCAGACAGTTAAAGGAAATATTAAAAGAAGCAGAGATATTGGTTTCAAAGGGGTTTAAAGAAATTATCCTTACCGGTATAAACACTGCGCTCTATGGTGAAGATCTGGGTTATGATGGAATTTCCAAACTTATCGGTGAGATTAATAATCTGCCGGGGGATTTTAGAATAAGGCTTTCTTCTCTAGAACCCACTGTCATCGATGAGGAATATGTCAAGAAGTTATTCGGATATGATAAATTGTGTCATCATCTCCACCTGAGCATACAATCAGGATCCGACAAAATACTTGCACGCATGAATCGCCGTTACGACAGGGAAAAATATCTGTCAATAGTTGAAACTCTTCGACGATTTGATCCTCTATATGGAATTTCAACCGACATAATTTGCGGTTTCCCGGGAGAGTGTGAGGAGGACTTCATGGACAGCGTGGATATAGTCCGGGAAACGGGGTTCTGTAAAGTTCATGTGTTCAGGTACAGCAAACGAACCGGTACGAAAGCGGCTTCCATGGAAGATCAGGTTGATGGAAAAACATCACAGGAACGCAGTGAGAGACTGACAAAGGTAGTTGGCACCGCAGAAAGGGAATTTTTCAAAAGAAATATCGGAACGCAGGGTCGTGTCCTTATTGAGGAAAAGGATGGAGAATTTGTAAGAGGTTATACGGGCAACTATATCAGAGTGTATCTGCCCATGGAATTCGAGGATAAACTTGGGTGTTTTGTCAACGTTATGTTGACTGAAATATACAAAGACGGGATGAAAGGAGAAAGCTATGAGTGATTGCCTATTTTGTAAGATTGCTGAAGGTGAAATTCCTTCAAAGAAGGTTTATGAGGACGAACAGATTATCTGCTTTCACGACATTGAGCCACAGGCTCCGGTTCATGTTTTGATTGTTCCGAAGAAGCATATAAGGTCATTGGATGATTTGACATCTGAAGATGCAGATCTTATGAGCCATATAATGCTTAAAATTAAGGATATAGCCTCTGAACTCGGACTTGATAATGGGTATAGAACAGTTATCAATACGGGAGAGGATGCATTTCAAACTGTCAAACATCTTCATTTTCATATTTTGGGAAAGAGGAAACTGACTTGGCCTCCGGGCTGATTAATCATGGACATCACCATGATTTCATCTTAAGATGACAGCAAATAATTTTTAAAATAATATCTGTTTGTAACTGAGCCGGTGGAATTTAACCGGTTCCAATCAGTTGTAAAAAACCCCGGATTATGATAAAATATTTTGGGGTTTTTTATTTTAAAAACCAAATCAAGAGCCCCAATTTGAATTATATGAATAAGGAGACCTATGAACCAAGTAAAGAGAGAAAATATAATCAATATTGCCGTTATCGCCCACGTTGACGCAGGTAAATCCACCCTCGTGGATGCGTTTTTGAAACAGAGCGGAGTATTCAGGGACAACGAAGAAATGCTTGATCAGGTTATGGACAGCGACGACATAGAAAGAGAGAGAGGAATAACCATATATTCCAAGAATTGTTCTGTTCTTCACGGAGAATACAAGATAAACATTGTGGATACTCCCGGGCATGCGGACTTTTCTTCTGAGGTGGAGAGAATTATGAAAACTGTGGACACGGTAATCCTTCTGGTGGACTCTAGCGAAGGACCCATGCCTCAGACAAGATTCGTTCTCAAAAAAAGCCTGGAGCAGGGTCTCAAACCTATTTTACTCATAAATAAAATAGACAAAAAGGATGCTAGGATAGATCAAGTTGTGGACGAGGTTTATGAGTTGTTCATGAATCTTAACGCAAGTGATGAGCAACTTGATTTCCCGATCCTGTATGGGATTGCAAGGCAGGGTATAGTTGTAAGAGATCCTGAAGAAGCGGCTGATCTGAATCTTGGAGACGAAGGACACAGACTTAAACACACACCTGAGGGTCTTGGAGGTTTGAATATAGATCCGCTTTTTGAAACCATAGTGGAACAATGCAATCCATATCCTGACATGACGAGGGAACCTTTACAGATGCAAATTTCTTCCCTGGGATATGATGACTATATCGGCAGGCTTGGAATCGGACGAATAACAAGAGGTGTGATAAAGAGCGGTCAGCAGGTTGCAGTTGCAAAGGCTGATGGCAGCATTACTTCAAACAAAATAGGACAGGTGTTCATATACAGAGGGTTGAAAAGGGTTTCTGTTCCGGAGGCACAGTGCGGAGATATTGTTGTAGTTTCAGGAATATCAGATATTTCAATCGGCGAGACTATATGTGATCCGGATCACGTAGAGCCGTTGGGTAATATTGAAATAGAAGAGCCTACCATGTCGATGAATTTCATTGTAAATAAGAGCCCATTTGCCGGCAAAGTCGGAAAGTTTGTAACTTCAAGACATATAAGGGAAAGACTCAACAAGGAACTTGAGGTGAATGTCGGTTTGACTGTGGAAGAAACCGAATCGACGGACAGCTTCAAGGTATCGGGGAGAGGAGAACTGCACCTGTCTATTCTGATTGAAAACATGAGAAGAGAAGGCTATGAACTTGCTGTTTCAAAACCTGAGGTAATCTTTCGAAAGGATGAGAATGGCAAGAAACTTGAGCCTATTGAAGAAGTCGTGGTAACCCTTCCTCAGGAATATTCAGGAACGGTCATTTCCAAACTTAATTTAAGAAAAGGAATGATGGTTCAGATGTCTGAAGAAAATGGATACAACAGAATTGAGTATCATGTACCCACGAGGGGGTTGCTCGGATACAGATCTGAATTTATCAACGATACCCATGGTGAGGGAACTATGGAGAAACGTTTTTTGAAGTTTGATGACTACAAGGGGGAAATCGAGGGCAGGACGAATGGTGTTGCCATAGCTATGGAAAACGGAACAGCAACACCTTACGCTATATCAAATATCAGCGAGAGAGTGCAGATGTTTATAGAACCGGGCACCAAGGTGTATGAGGGTATGATTGTAGGTATGAATTCACGCAGTGAGGACATGGAGGTAAATCCGTGTAAGGCTAAGAAGGCTACCAATATGCGTGCGACAGGAAATGATGACGCAATCAAACTCTCTCCGGCAAGACATTTCACTCTTGAGGAGGCTCTTGAGTTTATCGATGATGATGAGCTTGTGGAAGTTACACCGGAGGATATAAGGCTTCGTAAGAAACTCCTCAAAGAGCTTGAAAGAAGGAGAGCCAGGTAATATATGCAAAGATTGGAGAAGTTGCTGGAAACAACATATGGAGGTATGATCGTGATGGCTCTCGGCATTCTTATAGTGGGGCTTCTTGTAATGAAACTGCTGCTTTATCTGTCGGAGCGTCTTCTTTCAAAATCCGGGCTTGACCTTGCTTTACACGGGTTCATTCTGGTTTCTGAAAAAATACTTCTATGGGTGATACTGATCATAATAATTTTGTCTGCACTTAATGTCCCAACGGTTCCCCTGGTGACTCTTTTGGGTGCCACAGGTGCTGCAATAGCATTAGCACTTAGAGATAGCCTCTCAAATGTGGCGGCAGGACTGATAATTTTGTTTTCCAAACCGATCTTAAAGGGTGAGATAGTTGAAATTGAGGAGAAAAAGATGTTGGGAATTGTGGATGCTATAGACCTCATGACCACACATCTGCATTCTTTTGATAATAAGAAAATTACGGTACCCAATTCCCTGATAGTAAATTCTGTGGTGTTGAATTACTCAAGGGAACCGAAGCGCCGTGTGGATTGTGTAGCAACCATAAGCTATGATGCGGATATAGACAAAGCTAAACAGCTATTGCTTCAGATAGCAATTTCGTGTCCCGGAGTTCTTCAAAATGAAGAAATAATTATCGGAGTCAATGCTCTCGGAGAAGACGGGGTAGTATTAGATGTGAAAGCATGGTGTCCGACAGACAGTTATTTTGATGTAAAATATTATATTGAAGAGCATATTAAGCTCACTTTTGATAAGTCGGGAATAGAAATACCATATAAAAAATTGGATGTTAACCTTCGGGATATGAAGGGGATAACATACGGAAAGGAAAGTTTGAAATGAGTGAATTTAGACGCTTTAAAAGGGTTCTTGTTGCCAACAGAGGAGAAATTGCCATAAGGATTTTCAGGGCATGTGCAGAGCTTGGTATAAGAACAGTTGCTATTTATTCAGAGGAGGATAAGAATGCTCTTTTCAGAGTGAGAGCTGACGAGTCGTATCAGATAGGCAAGGGAAAGTCAGCTGTTGACGCTTATCTCGGTATAGATGAAATTATAGAGCTGGCTAAAAGCAAAGGAGTGGACGCAATCCATCCGGGATATGGATTTTTATCTGAAAATGTGGAATTTGCCAAGGCTTGTGAAAAAGCCGGAATTGAGTTCATAGGGCCGACTCACGAGATGATGGATAAACTCGGTGACAAAATAAAATCAAAGATTGTTGCTGATTCAGTTGGGGTACCCACAATCCCGGGTGTAGAGGCTGCAATAAAGTCAGACAAGGAGGCGATTGAATTTGCCAATGCCTGCGGTTATCCTGTAATGCTGAAGGCAGCTGCCGGTGGCGGCGGGAGAGGTATGAGGATTGTAAGGGAAGAAAGCGATCTTATAGCTGAGTACCGAAGTGCCAGAAGTGAGGCAAAGAAAGCCTTTGGAATAGATGATATCTTCATCGAAAAGTATCTTGAAAATCCTAAGCATATTGAAGTTCAGATTTTGGGAGACAAGCATGGAAACCTGGTTCACCTCTTTGAGCGTGACTGTTCGATCCAGCGAAGACATCAAAAGGTTATTGAGTTTACTCCCGCTCTATGTTTGAGCGATGAACAGAGAAAATCGATATGCAGCGATGCGATTAAAATTGCAGGGGCTGTGAATTATAGAAGTGCCGGAACCGTTGAATTCCTGTTGGATCAGGACGGGAACCATTACTTCATCGAGATGAACCCCAGAATTCAGGTGGAGCATACCGTTACGGAAATGGTTACAGGTGTGGATATCGTTCAGAGCCAGATTCTAATTGCAGAGGGTAAAGCACTTGGTGATGAAGAGATTGGAATAAGCAGTCAGGAGGATATCAAAGTCAGGGGTTATGCTATCCAGTGCAGAATTACAACAGAGGATCCTGCCAACGACTTTGCACCGGACACAGGTGTCATAGAGCTTTACAGATCAGCATCAGGATATGGAATCAGACTTGATGGAGGAAATGGATTCACAGGATCTGAGGTAACGCCATATTATGACAGTCTTCTGGTTAAGATAACCTCCTGGGCTTTGACTTTTGACGGAGCAACCAGGAAAGCTATAAGAGCTTTGCGGGAAACTCAGATCAAAGGCGTTAAGACCAATATAGGATTCCTTCTCAATGTTTTGAATCATCCAAAATTCAAGGCAGGAGATTGTAACACCGGATTCATTGCTGCCACCCCTGAGCTTTTTGACATACCGAAGAAGGATGACAAGGAGCTGAGAGTTCTGAACTATATTGGGGATTTGGTTGTAAATGTTACTAAGGGAGATAAGCCTAAGTTTAATGTACCTGTTTTCCCTAAGTTTACCGATGAGGATATAGAAGTTCTCCGTGGAACGAAACAGATTTTGGATGAGGGAGGCCCTGAAGCTGTTGCAGATTGGGTTAAGAACCAGAAAAAGCTTCTCATTACAGATACCACTATGAGGGATGCTCAGCAGTCGTTGATGGCAACAAGGGTAAGAACTGTTGACATGGTTAAGATTGCTCCTGCAGTTGCCGTGTACGGTAAAGACCTTTTCTCTCTTGAAATGTGGGGAGGAGCTACATTCGACACTGCGTTCAGATTTCTAAAAGAAGATCCGTGGGAACGACTTGAAACGCTGAGAAAGAAGATTCCGAATATTTTGTTCCAGATGCTTATCAGAGGAGCAAATGCAGTTGGCTATAAGAATTACCCTGATAATGTAATAAGGGAATTTGTGAAGTTGTCTGCTGAAAAGGGCATAGATGTGTTCAGGATTTTTGATTCCCTGAACTGGATAGAAGGAATGAAGATTGCACTGGACGAGGTGTTAAAACAGGGAAAAGTTGCAGAAGCTTGCATGTGCTATACCGGCGATATCCTAGATGAATCCAGAACAAAATATAATTTGGAATACTATATAAGAATGGCAAAGGCCCTGGAGGCAGAGGGAACACATGTCCTCGGAATCAAAGATATGTCAGGTCTCCTTAAGCCTATGGCGGCATATAAACTGATAACAGCCCTTAAAGAAGAAATCAATATTCCTATTCATCTTCATACGCATGATACAAGCGGAAACGGAGTGGCAACTGTTTTGATGGCTGCACAGGCAGGAGTAGACGTTATAGATGCTGCGTTTAACTCTATGTCAGGGCTGACATCTCAGCCTGCTCTTAACTCAATAGTTGCAGCTCTTGAAAACTCTCCTATTGAGACAGGAATAGATATTGACGGGATACAGAAAATCTCCGAGTACTGGCAAGATGTGAGACCTGTTTATGCAAATTTCGAATCAGATCTTAAGACATCTACAGCAGAGATATATAAATACGAAATTCCGGGAGGTCAGTATTCAAATCTGAAACCTCAGGTGGAAAGCTTCGGTCTCGGTCATAAATTCGAAGAAGTTAAAGATATGTATAAAAGTGTCAATGCAATGCTTGGAGATATTGTAAAAGTTACTCCGTCCTCCAAGATGGTGGGAGATATGGCTATCTTTATGGTGCAAAACGATTTGACCCCTGACAACATATTGGAAAAAGGCAGAAACTTTGACTATCCTGATTCAATCGTTTCCTACTTTGAAGGAATGATGGGGCAGCCTGAGGGAGGCTTCCCGAAGGAACTGCAAAAGATGGTTCTTAAGAGCAAAAAGCCAATTACATGCAGGCCCGGCGAACTCCTTGAACCGGAAGATTTCAATGCTTTGCGTGAAAAATTAAAAACAGATCTTGGAATTGAAGGGACCCCTGTAGAAGTCATAAGTTATGCAATGTATCCTAAGGTGTTTGAGGATTATGTGAACACTGTCAAGAAACAGGGCAGTCTGAGACTGATGGGCTCGGATGTTTTCTTCCATGGAATTAAAGTGGGAGAAACCTGCGAGGTTAAAATCAGTGAAGGTAAGGAACTTATAATTAAACTGGTTGAGATTCGTGAACCTGATGCCGGAGGATACAGGGATGTTGTGTTCGAAGTTAATGGAAACCGAAGGACCATCAAGATAAAAGACAACGATGTAGAAGAGTCTGTTAATACAACGGTTACGGTAATGGCAGATGAGGGTAATCCCCTTGAAATAGGCGCTAATATTCCGGGTAAGATTATTAAAGTTCTTGTCGGTGTAGGTGATCGGATAGCTGAAAGCGATCCAATTGCAATTGTTGAGGCGATGAAAATGGAAAGTAAAATCATAGCTACCGCCCACGGTATTGTGGACGAGATCTTCGTAAAAGAGGGACAGCAGGTGAAAGCCGGGGAAATGGTGGCAATCCTCAAAGAAGAAAAATAGCAATGGAACAGAGAGGACGCGGATTTTGACAGAAGAATTAAAAGAAATCTCCATTCCGGAGGATATCGACAGAGGTGAGTTGTTCGGGACGATGGACAAGAACCTTAACTTGGTGCAGGAGGCTGCAAATGTTGAAATATATCAGAGAGATGACAGCCTTCTCATAAGAGGGGTGAATGTACAGCTTGCAGAAGAAATTCTCAAAGAACTCATGGAGATTCTGGGTACAGGTGAGAAACTCGACGCCCAGAAAATCAGTTACATAATTCAACTCAAAGAAAAAGGCATGTCCTATAAGGAAAGCCAGGTTAGCAAAGATATTGTTTGCTTTACAACAAGGGGCAAACCCATAAGGCCGAAAACCATTGGTCAGAGAAATTATGTAAACAGTATCAGGAAGCGAGACGTGATTTTCGGAATAGGTCCCGCGGGTACAGGCAAGACGTATCTGGCAGTTGCCATGGCAGTCACCGCATATAAAAACAAGCAGGTTGAGAAGATTATTCTGACAAGACCTGCTGTGGAGGCCGGAGAAAATCTCGGATTTCTGCCAGGAGATCTGCAGGATAAAGTCGATCCATATCTGAGACCCTTGTATGATGCCTTGTATGACGTTCTGGGAAGAGAGACGGTTCTGCGTCTGAAAGAAAAGGAAACCATTGAAATTGTTCCTTTGGCATATATGAGGGGAAGGACACTGGACAATGCTTTTATAATTCTGGATGAAGCCCAGAACACTACACAGGAGCAGATGAAGATGTTTCTTACGAGAATGGGTTTTGGCTCGAAGATGGTAATAACCGGTGACATCACCCAGATTGATCTGCCACGGGACAAGAAATCAGGTCTTGATGTGGCGAGGAGGGTTCTGCGCGATGTTAGGGGAATAGATTTCTGTTATCTTAAGGAAGTGGACGTTGTAAGACATGAGATGGTTAAGCGCATAATAAGTGCATATGACAGATACTATGCAAAATCAAGCCAGGGTAGAAGTACTGCTGAAGATGAGGTTTCAATATGAATATTACAGGAGATTTTTCGGAGAAGGACCTTTGGAGCCCGGAGGCGGAAAAAATTATGTACATGGCATGCGAGCTGGCTTGCATACAGGAAGAAATACCTCCGGAGAGAGTTGAAGTCAGTGTGACCTTTGCCAGTGAAGAAGAAATCAGGGATTTAAACAGGAATTACCGCGGAATAGACAAGCCTACAGACGTATTGAGCTTTCCTCAGTTTGAGCCGGATGAAGAGATTCCGGAAGACGGTCCTGTTTTTCTGGGAGATGTAGTAATCTGTCCGGAAAGGTGTAGAAAGCAAGCTTGTGAATACGGTCACTCAAATGCCCGAGAATTTACATATCTCTTCATTCACAGCATACTCCACCTATTGGGATATGATCATATGGACGAAGATGAGAGAAAAGAGATGAGGCTGAGGGAAGAGGAAATCGTAAAGATCGTTTTGGGTAAGGACGAAATTAAGATTAATCCGGGAAATCATACAAAGCATTCAACATAACCATGGAATCATTATTTTGGAAAGCCTTAAATCCAGTAGCTTTAATGAGACTTAAAGGAGATAAACCGAAATGGATAATAATTCGGAAACAAATATAAGCAACAAAGAACTTTTCAGAATGGCAGTTGAGGCTGAGAAAAATTCATATGCTCCATTTTCAAATTTTCATGTGGGGGCGGCTCTACTGTCTAAAGACGGCAAGGTATTCACAGGAGTGAATGTGGAAAATTCATCTTTGGGAGGGACAATCTGTGCAGAAAGAACTGCCTGTACCAAAGCGGTTTCCGAGGGTACAAGGGAATTTACAAAGATTGCTATAAGCGGAAACGGTGGAGAGGCATGGCCTTGCGGAATATGCAGACAGTTTCTTTATGAATTTGCTCCCGATATAAGAGTTATAACAGGTCCTGATGAGGACCATTTGATGGATATGAGTCTGGGTGATGCCCTGCCACACGGATTTAGATTAGAGAGTTGCGATAATGAATAAATCTGCATTTGTAGGAATCGTAGGAAGACCTAATGTGGGTAAGTCCACATTGCTTAACGGTTTCCTCGGGGAAAAAATAGCAATAACTGCAAACAAACCTCAAACCACGAGAAATACCATACGGGGAATCTACACTGATGAAATGGGAGATGACAAGGTACAGCTAGTATTTCTTGACACCCCCGGGATACACAAGGGCAAAAATAAGCTGGGGAAGTCTATGACGGAGGCAGCCATCAGAACATTCTCGGAGGTTGATGTTTTGTTGTTCCTTGTGGATAGTCGCATAGACAGGGGACCGGGAGATATGAACATTGTAGAAATGCTGAAAGATATAGATACTCCTAAGATTCTTGTGATTAACAAAATAGATTTAATGGCACCCGATGACTTGAAAGAGACATTCAATACGTATGAGGATATGGGAATTTTTGAAAGTGTTGTGGGGATTTCGGCTATTGAAGGAGCAGGGGTTCCCGAACTATTGGATGAAGTGATGAAACTGACGAAGCCGGGACCATTATATTTCCCTGATGACATGATTACGGATCATCCGGAGAAGTTTATCGTCAGCGAAATCATTCGAGAGAAGGCACTTGAATTTTTGGACGATGAGGTACCCCACGGGGTGGCTGTTGAAATTGAAAGCTACAGAGAACTGGATAAGCTCACCAGGATCAGTGCTGTGATTTATTGCGAAAAGAAGAGCCATAAGGGAATCATCATAGGTAAAGATGGTCGGAAGCTCAAGGGTATTGGAAAGAGTGCCAGAAAAGACATAGAAGCACTTGTGGGGACTAAGGTTTTCCTTGAACTTTGGGTCAAAGTTAAGGAAAATTGGAGAGACAGCGATTTTATGCTTTCCAATTTTGGATATAAGGAATGATATACTGATGCTTTTACATACTGAAGCCATAGTTTTGAGGCGTACAAGGGCTGCAGGCGGAGTCAATATGCTGAGCCTTTTCACAAAGAAATATGGGAAAATCTCTGTGGGTTCCAAACTGGGCTTTGGAGGAAAGCGAAGATCGGAGCTTGCAATCAGTCCGTTTACCCTTGGGGATTACAAAATTTTCAGCAACAGGGGTTACTATAATCTGGACTCGGCGGACGTTATCAAAACATATTATGCAATCGGTGAGGATTTTGAGAAGTACAGTGCCTCATCTCTGGTGCTCGAACTGACTAACAGACTGATGCCGGAAGATCAACCCATGGCGGAAGTTTTCACATTATTGAAAACTTTCCTTGAAATGACAGAGGATAGGAAACGTTCCCCGGAGACGTTGGTTTTGGCGTATGAGATAAAACTCTTGAAGAAGCTTGGTTACTTTCCGAATTTTGTGGAATGTACAGTATGCGGAACCAAAGAAAATCTCAAATATTTCTCCGTAGAACAGGGGGGCGTAATCTGTGAAGAATGCAGAGAAAAACAGGGCGATGCGTTGATTTATGCCGTAGAATTTGGTATGATAGAGGTTGTAAAATATTTTGAGGTGACACCATTTCGCAGATTTAAAAATTTAGCTCTAAAAAGAGCTGACGCGGCAAAACTGCAAAATGTCATACGAGAATATATGGCATATCACCTTGACATTACTCAACTGCTTAGCGATAGTCTGTCTGCGGGATTTTTTAGCGAGTAATATTTTTAAGGAGAAAAACTATGGAAATCACTTTGGAGAAAATTGAATTAGTTAAGGACAGAACAGGAGTGTCTTATAGAGAAGCTAAGGAAGCTCTTGAAGAAAACGGGGGTAATGTAGTAGATGCTATCATCTATCTGGAGGATTCCGTAAATGGTGAAATTCACAGCCAGAGGGATCTGAACAAGAAAGAGGACATCATAGATAAGCTTAAGGCAATTGTAGCAAAGGGAAATGTTACAAAGATTGTCGTCAAAAAAGATGATGATGTTGTTATGAATCTGCCTGTAAATGCGGGTATTATCGGTGCTGTTGTTGCACCATGGGGTATCGTTGCAGGGCTTGTTGCTGCATTTGGATTCAAGTGTAGAATAGAAGTTGTAAAAGATGACGGGTCCTCCATAGACATCTCAAACAAGGCAGATAAGATTTACGATAAGGGTGCTATTTACTACGGCAAGGCCGGAGAGATATTCGATGATGCTAAGAACAAGGGAAGCGAATATTTTGACGGACTGAAAGAGAAGGCTCCTGTAGTTTCTGACATGTATGACGGCTTGCGAGATTTTGCAGCTGACATCAAGGAGAAGATTTTGGACAGAGGTTCTGATCTCGAAGTTGAATGGGAAGAAGTTCAGGAATATGCTAAGGATAAGACGGAATCAGCCGCTCAGAAAGCACGTGAAGTGATCGAGGAGACTAAGACCGGAGTTTCTGAATCATCAAGTGATATCAAAGAGAAGGCTGATGAAGTAATTGGTCGAACAGGAAAGAAGGTGGAGGAGGCAGCAGACCAGGTTAAAGACAAGGTTGATGATGTTGCTGATGTTGCAGAGGATTCTGCAAAGGGTGCACTGGATGCCCTTAATCACAGATTAGATAATATTGAAAAGGAATTGGATAAATAAGTACTATGAGTAATGAAGTGACAATGGACAAGCTTGTTGCCCTCGCTAAGGGCAGGGGATATGTTTTTCCCGGTTCTGAAATTTATGGAGGCCTTGCAAATACGTGGGATTATGGTCCTTTGGGCGTAGAATTCAAGAACAATGTAAAGAAGGCGTGGTGGAAGAAATTCGTACAAGAGAGCCCATATAATGTGGGGCTTGACGCTGCAATTCTCATGAATCCACAGACTTGGGTGGCCTCAGGGCATGTTGGAGGCTTTTCCGATCCACTTATAGATTGTAAAGGCTGTAAGTCCAGATTTCGTGCTGATAAACTTATAGAAGATTATATGAAGGTAGAGAATTTACCTGAAGAGGTAGTTGACGGTTGGACCAACAAGCAGATGGAGGACTACATTTCCAATCATGGGATAGCATGTCCCGAATGTGGGAAAAAGGATTTCACTCCTATCAGACAGTTCAATCTGATGTTTAAAACTTTCCAAGGTGTTACAGAGGAGAGTTCATCTCAGCTTTATCTCAGACCGGAAACCGCACAGGGTATTTTCGTTAACTTCAAAAATGTACAGAGGGCTTCCAGAAAGAAGATACCTTTTGGCATTGCTCAGATAGGTAAGTCCTTTAGAAATGAGATTACACCCGGGAATTTCACTTTCAGAACCAGAGAATTTGAACAGATGGAGCTGGAATTTTTCTGTAAACCGGGAACAGATATGGACTGGTTTGAGTACTGGAAGAAGTACTGTATGGACTGGCTCAAGGATTTGGGAATGAAACCTGAGAAAATCAGGATGAGAGATCATTCTCCTGAGGAACTTTCTCACTACAGCAATGGAACTACGGATATTGAATATAAGTTCCCTTTTGGATGGGGAGAACTTTGGGGGATTGCCAACAGGACGAATTACGATCTCAAATCCCACCAAGAAGTTTCAGGGGAGTCCATGGTATATGTGGATCCCGATGCAGATCCGTCGTTGCCTAAGGAAGATCCGGAGAGGAGGTATGTTCCGTATTGCATAGAACCGTCTCTGGGTGCTGACAGAGTGGCTCTTGCATTTCTGGCAGATGCATACTGTGAGGAAGAACTTGAAGGAGGAAACGGTAAGAAGGACGTGAGGACACTCTTAAGGCTCCATCCGGCGCTTGCACCGTTTAAAGCTGCGGTATTGCCACTTTCCAAGAAGCAGAGTGGAGAAGCTACCGAATTATACAATGATCTGGCTAAGGAATTTATGGTTGATTACGATGAAGCCGGGTCTATTGGTAAGAGATATAGAAGAGAAGATGAGATCGGGACGCCGTTTTGTATCTGTGTAGACTTTGATTCCGCAGAAGATGGCAGTGTTACAATTAGGGATCGTGACACCATGGAGCAGGTTAGAATACCTAAGACCAAGGTGAAACAGTATATAAATGAAAAACTTAAATTTTAAAGGAGAATTAAGAGATGACGAAATTTGTTTATTCATTTAACGAAGGTTCAAAGGAGATGAGAGATCTTCTGGGAGGAAAGGGTGCAAATCTGGCAGAGATGACCAAGATAGGATTGCCTGTACCTTTCGGATTTACAGTGTCTACAGAGGCGTGCAACAGGTATTACGCTGAGAATAAGGAAATCTCTCCTGAAATCGTTGAAGAAATTAATACAAAACTTGCAGAATTAGAGCAGGTTACAGGAAAGAAGCTGGGAGATGCTAAGAATCCGCTTCTCGTTTCCGTCAGATCGGGAGCTGTGATATCAATGCCCGGAATGATGGACACCATTCTAAACCTTGGATTAAATGATGATACCGTCGAGGGACTTGCAAAACTCACAGAGAACCCAAGATTTGCATACGACAGCTACAGAAGATTCATACAGATGTTTTCAGATGTGGTTATGGAGATTCCTAAGGCAAAGTTCGATAAGGTTTTTGATGATAAAAAGACTGAGGTAGGGGCTGAATTTGACGTAGACTTAAAGGCTGAAGATCTGAAGGATATCATCGTTGGATTTAAAAAAATCTACAGGGACGAACTTGGAAAGGACTTCCCGCAGGCTCCGGGTGAACAGCTTCTCGAAGCCGTAAAAGCAGTATTTCGTTCGTGGAATACTGAGAGAGCTATTTTGTACAGAAAATTAAATGGTATAAGCGATGACCTGGGTACTGCCGTAAACGTGCAGTCCATGGTATTCGGAAATATGGGAGATACTTCGGGTACCGGAGTTGCTTTCACTCGTTCCGCAGTTGACGGAAGCAAAGAAATCTTCGGTGAATTTCTCGTTAATGCTCAAGGAGAGGATGTGGTGGCAGGTATCAGAACGCCTAAGCCGATTGCTGAAATGGCTGAGACATTCCCTGAGGTTTACAAGGATTTTGAGAGGATTGCTCAGATTCTTGAAAAGCACTACAAGGATATGCAGGATATGGAGTTTACCGTTGAGAATAATAAACTCTATATGCTTCAAACAAGAAATGGAAAGAGAACAGCTGCAGCAGCTGTAAAGATAGCTGTAGATATGGTTGAAGAAGGTTTGATTGATGAGAAGACGGCAGTTTCAAGAATTGAGCCGGCTCAGATAGATCAGCTGCTTCACCCTACATTTGATGTAGAGGCAGAAAAGAAAGCAAAGGAGATAGCGAAGGGTCTGCCTGCATCTCCGGGTGCTGCATTCGGTAAGATTTATTTCCATGCAGCTGATGCTGTTGCTGCGGCAGAGGGCGGAGAAAAAGTTGTTCTCGTTCGTCAGGAAACTTCTCCTGAGGATCTGGCCGGAATGGTAGTTGCCCAGGGAATTTTGACAGCACGCGGAGGAATGACCTCCCACGCTGCAGTGGTTGCCCGCGGTATGGGTAAGTGCTGCGTTGCCGGCTGTTCCGAAATTGTTGTTGATGAGAAGAACCTGAAGATGACAGTCAAAGGTGAGACATATAAGGAAGGTGATTTCATATCCATTAATGGTTCCACGGGTGCTGTATATGAGGGTGAGATTGCAACTGTCACACCTGAACTCAAAGGTGACTTTGAGACTATAATGAAGTGGGCTGACCAGATTAGAAGAATGAAGGTGAGAGCCAATGCTGACAATCCGAGAGATGCCAAGCAGGCATTGGAATTCGGTGCTGAGGGTATAGGACTTTGCAGGACTGAGCATATGTTCTTTGAAGATGAACGAATACCTGCAATTCGTCAGATGATTTTGGCTGAATCGGAAGAAGAGAGGAGAACAGCACTGGCTAAACTTCTTCCATATCAGAAAGGTGACTTTAAAGGAATCTATGAGGTCATGGAAGAAAGACCTGTTACAATCAGGCTTTTAGACCCACCTCTGCATGAATTCCTTCCTCATACTGAAGAAGAAACCAGGGAGCTTGCTGAACAGACCGGAATTCCTTATGAGAAGCTTTCTCACAAGGCGGCTGAACTTCATGAGTTCAACCCAATGCTCGGTCATCGTGGCTGCCGTCTGGCTGTGTCTTTTCCGGAAATTGCTGAAATGCAGACTGAGGCTATAATCAGAGCTGCAATTGAAGTGTCAAAGGAAAGAAATATAAATATTGTTCCTGAGATTATGATTCCGTTGGTAATAGAGAAAGCTGAAACGGCTAATGTCAAGGCTACAATAGTTAAGACAGCAGATCGAATTATCAGTGAGGCCGGCGTGGAGATGAAGTACATGGTAGGTACTATGATTGAAATGCCAAGGGCTGCTCTCACGGCTGATGAAATTGCTGAGGAGGCTGAGTTCTTCTCCTTTGGAACAAACGACCTTACACAGCTTACATATGGCTTCTCAAGAGATGATACAGGAGATCTTATCAAAGAGTATGTCGATAAGAAGATCCTGCCTGAGGATCCATTCCAGTCTATCGATCAGAAGGGAGTTGGAAAACTTGTCCAGATGGCTGTTGAGTTGGGTAAGAAGACAAGACCTAATATCAAGCTTGGTATCTGCGGTGAGCATGGAGGTAACCCTAAGACTATTGAGTTCCTCCATAAGGTTGGTCTGAATTACGTAAGTTGTTCTCCATTCCGAGTGCCTATTGCAAGGCTTGCAGCTGCACAGGCAGCTATTAGAAGTGGGGATGAGAAGTAATTTCTACTTCTGCTTCACAATAAACTACGAACAGGCTAAAGCTTTTCGTAACGCCAACGGTCAATATCTTCGCCAATCACAATGGGAAGATATAACAGTTGAAGTGATTTTCTAAAAAATATCCG
>JALENW010000002.1 GCA_022766365.1 Clostridiales bacterium | reverse complement strand
TCAGATTGTACTTGGTTTTGAGAATTTCACTTCTCTTTGACTAAGTTTTCTTACACTATGAAGTTTTCAAGGTTCTTGGCACTTTTTCTCGTGCCTTTTCGCTCTCCACTTTCGTGGTCAGCGATATATATTCTACCATCGCTCACGTTTTATGTCAATACCTTTTTTTACGTTTTTTTTATTTTATTTTTGCATTGACTCACGCTCTTTTGCTTCTGTCTTCCTACTCGTTTCTCTTTCGGTTGACCTCCGCCGTTTTGCGACAGCTTGAATATATTACCACTCCTTACTACCTTATGTCAACTGTTTTTTTCTCTTTTTCCGAAAAATTTTTTTCGGGCTGTTATTTTGATGTGGAATTATTATTGAAATTTCAACAAGTTTATCAGTGTTTCCACAGCCCCGAATTTATTTCTTCAATTACCTATCCCAATCATTTTATGATTTTGCAAACAGATTCCTTTGTTTATATGGATTTACTTACCTTTAACATATATCCCATGCAAGATATCTAAAATGTAACATGGTTACCTTATGTAAATGGTCATATTATGTAAAATTTGCAATACTCTCAACCTCTGCTATCAATATATCCGTTACGTTATCAGTATATCACTCGGTGCAATGATATTAATTTTTAAACATGCTATCAGCGGTATCCCTTCGTCTGCTTTTACTTATTTAGCTTTACCTAAACAAAACCCGTCGCTCAATAAAACAATCATTGAGGCCCTGTATTTTGTTTCCGGCAATAGTTTTGATATTTTGTTATAGCCCATTATATATTCTCATTCTTACCCTTAATATCAGCTTTCCGAGAATAACTTTCCTTGTATTTCCATCTCATAAATTCCCCATCTGCTTTGCTCAACGGTTCAACACCTCTTGCAATTCCCACAACCCTTGCTTTGAGATTCTTGAAAAAAACGTGTTTTGCACTATCTAGATCTCCGTGGTTTACATTTGAAAGGATCTCCATCGTCATTTTTTCATTTGTAAGCATATCCCTTTCAAGGGTCCACACGTCTTTCCCACCTATATCAACTTCAACACCGCATATTTGAGCAAAATCGTCCAGATACGGAAAAATCCGTCTTTTAGATATCTCCTTCTTTAAACAGTCATTCTCGATAGCTTTCTTAACAATCGCCCTGTACTTTTTCTCACACCAATCCTCAAGTGCTTCCAATCTGCTTATGGTTTCCTCCACCGAAATCCCCCTTGCCAGCACTCCGTGTTTTTCCATTAGAATAATACTAGAGCCGCTACTGTCTATTTTCTCCTCCACATTATTGTGCAGCATCCTTGACCCCGAAATTCCATAGGCAGAAATCGGTACAACTTTGCAATTTATCTGTTCCGATAATTCTTTTGGTGCTTCCACGTCTTCTCCGTAAAGGCTGAGGGCCGATCCATATATCTGGTGAGTGTGCAAAACAACTTGTGTATCTGTCATCAGGCGATAGTATGCCAAATGCACCGGTAATTCCGAAGACGCCTCTCGTTGACCGAAATTGTCCGAGAGCACTTTGCCGCTGTCAATTTCAACGCAGACAATGTCCTCCTGTTCCAGATCCTCATAGCGAATCCCTGACGGTGTTATAAGTATGTGTCTGTCATCAAGTCTGAGGCTCATATTTCCCCAAGTCCTGACAACCAGTCCCAGCTTCAATAGCCTAAGAGAAATATCAATCAGTTCTTGCCTTTTCACGTACTCATGAGTTTTGAGGTCGTTGCTTCTAACATTATTTTCAATCAAACTATTCATTATCTCCTCATCTTTATACCGAAACGCCTATGCACCTGCTCCCAAGCTGAAAGCCATAAATATTAATTGTTTACACCATGATGAAACATCGGTGTGCTATCACTTATCGGAAGAAATGCATAACCCTTCTTCTTGTAATATTCTATTATTCCCGGGAGAGCTTCCACTGTAGTGGTCTTTGCACTGCTGTCATGCATCAAAATACAAATATGATTGTAGTTGTATCCGGTCGCTCCCCTTAGCAGTCTTTCCACCGGAACTGTATTCCCACTTGCATCCCCTGAAGAAACATTCCAATCATAATATCTGAATCCTCTGCTTTGTACGTCTTTAACCAACCTTGACATGATCCCTGAATTATATGCGGCACTCACAGTGTTACTGGAACCGCCGGCAAACCTGATATGATGAGAGTCAATCCCCGTAAGGTTCAATACCATATCATGAACCATATCCAAATCTCTGAAAAAAGTTTCTTCACTGGTATATATATTGTAATTATGTGTATAGGTGTGAAGACCTATCGTATGCCCTTCTTTAGCAGCTCTCTGAATCAGATATCTGTAGCTTGCATCGTTACCCGTCACAAAGAACGTTCCTTTTATATTATAAGTTGACAAAATATCCAGAATCTTAGCTGTGTTGTGGGATGGGCCGTCGTCGAAAGTTAGATATACCACTTTCTGATTGTCAGAAATGGTATTACTCACCCTTACTTCTCTTTCAACTTCAGCTTCATTCCCTGATCTGTCCTTAGCTTTATATATGATTTTATAAGTGTTCGGTTCACTTACGTTCACTCCATCGACATCGTATGAAATTTTGACTGTTTTGTCAAAATCATCCGTAACCTTCGTACCGCTCAGAGCCAGACTATCATCTATGACCTGTCCCACAGCTAGGTTAAGAGGAGCCCCGACTTCAATAATAGGTGGGGTCTTATCTTTCTTACGAGTAAGTTTAACCTGAGTTGTTCCCACATTACCGGAGGGATCCTCAGCTATGATCTTTACAGAAAATTCTCCCTTTGTTTTCATTGGTTCAGGCTTCTTCATTTTTATTTTTATTTTCTCAGGTGGCGCGGCATCTGTAACCTTCACATTAAATGAACCGGGGGCAACATCTTCTACCATATCCGTGGTGTAATCTGAGGCCACAACCTTTGGTGCTTTTGTGTCTAAAACCTTTACAACGATATCCCTGGAAACTCTGCCGTATTTCATCTTGATTTTATAATCACCCAACTTATCCGTATCCACCGTTCCCACTGCTTTGACCTTACTAGCGTCTCCGGCAAAGACAAAAGCGATATGGTCTCTGATGTTAAACTTTTCTTTAAATTCCGTATGAATTTCTTTGGCGAAAACCCCTTCCTTTAAGATAACCGGATTCATAAATAAATATATAAACACAAGCAAAACAACTGCTATGGCAAACCCACAGACAGCGATCCGTTTCTTCCCTTTCCCACTCATACAAATCTCCTATTTTTCAAGTTCTGTTCAAATATACTATTAATCTGACGTCAAGCTCAGTCCTAGAAAATGTCAACAGGCCATCACACATTAAGAATATCCGCCATCATAAGCTATGAATGTGCAATTAATCCATTATTTAAAAAATCACAGCCCCACGTAAAACGTGGGGTTTTCTCAAGCGGGCATAGCCCATTTTCCTCGCAACGTGTACAACACGTAAAATAGTCTGCCATCTGCGTGTTACTTCTTTTTCTTTTTTCTAAGTATCCAACTTCGGCAAACTTTAATTGATCTCCAAGTTTGTCTTCATCAAGTTGATGTTTTATATACTCCGCAATTCGGAGCTCATTCTTTCCTATTGTATCAACATAATATCCCTTGCACCAAAACGATCTATTTCTATATTTATATTTCAATTCTCCGAATTGCTCATATATCATAGTACTGCTCTTTCCTTTGAGATACCCCATGAATGATGATACTGTAATTTTAGGTGGTATCTCCACCAAGATATGTATATAATCTGGGCATGCTTCTGCTTGCAATAGATTAACACCTTTCCACTCGCATAATTGTCTAAGTATTTTACCTATCGCTGCTCTCTTTTGACCATAAAACACCTTCCTTCTATATTTAGGTGCAAAGACTATATGGTATTTGCAATTCCATTTTGAATGAAATAAACTATGTATGTCATTTAAACCCATATGATCTCCTTTTTAGTATATTGCAGTTGGCAGACTACAATATGATTCTAAACTATGGAGATTTACTGGTCAAACGCATAGCGTTTTTTGAACCCCACGTCAAACGTGGGGTTTTACATATACAATAAGGGTATATTGTAAAAACAATATACCCTCAATCAGTTACAATTCTTCCCTTGAGAATTTGCCCAATGACTATTTGCCCATCTGTGCCGCAACCTCAGCTGCGAAATCTTCTTCCTTTTTTTCAATTCCTTCGCCGACTTCGAACCTTACCATTTCTACAATGGCTATGTCCTTACCAAGCGCTTTGCCTGCTTCGGCAACATACTGGCTGACTGTCTGGTCGGAGTTCTTAACAAACTTCTGATCAACCAGGCACACTTCCTTGAGAATAGCCTTGATTTTGCCCGGAATTATTCTTTCAAGTAATGATTCAGGCTTTCCTTCATTAAGAAGTTGTTGTTTAGCAATTTCAGTCTCATGAGCCAACCATTCCTGATCAACCTCATCTTCTTTAACAAACTTAGGATTCATTGAGGCTACCTGCATTGCCACATCTCTTCCTACAGTCTCCGTTTCTTCGGCAGAAGCATCAGTCTCAAGACCAACAAGAACGGCAATCTTTCCGTTGCTGTGAACATATCCGTGATATACAACCCCTTCACCGGCCAGTTTCTTGAATCTGCGAATATTCATGTTCTCGCCGATTTTCGCAATCTTAGCTGTAAGTGCATCCTTTACCGTACCCTCTCCCTTAAATTCAAGAGCCATGAACGCATCCATGCTCGGATCATCTTCCCTGAGAGCCATCTGAGAAAGACTGTCTACAAACTCTCTGAATTCAGGATTCTTGGCGACAAAGTCCGTCTCGGAGTTAACCTCAACGACAGCAGCTGCCTTATGGTCTTCGGAGAAAGCAATCTGCACAAGGCCCTCAGCAGCAACTCGTCCTGCCTTCTTTGCTGCCTTTGAAAGTCCCTTTTCACGAAGAAATTCCACAGCCTTATCCATATCTCCATCTACTTCCACAAGAGCCTTCTTGCAATCCATCATTCCGGCTCCTGTCATTTCTCTTAATTCTTTCACCATCTGTGCTGTAACAGCCATTAGTCTTCCTCCTTCCCGGCCTCATCGTTTGTTTCCCCCCGGGAAGCAACCTCAGCCTCAGCATCACCTTCATCTTCGGTTTCAGCAACGCCTTCGTCGAAACTCTCTCCCTGGTTTGCCTCGATAACTGCATCAGCCATTCTTCCGGCAATGAGCTTGACTGCTCTGATAGCATCATCGTTGGCAGGGATAATATAGTCAACATCATCAGGATCGCAGTTCGTATCCACAATGCCGACAACCGGAATACCCAGGATTCTGGCTTCTCTCACCGCAATCTTCTCCTTCTTAGGGTCAACGATGAAAAGTGCTCCCGGCATACCCTTCATATCACGGATTCCACCCAGATATCTCTCAAGCTTCTCGTGCTCAAGTCTAAGCTTGCTCACTTCCTTCTTTGAAAGCTTCTCCATGGTGCCGTCTTCTTCCATTCTCTCAATCTCGTCGAGCCTTGCGATTCTTCTGCTGATAGTCTTATAGTTAGTCAATGTTCCGCCAAGCCATCTCTCAGCAACGAAATACTGACCACATCTGTTGGCCTCATCTCTGATTGCGTTCTGAGCCTGCTTCTTAGTTCCTACAAACAGAATCGGTTTGCCTTCCTCTGCAACAGTTCTAAGGAAGTTATAAGCCTCGTCGATTTTCTTTACAGTCTTCTGAAGGTCTATGATATATATACCATTTCTCTCTGTAAAGATGTAAGGAGCCATCTTAGGGTTCCATCTTCTTGTCTGGTGTCCGAAATGTACACCTGCTTCTAGTAATTGCTTCATTGAAATTACTGCCATTTTAAATTCCTCCTCGGTTTTCTGACCTTCCACTCATAATCTGCCTCCGCCAAGCCATTATTACATCTCAAATGGCACCTCCGGGACTATATGGGTGTGTTTATTTTCATTCGTATAAAAACGAACCTCATACATTATAAACGTGCTGCCGATAAAAATCAAGCTTATTTGCTCAAAACGTTAATCAATCCCACAAGTTCCTCCTTGAAATCTCTTCTCATCTCTAAGGCCTCATTTAGATGTGTGGCAATTATCTTTCCGTTTCTTTGACCTACTGCATAGGACTTCATATCAAAGTCCGGATCTGCCAGAATTTCCACAGCCTTGGCTCCACAAAGAGTTCCCAGAAGCCTGTCCGATGATGTAGGAGACCCGCCCCTTTGAAGATATGACAAAACAACCTGTCGAACTTCTTTGCCGGTCTTCCTCCTGATTTCCTCCACAAGGTCCCGGGTACGAATAGGTGCACCCTCTGCAACGATTATCACACTGTGAGTCCTGCCGTTGTGCCCGTCTGTTATTATTTTGTTGCACATCCTATTCACATCCACGGGCATCTCCGGAACGCAAACCATCTCAGCTCCTCCGGAAAGCCCCGCATAAACGGCAATATCTCCGCACCTTCTACCCATAACCTCAATTACAGTTGTTCTCTCATGTGAACTTGAGGTATCCCTGATTTTCCCTATGGCCTCAAGCACCGTATTAACCGCCGTGTCAAATCCTATTGTGAAATCCGTATAGCCGAGGTCGTTATCAATCGTTCCCGGAAGACAAATTACAGGTATATCGAAATTGCTGAGGTCTGCAGCTCCCCTCATGGTTCCGTCGCCGCCGATTACAATCAAAGCATCGATTCCGAACGTGTGAATCATAGATACAGCCCTTTCCTGCCCTTCTTCCGTCTCAAATCGATCGCTTCTTGCAGTTTTCAGAATCGTTCCTCCCCTTTGCATTATGTCACTGACTGAGCCCCTTTCCATCTTGAGAAACTCTCCTTCGATAAGTCCTTCGTATCCACGGTATACACCGAAAACCTGCATATCCGACTCCAGGCCGCACCTGGTTACAGCTCTCACAGCAGCGTTCATTCCCGGTGCATCCCCTCCACTTGTCAAAACTGCTATTTTCTTTACCTTCTTTGAAGTCACAGCATGAGCCGCTTCACTTTGTAAATCTTTTTCATTCATAATATATTTCTTCCTCACACTACAAAATATCTTTTCTTCCGGGGTTATCTCCTTATGCACCATCTCTCAATTCCGTCAAACTTATCTCTTCGGCAGTTTTACATTTTCTTCCCCAAGGAGTCGTCTGAGACTCTCAACGAAAAATTCTGAAATTCTTACTCCTGTCTTTGACCTGGCCTGCCTGCCCCCTGGGAGATACATCCTCACAGGTGTGTCTCCTGAATTTATTGATATCAATCTTTCTATGTCCATGAGAACATTATCATCTATCTTTTCTTGAGATATTCTAAGCTTCAGAAAAGATTCAGGATATGAACATTCATCATCATTAAGATTGCATCTGTGATTTGTCGCAATGTGACCCTGATGAGTGTTCACACATGT
Organism: Clostridiales bacterium; assembly: GCA_022766365.1. Classification (GTDB taxonomy): domain Bacteria; phylum Bacillota; class Clostridia; order Peptostreptococcales; family Anaerovoracaceae; genus S5-A14a. The sequence goes on along the minus strand of JALENW010000002.1, from coordinate 51,983 downwards.
ATTCATATCTTGGTCAGCGGTTATATCCTTATCGTTATATGCTTGATGCGACTGAACTTTGTAACGATGAGGTTCCGCTGTGGTTTCTCCCCTTTGCATTTCTTTACCCCGCTGTCCCATTATATCTTCATACTCTGTAAGACTCTTTATATCATCAGCAAGTATGGCCGGAGGAGCGTCCTCCTTCATATTTATTTTCCCCACTACAACTATCGGTTCTCCTGACTCGATAAGATGTGAAGACTTGTGATATACCTTAGGGAACACAACAATTTCACATGTGCCGTATAGATCTTCAAGATTCACAAAAGCCATAAGTTGTGAATTCTTGGTGGTTAATTTTCTCATGGATGAAACCATTCCGCAGAGAACAGCCCTGCTGTTATTTTGTAACGTGTCCTCTGCGTCTTCACCGTTTATCATATCTGTGGTTACGGTTGAATATTTCTTTATAAGATCGGAAAACGGCTCCAGGGGATGTCCTGAGACATATACTCCCAGAACTTCCTTCTCCATATTGAGCATCTGTTCCTTGCTGAAATTATTTACCTTTGGAAGATTCTTGCCGATGCCAACCTCGCGCATTGTATCTTCATAGGTCTGAAACAGGGAAATCTGACCGGTTATTGTACTACGGGCTTCATGCTGGGCCCCTTCAATCTCCTGCTGATAAACAGCCATCAGAGCTGCTCGGTTTTCCTCTATGCAGTCAAAAGCTCCTGCCATGATGAGATTTTCTATAGCTTTTTTGTTGATTCTTGTAATATCAATATTCCGTATAAACTCATCGAACGTCTTCGGCTTTCCTTGGGATTCTCTGGACTCCACAATCGCATCGATTACACCTTGTCCGACGCCTTTGACGCCCATCAAGCCAAACCTGATTCCTTCATCTGAAGTGATGAAATCTCCATCACTTTCGTGAACCGAAGGAGGAAGAACCTCAATTCCCATTTCCTTGCAATTCCTTATGTACTTAGCAATGGCTACAGGATCCCCCATAACAGATGACATGAGCGATGCCATAAACTCTTTGGGATAATAGAACTTCAGGTAACCGGTTTCATAAGCTACCACAGCATAAGCTGCTGCGTGGCTCTTATTGAATGCATACTGAGCAAAGGTTTCCATATCTTTGAATATACTTTCAGCCGCTTCGTAAGAAATCCCCCTTCTCAAGCATCCGTCTATTTCCACAGATCCGTCCGGGCCCAGTTTTCCGTTTATAAAGTATTCTCGATTTTTTTCCATTTCTGCGGCTTTCTTCTTGCTCATTGCTCTCCGAACAAGGTCAGCCTGACCGTAACTGTATCCCGCAAGTTGTCGTACAATCTGCATTACCTGTTCCTGATACACAAGGCAACCGTAGGTTACATCCAGAATCGGAGCCAGTTCAGGAGTTACATAGCTTACATTCTCAGGATTTTTCTTATTCCTTATGTAAGTAGGAATAGCGTCCATAGGTCCCGGTCTGAAAAGCGAGATACCTGCCACCACATCTTCAAAGCAATTTGGCTTCAGCGACTTCATGAATTGAGTCATGCCTGTAGACTCAAGCTGAAATACTCCAAGCGTGTTTCCTTTAGAAATCATTTTGTAAACATTCGGATCGTCATATCCCATCTTTGCAAAATCAATTGTCACACCGTGGTTTTTTTCTATCAGCTCGAGGGTTTTCCTTATTACGGTTAAATTTCGAAGCCCCAGGAAGTCCATTTTCAACAGTCCGAGTTCCTCTATTGTCACCATGTTAAATTGAGTTGTGAGACCTTTATCCGTCACATAAAGGGGCACATAGTCATCAAGTGGTGCTTTGGAAATAACCACACCTGCCGCATGGGTCGATGCATGTCTCGGCAGACCTTCTATGGCTCTTGACATATCAATAACCTTCTGCACTTGCTCCTCGTTTTTGTACCTTTCGGCTAGTTCCGGATTGATCTCAAGGGCTTTGTCTATTGTAATTCCAAGCATGTTTGGAACTGCCGTTGCTATTTTGTCCGTATCAGCATAAGAAACGTTTAGGGCTCTGCCCACATCTCTTATAGCAGCCCTGGCCTTTAGCGTCCCCAGAGTTATAATCTGGCTGACCTTATCTTCACCATACTTGTCTATTACATAGTCAATGACTTCACCGCGTCTTTCAATGCAAAAATCTATATCTATGTCCGGCATACTGACTCTCTCACTGTTTAAAAACCTCTCAAAAATCAAATTGTATCTGATCGGGTCGATATCCGTAATATGCAGACAATATGCAACAATTGAGCCGGCGGCAGATCCTCTCCCGGGTCCTACCATGATACCATTTTCTCTGGCATATCTTATGAAATCCCAAACTATGAGAAAGTACTCAACAAATCCCATATCTTCAATGACTTTCAATTCCTTGTTCAATCTGTCATAAAGCATGTCGGTCCGAGAAATTTCCCCATACCTCTCCTTAAGGCCTGTCTCGCACAGGTGATGCAGATACTCAGGCTTGCCTGATTGCCAACTGTCGGGCAACTCAAATTCCGGAAGATGATAGTTGCCGAATTCAAATTCTACATTGCAGCGTTGTGCAATTCGTCCTGTATTGAGGATAGCTTCCGGAGCAAATGCGAATATTTTTTCCATTTCATTTGGGCTTTTCAAATAGAACTCATCATTTGGAAACTTCATTCGGTTTTCATCATCCACAGTGGACGCCGTCTGTATACACAACAAAACATCATGTGCCTTAGCATCTTCTCGATTCACATAGTGGACATCGTTGGTTGCAACCATCGGTATGCCTGTCTCTCTGCTCAATTTAACAAGCTGGGGATTTACTCGCTGTTCTTCCTCAAGACCTTGATCCTGAAGTTCAAGGAAAAAATTATCCCTTCCGAAGATTCCTTCAAATTCAACAGCTTCTTTCTTGGCCCCCTCAAAATCTCCCATGAGAAGCAGGGATTGAACCTTCCCTGCAAGACAGGCAGATAACGCTATGATTCCGCTGCTGTATTCCCTGAGCAAGTCTTTGTCAACTCTCGGCTTGTAGTAAAATCCTTCAGTATGGGAACGTGATACGATTTTAACCAGATTCCTGTAACCCTCCTGGGTTTCCGCCAGCAGAACAAGATGATTTGACTGTTTGTCCTTATCAGGTTCCTTGTCAAATCTCGTTCTTGCAGCTACGTAGACCTCGCAGCCGATTATGGGTTTGATACCGAAGTCTTTGCATTTTTTATAAAAATCAACGACGCCAAACATAACTCCATGGTCGGTAATAGCAACAGCTGTCATTCCAAGTTCCTTGACTCTTGGAATAAGTTTGTCAATTCTGGCCATACCATCAAGCAAACTATACTCTGTATGTAAATGTAGATGTGTAAATCCTGACATCAAAATTCTCCATTCATTGAATCTGTAATTTAAAATTATATCATTTTTGACAAGCTTTTACCATTACACCGAAAAGCTACATTATCATCAACCGTCAAAATATACGTTACACATTTATCCAATAATGGAAAACGATGTATTGTTTTGATATACCAATAACTTTGACATCAAACACATTGCTATTGTATAATATTTCTGGCAAAATATGACGGATATGACAATCAGTTGAACATATTGAGTTTTCAATTGTATTCTAACAAGGTTATACTAAATTAATATGATATCAGAAAGGTTTTAAAATGAGCGAGAAATTAGCAAATCTTCTTTTTCCGAACATCAAGCATACGCCGGAATACTATGAAGAAAAATATCCCAAAAGAAAGCTCCCCGGAGGAGCCAAAGTTACAAGGCTTGGTCCAAGTCCGACCGGTTTCATGCATCTTGGGAATCTCTACGGTGCTTTCGTGGACGAGAGACTTGCCCATCAAAGCAATGGAGTTTTTTACCTTAGAATAGAAGATACTGATGATAAAAGATATGTGCAGGGAGCTGTGGAAACCATTATCAGGAGTCTTGATTATTTTGGGATTCACTTTGATGAAGGAGCCACAGAGGGTAAAGATATCGGAAACTATGGCAGCTATACCCAGAGTCAAAGGGGCGAAATTTATCAGACATTTGCAAAGGATTTGGTTGCCAGGGGACATGCCTACCCTTGTTTCCTGACCGAGGAGGAGATAAATGAAATCAGGCAGAAACAGGAGGCGAATAAACTGACACCCGGAATATATGGAGCATACTCTCCTTCAAGAGGTCTGTCTTATGATGACATAGAAGCCAGAATCAATGATGGGAAGCCTTGGGTTCTGCGGCTCGCTTCGACCGGTGACTGTTCCCAGAGAACTGACATTGTCAGGAAGGTAAAGGTAAAAGATGCCATCAGGGGTATCCTTGAGATTCCTGAAAATTACCACGATGTTGTAATACTTAAAACTACCGGTATCCCAACATACCACTTCGCCCATGTAATAGATGACCATCTGATGAGAACAACTCATGTTGTCAGAGGAGCAGAATGGCTACCTTCTCTGCCTATTCACGTCGAACTGTTTGAAAAGCTTGGTTTTGAAATGCCCGTGTACTGTCATACAGCTCAGCTCATGAAACTTGACGCTGACGGAAACAGAAGAAAGTTGTCAAAAAGAAAAGATCCTGAACTTTCCCTCGACTATTACAGAAGCAAAGGTTATCACCCCGCTGCTATCAGAGAATATCTCTTGACGATACTCAACTCTAATTTTGAGGAATGGCGAATGGCAAATCCCAACGCTGATTACGATAAATTTCAATTCACAACAGAGAAAATGAGCAACTCCGGTGCTTTATTTGATCTGGATAAACTCAATAATATCAGCAAAGATGTTCTACTTGAAATTCCCGCAGAAGATCTATATTACTTTTACAGGGATTGGGCCGGTGAATTCAAACCCGAGATAATGGATATCTTCCGCGATAAGGAATATCTCTGCAAGTTCCTCGACCTTGGAAGAAACGACAAAAAACCCAGAAAGGATCTCATATATGGTGAACAAATCGTAGAGTTTATCAGCTGCTACTTCGACAACCTGATCTCCCATATGAAAAAGGATCCTCTTCCTCAAGAAACCGCAGGTGACGAAATCCACATCTTAGAAAAATACCTGGAAAGCTATGACCAAAACGACGACCAGAGTCAGTGGTTCGACAAGATAAGGGAAATTGCCGTGGAACTTGGCTATGCTGCCAAACCTAAAGATTACAAAAAAAATCCTACAGACTACAAGGGGCATGTTGGTCACGTTTCTACAGTTATAAGAATTGCCCTTTTGGGAAGGTCAACTTCTCCTGATGTATGGACGATCCAGCAGATCATGGGTGAGGCAAAAACAAAAGAAAGAATTGAAACCTTCATTACCGGGTTTAAAAAATCGGTCAAATAAAATGAATGACACCATACAAAAGCAGAATTCGTCAAACCGTAACGTCCAGTCCACAATTAACGCTCCTCAAAAGAGAAATATTTTGCTGATTACTACCGGCGGTACCATAGCAAGCATGGCAACAGGAAATGGTCTCGCTCCCGGTATAAGCAGCACCTCACTCATGGAATTCGTTCCGGAAATCCAGGATTTCTGTAATTTTCAAACTATGGATCTTATGAATCTTGACAGCACGAATGTCGGTCCTGATCAATGGCGCCAAATTGTGGATTCAGTCGAAGAACGCTACAGCGATTTTGACGGTTTTGTCATAACCCACGGCACAGACACTTTAAGCTATACTGCTGCCGCACTGAGTTATATGATTCAAAACTCTACAAAACCGATTATTCTCACAGGTTCACAAAAGTCGATTTATCTACGGGATACCGACGCAAGACGAAATCTTATAGATGCCTTCCTCTATGCGGCTGATCCTGATTCTTCAGGTGTGAAAATTGTCTTTAATTCTAAGGTCATCAGAGGTACCAGAGCCAGGAAAATCAGGACACAGAGCTACAATGCATTTGATAGTATTGACTATCCTGATGTTGCAAGGGTTATGGGAGATCATGTCACCCATTATATCGTAGATTCAGTACACGGCTCACCTGTTTTCAGCTACTCTATGAACCACCCGGTGTTTGTTCTCAAGCTGACACCCGGCATCGGTGCTGATGTGATCCGAATACTTGGAAACGAATATAAGATTTTGATAATTGAGGGATTTGGAACAGGCGGACTCCCTAACCTTGAAACAGGCGATAGAATTTCCATCAGCTCTGCAGTATCCGATTTCACAGATAAAGGAGGCTTGGTTGTTATGACTACGCAGGTTCCCCATGAAGGAAGTAAGCTGGCAACATATGCGGTGGGAAGCAGTCTCACCCGCAATCCCGGAATTATCGAAGGTGGCAACATGACCTTAGAATCCATTGTCTGTAAAATGCTTTGGATCCTGGGAAAAACCCGGGATAGAGATGAAGTTAAGAAACTTTTCCTGAAACCCGTTGACTATGACAGGTTATAACACGTTGACCACGAAATATTATAGTTTGCCATATAAATATAATTTTCACATACCTTAAACACATTTAGCTGAAAAAATCCCCGAAGTTGCCGATTACTCCGGGGATTTTAAATTTTCTGTTCTCTTGTTCTAATTCACTTACTTCATTATATGAGCTATGACTCCGGAAATATAATTGTCTGCCAAGTCATCGAAGTTAGATTCAGGGAAGTCCTCTCTTAATATATCCTCTATTGCAAAGGCAAAGTCTCTACACATACCGATAAGCTCAAATCCAAGCTGATTGGCATATACACTGCAAGCATTGCCGGAGCCGTTATCGCTCACGGGTACCGAATCACAGCCTGCCGTTAAATTATCATTTGAACATCTTTCAGCTGCTTGATTCACCTCAGCCATATAAAACTTCCAAAAGTTGGCACCCCTCCAATCATTAGCAAGGGAGTACAAAATCTGCACATCTTCCTCATCCACTTCGTGTCCAACCAGAATTAAAGGGAGAGGTACTCTGCTTTCAAGTCCCAATTCCGCCAAAACAGTTTCGAACATTTCATTGCGTTCTGCCAGACTTCTATCCACATTCTCCATCATGCCCACGATAACCGACAGTATAAAGTCATCAAAAAGGTCGAGAAGCAGTGCACCGCAACCTTGGCTCCCCTCGGTGAGCTCCATGCAGTCCAGGTACATCTGTGCAATATAACCCTTCGCTCTATGAGCATTCGTCATAATCTTTTTGCATTTTTCACAGTATCTATCCACAACAGTCATTGCCATCTATACTCTCCTTAAAAGCAGTTCAAACGATTCATAATCCATTCTCTACTGTCTAATTATAATACAAAACATATAGACTTTACAACCTAACTCCGATAAAAAAGAAATACATACATCCTCACCCGCCTGAAATATAACATTATTTCCAAGAAAAAAAGGATGATTTCTCATCCCCAAATATGCAAATTTTAATATTGTCCAAATATCAGACAATCAAAATTCCAATATCGATTTTCTCTTTGCAGATTGAATTCCTACTTCTCGAAAATAATTTTGATCAAAGCTCTAATCTTCTCATCTTCAAGTCTGTACTTAGCCCTCGTACCCTCGTACTCAACTGTCACAATCTGTCTACTTCTCAGTTTGGCAAGATGTTGTGAAATTGTGGACTGAGATGCACCCATAACCTCTGTGAAATATGTTACAGTGCAGAAATCGTTTTCTGCCAATTCCTTAAGAAGGCCAAGTCTTACAGGGCTAGCCATCGCTTTCAGCATCTCTGCCTTAACCATCAAATCTCTCTTTTTTGTCTTCATATCATCTGTCATACTTACACCTTTCCCTTTCCTCTACCAAAGACGTCTCAATATAATGCTACTATATTATACACAATTTTACATTAAATAACATCTTTTTTCAATTTAAATTGATTATTGTTAATAAATTCGTGTATATTTGTGAATTTCCCCAAGTAAGGAGTCATCATTTTACCTAAGATTAGAAATAATGTCAAGCACTGCCACAAATTTACCACAAATTATTATTCTAAGTTAATATTAAAGAGTTCTATAATTTATTTATACACATAAAATTAGTTATCTACACTCAGATACTCATAAGATATTCTATTTCTTTTTTTGTAAGCTTCCTGAAATCCCCCTCTTTAAGCCTGCCAAGACGAATTTCACCAAATGAAACCCTCCGAAGCTCCATTACCGGGTTCCCTACAGCTTCAAACATCTTTCTGACCTGTCTGTTTTTCCCTTCGTGAATAGTTATCTCCACAAGACTGGAATTCCCCTTTATCTTCACAGTCTTAACCTTCGCTCTTGATGTGACAAAGCCTCCGATATCTACTCCACGCACCAGCTTAAGTTCCCTCTCTCTGCTCATGACACCTCTCACAAGAGCCTGATAGGTTTTCGGGAACTCATGCTTTGGATGTGTCAGTCTGTAAGTCATATCTCCATCATCTGTCAACAACAAAATACCTGAGGTATCATAATCAAGTCTCCCTACGGGATATAATCTGGAAGCTCCATCTGCTATGTCAGGGTGATCATTGAGCAAATCAATGACGGTAACCCTTCCCTTATCGTCTTTTACCGATGTTATCACCCCCACCGGCTTATTGAGAAGTACATATGTGTGTTTTTTATTCAACTCTATGACTCTGCCGTTAACAGATACGCTGTCTCCTTCCAAGACCTCATACCCCGGTTCTTGCAGAATCTTACCATTAATTTTGACCTGTCCGTTTGTGATGAGCTCATCAGCTTTCCTCCTGCTGCAAATACCGGCGGAGGCTATATACTTATTAATTCTCATATTGCCATCCTTATTTAATAATCCTCAGATCAATTTCTCTGATAAAACTTTAGACGGTCGCTTTTTCCTTATCCATCTGACTTGCCACCTCAAGCATGATGGCACATTCCATCCTCTTTTTAAAGATTTTACATCCGTACTCATAGATGCCCGAAATATCTCCCGAACTATGGTAATTATTGGCAGCACAACCGCCACTGCAATAAAGCTTAGCCCAGCAATCCTCACACTCCTTCCTGGAGTATATATTACAATGACTGAATTCCTCTCTTTTCTTCGTGTTTGAAATCCCGTCCCGGATATTCCCCATTTTGTACTCATCATCACCGACAAACTGATGACATGGATAGAGGTCTCCCCAAGGCGTAACAGCCAAGTACTCACAGCCGGAACCGCAACCTGTAACTCTCTTGTGAACACACGGTCCGTTTTTTAGATCTATCATATAGTGATAGAATGTGAAGGGTTTCCCATCACGCCTTCTCTTCAGCATCTCAACAGCGAGTTTCTCGTACTGGCAAAAAATCTCCGGCAAATCTTCTTCTTTGAGAGCATAAGGCTCCTCAGGTGAGCATACTACAGGCTCCATTGAAAGCTGATCAAACCCCAGGTCCGCCATATGCATTATGTCTTCAGTGAAATCCTTGTTAAGGCCTGTAAAAGTCCCCCTGATATAGTATTTTTTACCACCCCTGGCAGCAACCATCTTCTTAAACTTGGGAACCACAATGTCATAGCTTCCACTGCCATCTATAAATTTCCTGAAATGATCGTGAATCTCAGGTCTTCCGTCAAGGCTGAGGACCACGTTATCCATTTCCTCGTTGGCAAAGTTAATTACGTCCTCATTGATTCCAACGCCATTGGTAGTCAACGTAAACCTGAATTTTTTGTTATACTTCTTCTCGAGACTTCGCCCATAGGCTACAGCACCCTTGACCACATTCCAGTTAAGAAGTGGCTCTCCTCCGAAAAAGTCCACCTCCAAATTCCTTCTATGCCCTGAATTTTCAACAAGAAAATCCAAAGCTCTCTCTGCCACATCAAGGCTCATGAGCCCTGCATCCCCATGAAATTTCCCCTGAGCCGCAAAACAGTATTCACAGTCCAAATTGCAAGTGTGGGCCACGTGGAGACAAAGAGCCTTAATTTCAGATGTATCCTTTGAGAGTCCGGCAAGCTTATCTTTGAATATATCGGGAGTAAAGAGAATATTACCGTTCACAAGGTTTTCCACATCCTGTATTACAGCCTTGATCTCTTCCTGTGTCACATCCGGTCTATGTCCGAATTCTTCCATTATCCTCTCAGAAATCTGATCCTTTTCTTCCTTCGTAGGATAACCTTCATTCTCAGAAATGCCTCCGTTATCTTTACCACAAAAAAGTTGGATGATGCGATATGCCACATCATCCACTAGGTTCACCGATCCGCTATAGACATCCAATATTATATTGTATCCGTTAAGCTTAAACTGGTGTATCATCTGTAACTATTTCTCCTCGTTTTCACAAGGCTGATTAGCTACGCCGCAAGATGTCTTGCAAGCTGACTGGCAAGATGTCTGGCACTCTCCGCAGCCCCCGTTTACAAAGCTTTCTGCCAGGTTTCGGGTTTCAATTGTTTTAATTCTTTCCATCGTCTTTACCTTTCTATATTCTCTTACATTTTCATTCACAATGTGTGCTTCACTCTTTTAAATCCGGCTTAAATTTAATTCCGGAACTTCTTCTTACATCTCGTTACATCTCTGTGATCTTATAACCGGCTCTGTCTGATGGGGTGGGGTTTCCACAAGGGCCTATATACTTTGAGTTGTCAAATCCCAGAATTATACAAAACAGACCGCTAAGGAATATTAATCCTATACGGAATCCGACACCCTTCCCGAAGGATTTCCCAAGCTGCCAATTCATATATATAGAGAAGAAAAAATTCACAAACGGAACAAACAGCAACAAGCAAAGCCATCCGTTTCCCAAAGCAATCTTAGTCAGATATACAATATTTACAAAAGGAATAATTGCAATCCATCCGGGAACTCCTGCCTTTGAAAACATCTTCCACATGCCGACAATGGATAAAACAGCCATTGCTATTGCATACACACTAAAATATGTCAATGCCACTTCATCGAAAACACCCGAATAGCTACTTGTATAAGTATCTGTCATAAACTTCCCTCCAATTTATCATTTCTATAAAACACAAAATTATCTACTGAATTCTATCACAAATTAAAATGAGATACAAGCTTCGGATATCTCATTGACAATTTCTTTTACGGACTTATTGCCCTCAATAATTGTCAGGTCCGATTCTTTCTCATAAAGCGGCACTCTGTAATTATATAAAGTTTCTACAGATTCTCCCTCCTCGAGAGTTACTCCCCTTGACTCTAAATTGTGAAGCCTTTTTTTAATCTTTTCGAGGCTCTGAGAAAGATAGATAACTTTTCCTCCCTCTCTTAGATGTTCCATAGCTTTCGGGAACAAAACAGCACTGCCTCCTGTGGCTATAACTGTCTTCTCAAGGTTAAGTTGGGTAAGAATCCTCTCTTCGCAGTTCCAGAAAAAGTTATTCCCCTTCTTGTTTATTATTTCCTGCAGACTCATACCCTGCTCCTGTTCTATCAGATAATCAGTATCAACAAAATCCATCTTCAGTTTTTCAGATAATTTTTTGCCTATGGTGCTTTTGCCGCTGGCAGGCATGCCGATTAGTATGATATTGTTCATATTCTGTTGCCATCTACCCCTGTCTCAGTTGATTTATTCCAATTCAGATAATTTCCGCAATCCATAAAATTACAGCTTTCGATTGAAGCTGACCAACGGCATTGACTTATGAAAGCCGTCTTAAATCTTAAGTTTCAACTGTTGAGTTGCTCCATCTTCCACTACCTCCTCGTCCTCGGCAAGCACACCTTCCAAATCTTCTATTTCAGGAAGTTGAGATATTGAGGAGAAATCAAATTGCTTTAGAAATTCTTCAGTTGTACCGTAAAGAATCGGGCGGCCGATACCCTCTGACCTCCCTTTCTCAGTAACCAGATTCCTTCTCATCAGCCCTTCCACAACTCTGTCAGCTCTGACCCCTCTTATAGCCTCAATTTCTCCCTTTGTGACCGGCTGCTTGTATGCTATTATGGCTAAAACCTCAAGAGCAGCCTGGGATAATTTACTTGTCTTTATAGGAGTACAAAGTCTTTTGATGAATTGAGAATTCTCCCTTGCTGTAACCATTTGAAAACTTCTGTTTATCTGTCTTATTCTAAGGCCCCTTCCGCCTTTCTCATATTCTGAGGAAAGTTCAACGAGCAGCTCCTTTGTCTCCTCATATTCAAGATCCAATGCATCTGCTGCAGATTTAATTGCGAGGGGTTCTCCCCATATATATAACATAGACTCAAGAGCGGATTTATATATTTTTTTGTTATTCAAACTTGGAATCCTCCTTTATCTTTCATTTACTTATCCTTGTCAGGCAGCAATTCCATAGGTTCTTCCGGATCTGTAATCAATTCTAAAACTATGTCTCCATAAAGAGAATTCTGTTCAGCTCTCAGAGTTTTGCGATTAATCATCTGGAGAGCAGCAGTAAAAGTCACCACCAGATTATAGTTGTCCATACCTCCTGGCACAAGCTCAGTAAGCAGGAGCCTTCTTTTACCCCTTTTTGACAATGACTCATTTTTCAGCCTGTCGTAGATGTACACCATCCTCGATTCCATAGAGGCCCTGTCCCGTTCAATCTTTGTGTAGTGCCTCCTAACCTGATCTATTCTCTGCTTTTTTTCCAAGAAAACGCTAAATGCATTTGCAAACTCTTCCACACCCAAATTGAGAATTTCCTCCGGATTGTCGGTAAATTCAGAGATGTCCTCCTGAGGCTTTTCCATTATGTCCTGTGCATATTCCCATCTTTTTTTAAGCCCCTCCGCTCTGAGTTTAAAGGCTTTGTATTCAATAAGCCTTTCCACAAGCTGACTTCTTGGGTCTTCTTCCACAACCCCCTCAACTTCACACTCCTCTGCCGGTAGGATCATCTTGCTCTTTATCTCAAGAAGACTTGCAGCCAGAACCATGAACTCAGTAGCCCTTTCCACATCTATGGTGTTGATATCCTCCATATATTCCATATACTGGGCTGTTATCTGAGAAATTTGGATATCGTATATGCTCATTTGGGCATTTTCAATAAGATAAACCAACAGATCAAATGGGCCCTCAAAGGAAGAAATCCTAACTTTGTAGCTCATTTTCAATATCCTCAATCTCCTCTGTCTTATTTGATTCCAGGCTGCTGTAATAATTATAATATACAAGACCTATAACAACTATTACCATCCCTATAAGTTGCCATTCCTCAGGTACCTGACCCAGAAAAATAAAGGCGAGAATCGTTGCAGAAACAGCTTCTCCCGATTCCCATGCAGATACATAAAGCGAAGACACATGACCCATGCACAGGTTGAAAACCGCGTGTGCACCAATCTGACAAACCACGGTCAGCCCAAGAATATATATCCAGTCCTCAGTCGGATAAGACGTGAAAGATGTCCCCGTAACGAGCATTCCCGCAGCAAAGCATATCCAACAGCATAAAAAACAAAGAAACACATAAGTATTTCCTGAAATGGACTTTCTGGCTTCATGTCCCATGGCAAAATACAGCCCCATGAAAATTGCTGCTCCAAGAGATAATACATCTCCCTTAAAACTGCCTGAGGCAAGCTCCTTATAGTCAAATCCCGCTATCATTGTTGCACCTGCCAGTGCACAGAGAATTCCCATTACAGGTCGTCTGCCCACATGTCTTTTAAATACAAAAACAGTAATAAACAAAACAACGAGTGGGTGTAGAGCAGCAAGTACCGATGCAGAGGCTATGTTAGTCAGTTTAACAGCACTGAACCAACTGAAGAAATGCAGAAACAAAAACGCTCCGGCAAAAGTTGTATACACTAAACTCTGCCGTGAAACCGTTCTCAATTCCTTAATACCTTTTCCTCTTCTAAAAAAGGGGACAGCAAAAACCGGTAGACCGAAGGTGAGCCTCCAAAAGCCTATTGCCATCGAAGGCGCTTCAATCACCGATCCGAATATGCCCGAAGCAGATCCGGCTATCACAGCCAAAATCACGATAACCTTCACATACCTTTCAAAAAATCCCTTTGGCTTGATATTGCCTCCGGTTACATCTATCAATCTCTTATCCTGCTCCAGATTCTCATCCTCTTTTCTAATATTTGTTCATATATCTGTTCTGAACAGAACCATACATCTATACTTACTTTCTTTTATTTTCAGCTTTTTCTACGGCTTCCGCAAGTCCCTCACTGAAAGGCGGATATATCACACCTTCCTCTGTAATCACTGCTGTAATAAGTTCAGCATCAGTCACATCAAACGAAGGATTGAAAGTCTTGATATCCTCAGGAGCCATAGGCTCCTTAAACCACATGTGATGTATCTCTTGACCATCACGCTCTTCTATTATTATATCATTTCCGTTCTCAGTAGCAAGGTCTATGGTTGAAGTCGGCACAAACATATAAAAAGGAATACCGTAATGCTTAGCCAGAACAGCTAAACCTAACGTACCTATTTTGTTGGCACCATCACCATTAGAAGCCATCCTGTCGCATCCGACCAGAACAGCGTCGACTTTGCCCGCTTTCATAAGACATGCAGCCATGTTATCGCATATCAACGTGACATCGACACCTGTCTTGTTCAATTCCCATGAAGTAAGTCGGGCACCTTGCAGCAAAGGTCTGGTCTCATCAGCATACACACGAAATCCGTATCCCCTTTCTTCCCCGAGATAAATCGGTGCAAGACAGGTTCCATACTCAGACGTAGCAATAGTTCCTGCGTTGCAGTGGGTGAGAATCCCCATACCTTTTTCCAAAAGCCCAAGTCCATGTTCTCCCATAGCTCTACAAGCTTCCACGTCCTCCACATGTATTGCAATCGCCTCTTTCTCTGCAATCTTAAGAAGTTCATCAATTCCCTTGGAAGACAGCTCACCGTCCACAGACTGTTCCATCAAAAAATCTGCAGCGTTCTTGATTTTCAAATATATCCTGTCAAGAGCCCACCTCAGATTCACTGCAGTAGGTCTTGCAGATCCCAGATAGTTCTTGAGCCTCTCTGCCTCAGCCAGAAAATCTTCAGGAGTGCAATTTGTACTTATCTCTGTGAAAGCATAGGATGTCTCATCGCTATACCATTTTTTCAGAGCAACAAAATACCCGTATGCCGCAGCAACTCCAATTGCCGGTGCTCCACGGACTGCAAGAGTTGCAATAGCGTCATACATATCTTCAGCCGTCTCGATTTCAAGATAAACTTCCTTTCCCGGAAGTTTTCTCTGATCCAGAATTTTCAATCTTCCATCTTCATACTCAAATGGTGTAATCTTCATGGTATCTCTTGTTTCTCCTTCCATTACGATTCGCCAATAAATATCAGCATTTGACATAAGTGTTAGCTTTTTATATTTCAACGCTTTACCTATATGAATGTTCAAATCTATTATACCCCATAATCTATAAAAATGCTATAACACTTGTTATATTTCATCTTTAATGTTAGAATTTTAAAAAAGAAAGACAGTCATTAATTTATCGGGCGGGCAATTCTCAAACAATATCGTTGCTTTTTCCGAGAAATGTATACAGTTTGAGAGGAGAAAATTTATGGGAAAATATAAATTTTATATAGCAGATGCCTTCACCGAAGAAATATTCGGTGGAAACACAGCAGGAATCGTCGTGTTAGAACCAGGAGATGATTTTCCTTTAAAGGAAAAAATGATCAAGCTGGCTGCAGAACTCAAATATTCAGAAACCGTTTTCATTTTGCCCGGACTTGAAAAAGACTCATGGGATTTCCACGCAAGGTACTTCACTCCTACAGATGAGGTTGCCCTCTGTGGCCATGCAACCATTGCAGGTATGTATGTACTCTCAAAAATCGGAATGATAAACGAAGGAGTATACAAACTGAAAACCGGTGCTGAAACCATAGATATTCAGGTTGACGGAAGCAGAGTCATCATGGGTATGGCAACTCCTGAGAACATCGATACTATCGATGAGCCAAGAACCATATCAGAGCTGTACTCCATAATGGGATTAACTGTTCCGAATCCCTCTTCAATAGGAAGGTTAAAACCAATGCTTATTTCAACAGGACTTCCTGATATTATGCTCCCCGTATCGGGAAAAAAAGAATTGGACATTATTAACCCAAACATGAAAAGGCTATCTGAATTTTCTGAGAGATGGAATTCCGTCGGTGTCCACGCATTCACCACAGAATTTGCAAAGGAAAACAACTCCGAAATAAAAGCGTTTTGTCGTAATTTTGCACCGCTCTATGGGATTGACGAGGAGGCCGCAACAGGCACCTCTAACGGAGCTCTTGCGTATTATCTGCATCTGAACGGACTTCTTGGTTCAGACGGCACCTTGAAAGTTATACAAGGAGAAGCTATGCATCGCCCATCGTCAATTGACGTTTTCCTTTCCGCCGACCCGATATCGCAGGATATTGTCACAGTCAGAGTAGGAGGCAGTGCGGTTATTCTTGCTGAAGGCAAGGTATATCTTTAAAATTAATTCATAAAATTTTTATCGGCTAGGATTCAAGACCGGTTATCATGGTCTTGTTCCATTTTTTTGATCTCAGCCTTATGGTCAGAATGATTGCCTCCACCAAATTATAGCTACCCAGAAGGGCATATACCAAATGGATAGGCAGTCCGATCCAAAAAGCGCCTATAAAGGCAAGGGGCACTCCCACTATCCATACAGCTCCCACTTCAGTCAACATGGCAAATTTGGTATCACCTCCGGCCCTAAGTATTCCTGTTACCAATATCGTATCATACACCTTGATAACCATAATAATACCCATGACGATTAAAAGTTTCTCTGAGTACATATCTCCCACTTTTGACAGATCAAAGAAGTTTAACATCTCTTTTCCGACAAAATAAAGCACCGCTCCACAACCTACTCCCAATAGTGTACCGATTTTGATTGTCTTTCTTGCTACCACTTCTGCTTGGGCATTTTCTCTTCTTCCCAGGTATTCACCCACAAGAATCAAAGCGGCATCTCCCATGCTGTAGCCTGCATTTATGAATACCCCGTTTATATTGTTTGCTGCCTGAAACGCCGCATAGGCAGTCACTCCAAGTCTTGCATAGGCTGCAACGAATACTGTCTGCCCAAGTGACCAAAGCAACTCATTTGCAGTGGTACTCTTGGCATTGTTGATTACTCTCATAAGGAATTCCTTACTCCAATCAAAGTATTCAGAAATTCTTCCTGATAGATAGTTCCCCTTTCGGATTATAAGAAGCATTATTATCATCTCAAGAAATCTTGCGATTACCGTTGCAATTGCTGCACCTTTCACTCCGAGCATCGGCATGCCGAAATTACCGTAGATGAGCATGTAGTTTAATAATGTATTCAATGAAAAAACAAAAGTTGAAACATACAAAGGCAACGCTGTCTGCTGTGTCCCTCTTAGAGATGCTTCAATCGGTATGCTGAATCCCAAAAATAACATAGTCCATGAACCTGTTTGCATATACACCTTTGCAAGGGGAACTACAGAGTTCTCGTCAGTATAAAGACCGATTATGAATTCCGGAAAGAACATCGCTCCTATGAAAAATATCGTGCTTATGATTAATGCCACAGTCACCGCAAAGCCCAAGGTTTTGTGCACACCATGTCGATCGCCTGCACCATAAAACTGTGCTATAAATGTCCCACAGCCGCTTATGAATCCGAACACGAAAAGATACTGGACGAAGAAAACCTGGATTGCTATCCCCACAGATGCCAGAGCTCCCTCCCCAAGACTTCCAACCATTATGCTATCCACAAGGCCTAAAGAGGAAGATATTACACCCTGAAATGCAATGGGTGCGGCAATCTTAAAAAGCTTCTTATAAAACCCCTGCGGTATATCTACGTTTTCAATCTTCTCCAATTTGTTATTCATCACATAGATCCTATCGGTTGCAGACTCAATTTCTCAATCTTCACTTTTCAGCTTTACAACTTTAATACCTGCTTCCTCCAGCATATCCGTAGCAAGCTCGTCCGGATAACCCTGATCAACAACTATCCTGGTAATTCCTGCATTAATTATCATTTTCGAACAGATAGAGCATGGCTGATGTGTGATATATATAGATGCACCCTCAATGCTCTGTCCCAATGTTGCGGCCTGAATTATTGCATTTTGCTCTGCATGCAATGCTCTGCAAAGTTCATGTCTTTGTCCTGATGGTACTTTAAGCTGTTCCCTTAGACAACCCCCAAGCTGCCCACAGTGAGCAAGGCCCCTTGGGGCGCCGTTATATCCTGTGGCTATAATATGTCTATCCTTTACAATTACAGCTCCTACCTGCCTTCTTAGACATGTGGATCTCTGAGCGGTAAGCTTGGCCATCCCCATAAAATACTCGTCCCAGGATGGTCTTTTATCTTCATAATTTCCCATAGGTTCTCCTTATTTCGTCCCATTCCTCGTTTAAATATATTTTTTCCAGAAAAAGTCCCTGCGGCGGTGCTGTATGTCCGGCCTTCTGCCTATCCTTTCCCTCTAAAATATCATAGAGGCTGCCTGCACCAATCCTACCTCTTCCAACGTCAATCAATGTTCCTACCATTATTCTCACTTGGTTGTACATGAAGCTGTCCCCATAGAAATCGAACCTCAGTTTCTGAGATATCACCACTGATTCTGCCGACTTCGCTTCTTCCGCCGTTCCGTTCTCTCCATAAGCTGTAATATCGATGCTGTAAATCGTCTTATTCGGGTCTTGATCAGGGTCTCCTCCTGCTGACTTGAATGCCGAAAAATCATGACACCCTTCAAGCGCCCTCGCTGCTGTTCTCATTTGAGCAATATCCAGTATATCGTCTACAAAATACCTTGTGTTTCTATGGGTTATCTCACGTTCCGAGCCGGTTTCTACAAAATAGCTGTACTTCTTGCCTCCAACTTCCTTTTTGATATCAAAGTCAAAATTAACTGCCTTAAGCTCCTTAATATTTATATCAGGAATGATTCCTGTTTGTCCGATTTCCTTTGCAAGGGCATTATTGATAACCGTTTTCAGCCTGTTCAACGGAATCAAAAGTTCTGTCCTGAACTGAGCCATCTGACAGTGAGCATGAACTCTTGCATCAGTTCTGCTTACCCCTCTTATGGATACATTTTTTCCCAGCACGGAACTGATAACTTTTTCCAACGTTCCTTGAACTGTCCGCTGCTCAGGTTGTCTCTGCCAACCGTGAAAATTCGTTCCGTCATATTCTATCGATATCAAAATATTCCGTTGCATCTTATATCTCCAGCATCAATTGCATCTCCCAGATAAAACTCAAATAAAGTCCGGTGCTGACGAAAATATACGGTACCATCGCCATGGAATCCCCCAACTTGATTTTCTTCGCACCGAGTCTGAAAACGGCATGAGCCGCCATGAAAATCACCGTCATCATTAACACAGCCACGACTCCCCGAACTCCCAGACATATTCCAATGGCTGCAAAAAGCTTGATATCTCCACCACCGATAGCAGCCTCCCTCGAAGCAAACTTTGAAATCAGAGCAATCACAAACATCACGCCACCGCCGATAAGAAGTCCTCCCAGCTGATCCTTCCATGAATCCACAAAGGGAATAAAGCCTATGCCACATACAGCGCAGGCTATAATCATCTGATCCGGTATAATCTTATACTTGGCATCTGCAAGGGCCATAACGGCAAGAGTCCACATCATAAGAGCCCCGCAGGCAAAAAACCTGTAATCTATCATTATTATTTTGATGAACACAAGGCATAATGCTATAGAAAGGATATAGGCCCACGGGCGTTTTCTCACCCGAGGTCTGCTCCTATCCATTATGTCGGGTGTCGGCTCATCACCATAATCTGTCAACCATTTGGGAGGCATGCCGTTAAATACAGCTACAGCACTGAAGCCGGCCAAAACCGCTGCCAGTGCTGCCCCGAGACTTTTACCCATGGTAAAAATTATTTCATTAACCATCTAAAACTTTATCCTCTTAATCCTAAAATCTGACACGGATCGCATCCTACTTAGGTCTATAGCTGCTCTTTAAGTCAACAATCCTATTAAATACCTTACGTCCATCCTTTCCTTCTTCGAAAAGCTTTGAATCCGCAACATAATATCCGTGTCTGAAGAACTGAAATCTCTCACCCTTTTCTGCATTCATGAGCGATGGCTCACCATATGCCACGGGAATCTCTATGGATTCAGGATTGATGTGATTCTCTCCATTTTCATCAGGAACCATCAGGTATCCGTAATTTCTCACTTCTATCGGAACACAGTTTGAAGCATCGACAAAGTGTATGGTACCCTTAACCTTTCTCCCTGTAAAACCGCTGCCACTCCTGGTTTCAGGGTCGTATGTAGCGTGGACTTCCCTGATACTTCCATCGTCATTTTTTATCACATCTGTACATTTGATGAAATATGCACCCTTGAGTCTAACCTCGTTTCCGGGGAAAAGCCTAAAGTATTTCCTGGGAGGAATTTCCTTGAAATCCTCTCCATCAATCCATATTTCTCTGCTGAATGTGATTGTTCTTGTTCCAAGTTCAGGAACTTTTCCATTATTCTCAATGGTAAATTCCTCGACTTTGTCTTCAGGATAATTGGTAATTATAACTTTAACAGGATTTTCAACTACGTTCCTCGACTCCAGTTTCGACTGAAGGTCTTCCCTTACGCAAAACTCCAAAAGTCCCATTTCCACTTCGCTGTTTGCCTTCGACACTCCTATTCTGTCGCAAAAATCCCTGATTGCTTCAGGCGTATAGCCCCTTCTCCTCAGTCCTGCAATGGTAGGCATTCTGGGATCATCCCAACCTTCTACGATATTCTCATCGACAAGACCCTTCAGGAGTCTCTTGCTCATTACTGTATTAGTTATATTCAGTCTTGCAAACTCGATCTGTTGTGGTTCCGGATTCCACCAGCCCACCTCGTCCAAAACCCACTCATACAACGGTCTGTGATCCTCAAACTCCAGAGTACAAATGGAATGGGTAACACCCTCGATTGCATCCTCAATGGGATGTGCAAAATCATACATAGGATATATACACCATTCAGTCCCGGTATTATGATGGTCAGCATGAGCTATTCTGTATAAAATCGGGTCTCTCATATTCATATTCGGAGAAGCCATATCTATCTTAGCTCTCAGAACCAGTGAGCCATCATCGTGTTTCCCTTCTTTCATCTCTCGGAAAAGTCTCAGATTCTCCTCAACAGGTCTATCCCTGTATGGGCTGTTCTTGCCGGGTTCTGTCAAAGTTCCTCTGTACTCCCTCATTTCATCGGGACTGAGTGCACATACAAAGGCTTTACCCTTCTTGATAAGCTCAATAGCAGCTTCGTACATCTTGGGGAAATAGTCAGAGGCCCAAAGTTTCTTGTCCCATTCAAAACCCAGCCAATGCACGTCCTCCTCAATGGAATTTACATACTCCATATCCTCCTTCTCAGGATTCGTATCATCATATCTGAGATTGCACCTTCCGCCATACTTTGCTGCGGTGGAAAAATTAAGGCATATCGACTTAGCATGACCTATATGCAAATATCCGTTAGGTTCCGGCGGAAATCTCGTTACAACTTCTCCTCCGTACTTCCCGGTTTTGTTATCTTCATCGATTATATCGTGAATAAAATTTGAACTTCTGAACTCTGACATCTTTAAAACCTACCTGTATTCAATATTATCTATTTAGAGTTAAACAAACTAATCATATATTCCCGCACACCCTTGATATGTACTTGGAATCTACCTGATTATACCACAAAAATCCACCCCTAGAAAGTAGCTACCTCAGGATTTGCCTCCTTAGAAGGCTTAATGTGGCTCACCACTAAAATCGGGCCCATATCCCCTTCATATAGAGGATTCTCTTTGAAGGTCATCCTTCCGGTTACCGTGAACCAATCCCCATGCTGATCGGCCTTCAGCCTCGATAAGCACCCGTTTGCATATTCACATACTATGGGTTGAAAGGTAATATCCTCCACACAGCAGGTCATTACGTGTCTTCCTATGGCAAAGAATCCTAAATCCACATCATCATGTTCCCTGCACAAAGCTCTGCCCTTGATTTCTATCTTCTTACCATCATATTGTTCCGGGCTCTCCATAATATCTCTCAGAAAATATGCAAAATGCTCATCCGGAATTTTTACTGTTTCAGCATTAAGGTCATAAGGTGGCGGATCCGGAATATTGTCCTGCTCCATCGTACCATCCTTATATTCATATATAATTAAGGCGCGACTGTTAGCAGCACGTACTATTTTGTGATATTCTTCCATGTCAAACTCGCCTTTAGCGGCTCTGTTGAAAAATACCATGTCTGCCGTGTTGAGTTTCTCGTAAACGAGCTGTCTCATGTTCTTGTTATAAATTAAGAAAGATTGCAATTCAAAAATAGCAGCTTCCTGAGCTACAAACCATGTCTGGGGAAGTCCTGTTGCAAGAGTAATCTTATCCCACATTCCATTGTACTCCACAAGTACCTGTTCAGCACGGTGCTTCTTCTGCAGCCATTCCAGGTTTCTTGGGTTGAAATCTTCTTTATTTTCGATAAATTCAAGAAAGGTATGCTCTGATATGAATCTGTCTCTTCTATACTCTTCAAGGCCTTCTTCACAAATCACAACAAGAGTTCTCTTCTGTTCAACAAAATCGTCTCCTTCCAGGAGTTCCTGAATAAATGTAGTCTTTCCTCCATCTAAAAATCCGTAAAAAATAAAAACCGGAATATCCATTGTCGTCCTTTCGCTCACCAGCAATTACTTGCGATAACTTTAATATTTTTCAGTTAGTCCAAATCGTCCCGACTGTTTCTGAATCCAAGAGTACCGCTATCAGTTATACGGCACTTATTGTCATCCATAATCCCGGAACTCTATGCTGCTAAGAAATCTTGAAAATCTCTTTGATCTTATCCTTATCTAAATCGGTGCCTATAGCTACTATTCTTCCGATAACCTCAGGGCTTCCATGTCGGATTTCAAAGTCCCCCGGAACCAAATCAAAGTGCAGCCATCCATTATCTCCTTCCAGTATTCCCTTGGCTCTCAAAATAACTCCGAGGCCGTGATCATTTTCAAGCTGCTCAAGGATTGTCCCGAGTTCAGCCTCTGAATACCTCCTTGTCGTTTCAATACCTACACTGTCAAACACTTCATCTGCATGATGATGTCCGTGATGATTGTGGTGATGCTCATGATCGTGATGGCCGTGGTGCTGCTCATGGTCATGATCATGCTCATGCTCATGATGATTGTGATCGTGAGGTTCATGCTCACGGCAATGTTCATGGTGCTGCTCGTGCTCATGATTGTGCTCCTCATGGTCATCTGAACAATTGCATACTCCATGTTCGTGATCACACCCTTCGTGCCTTACCTCATAAGCCAGCTTATCCAGTGCGCTTTCCAATGTTGAACCCTCTTCCATAGTTTCAAGAATCTTCTTCCCACCTAGAGAATCCCAGTCAGTGGTGATAATCCCGGCTTTGGTATTCAGCGTCCTGATCATAGAAACGGCGGCATCGATCTGCTCTCTGTCCATATCCTGGGCATGACTCACGATTACAGTGTTAGCATGCTCAACCTGATTGTTATAAAACTCGCCGAAATTCTTCATATACATCTTATATCGTCTTCCGTCAACGATGGTGGTAAAGCTGTTAAGTTTAATTCTATCGTCCTTGAGATTCTCAACAGCCAGTATAACATCGGATAATTTTCCGACTCCTGAAGGTTCGATCAGAATCCTATCCGGTTCAAACTCCTTGATAACCTTCTCAATTGCCTTTGAAAAATCTCCAACCAAAGTACAGCATATACAGCCCGAGTTCATCTCGTTAATCTCTATGCCGGCATTTTTCAAAAATCCCCCGTCTATTCCGATTTCTCCAAACTCATTCTCAATCAAAACCAGCTTCTCCCCTTCATAAGCCTCTTCTATAAGCTTGCGAATAAGGGTTGTCTTTCCGGCTCCCAAAAAACCGGAAAATATATCAACTTTTGTAATTTTATCTGTCATATCTGTTCCTCCTTACCTGAATATTATACCCCTAACGTCAAATAATTACTACCATCTCAGCAAATTATCTTCCAATAAATTCCATTTTTCTTGTTTCAGGATACCGTATAACACTTAAAATAAATTCTTGCTTATCACAGCATAATTGTATAAAATAATACTGAGTTGATATGAGAAAAATTAATGGCAATCCAAAGGAGACAATCATGAATTCAAAAAGACTAATCTTAGTCCTACTTGCCTTATTTTTGGCAATAGGTCTTGTAGCTTGCGGCAAGGAAAAAGAAAAAGAAGAAAGTAAAGTTTTGGAGGGCGAACTCAGCCCTAATGTCCAAACCACACTGACACTTTATCACAAAGGGGATCAGTTAACCGGAATGACCCAGGTACATCATATTGAATACAAGTACACTCAATTCCTCGATGCGGATGACGCCAAGGCAAAGGTGGAACCTACCATCGCAAATGTGGGCAAAATTGAAGGTTACAGTGAAAAGGTTGAATACAAAGATAAGTTTATGGTTTCAACCGTAAAGATAGATTTCACCAAGATGAAGACCGAAGATATGAAGAAAATCCCGGGACTGGTCTTAGACGGAGATACCGAGAAAGGATTGAGTTACGAAAAAACGCTGGAGTCATATAAAAGTCAGGGTCTCAAGGAGAAATGATTTGGATCCATTACACACCTGCTAACTGACGGTCTACATACTCGTTGCTCTTAATGGAATCCCATAGTCTCAATTTTTGAGGAGATTCCTAATTACATAACCCGAAATCATAAGCCCTGCAATCGGTGGAACATAACTCATGCTACCCGGTGTGGGGCTTCCTGTTTTTATTGGAACTTCTGTGCTGTACAATGCCGCTATCCCCGAAAGTCCCATTTCTTTTAGTTTCTTCCTCATAACTCTAGCGAGAGGACAGACCTTCGTCCTACTTATATCGTCAATTTCGAACATCTCCGGATTAAGTTTGTTACCTGTGCCCATCGAAGAGATTACAGGCACCTCACTTTCCTTTGCCTCTTTAATAATTGCAAGCTTTCCGCCAACCGTATCAATTGCATCCACTACGAAATCAAATCTTTTAAAATCACCGATTTCTCCAAATTCACCCGGAAGGACAAATTGTTTATAAACATCAACTTTGCATTCAGGAGCCAATGAATGAACTCTGGCCTTAGCTACATCCACTTTGCTCTCTCCCAAAGTCTCATAGGTTGCAATTATCTGCCTGTTCAAATTGCTCTCGTCCACAATATCCCCATCAATCAAGGTGAGTTTTCCTACTCCGGATCTGGCAAGTCCCTCCACCACAGAGCCGCCCACTCCACCTAATCCAAAAACCGCAACGTGAGCTCCTGCCAAATTCTCAATACCTTTATCTCCAATGAGCATTTCTGTTCGTTTCAATCTTTCTCTTTTACCCATTTGTTATTCCTTTTTTCTAATTCCATCGCGATTCAGAGTCCCTGCCACTTTAAAAATCATACTTGAACTGTATCCGCAAGAAGCAAGCCTACGCACAACTTTACCATATACTTTATCCGGAACAATGTCCTGACTGTCATAGCCTGAAAGTTCAAGCACCTTCCCCATAACCTCCTTAGCCCGTTGTTCCTCCGAAATGACAATCCTCTCGCCCAAATCCTCAACATCCTGATTCTCAAGCCTGTAAAGAGCATCGTCAATGCTGATTTCATCAACGCCTATCTTTTCAAGCTCAAATTTCGTCCTTCCGACACTGCGCCCTTTTTTGAAAGAATTTCTGATATATGCGTAAGCATATTCTTCATCGTCAATAAATCCGTCCTTTCTAAGCTCTGCAACCGCCATATTCACTTCCTCATCCGGAAATCCGTACTCCTTGAGACGAGAAATCACTTGCCATGCAGTTCGCATACGATGAGCGAGATATTTTGCACCCTCTTCATATGCTGTGCCAATCACCTTATGCCTGATGTTTCTGTTTCCAATTTCCATTTTTATTTTTCCTTTTCCATCACAAAACAGCAGCTTCCCCAAAGGTCTTCAGCCATTCTGCACGTATGAACCTCCAAGGATTTCCCGAATAACTCTATATGGGTTAAAAGCCTGCCCCCGTCGGTTATCGTGCCGCTGAACTCGTTCTTTCCCATTAAAAGCCCCAGGCCTAGTGCTTTGCCCACAGCTTCCCTTCTGGTCCACAGAGCGAAAAACCCGTCAAGGCCTCTTTCTTCAACGTATCTTATCTCACTTGCAGAGAAATATTTCTTTGCAATATTCGCATATTCCACAGGACGTATCCACTGCATATCCAGACCCACCTCGAGACTTGAAACCGCACACCCCCACAGATAAAACTTATCTTTTCGCCTGCGATTCTCAGTATGACTTATGGAAAAATGCAATGGCAAATCATAAAAGTAAGGTTTGCCGTTTCCCGTATATGATAATTTTAGATCTTGCTCATTCTCCTGCTGATTTATCTTTACCGAAATCTCTCTTATTTCCAGAGGCATAGGCTCAAAATTTAACGATTTCAGATTTGAATCCGCAAAATTCGGAAAATCCCATATATCATTCTGAACAGTCCTCACAAGTTTCCTGACAAATGACTTCGGCACATTCGCATTTCTTCCATTCGAAGAAACAATGCTTCCGATATACAAAACTCCCTTTTTATCCATATCACACAAATGGCGCCTCAAGGGCGCCTTTCTCATAACCTTCTATAAAACTTTTTTACTTCTTCTTTAGGTTATCAAGCACGACCCTATATCCGTCCGCACCATAAACCAGACACTTGTTAATCCTGCTGATTGTTGCAGTGGAAGCCTTAGTAGCCTCCTCAATGTCCTTATAGGTGCGCTTATTGTCCAACATCTTAGCCACTTGAAGCCTCTGTGCTATGGAATTAATCTCATTAATAGTGCAGATATCCTCAAAGAACCTGTAACAATCATCTAAATTATTCAGGGACAAAATACCCTCAAACAACTCGTCAATATCGTCTCTCTTAAACTTGGAATCATATGTCATCTGATGTACCTCCTTTGATCTAAATAAATGATAACATCTTTTATGCGATAGAGCAATGCTTGCTTTATATTTTAAAAGTTCTCAGCGTTAATATTTTACCATATTTCAATAGTCCAATCAACTATGCCTTATTTAAGGAGTTCGACGGCTTTCTCCAGCTGATTATCTACCCTGCCCTCTGTATCCGGTTTAACTTCAACATCCGGCTTTATTCCTTTTTTATGGATAGCATGGCCCTTAGGAGAATAGTATCTCATAACTGTGAGTTTCAAAGAAGATCCGTCCTTAAACTTTATGTTTTCCTGAACGATACCCTTGCCAAAGGTTGTGGTTCCGACTATTTTTCCGCCTCCGTTATCTTTGATGGCCGCTGTCAATATCTCTGAGGTTGAAGCTGTATTCTCATTCACCAGAACAACATATTTGATTTTGGTAGCCCTCACATCTGAATTAAAGTACTGTCTTTTACCCTCTACATCTTCCATGTAAGTGATCGTGCCTTCTTTCAAAAGCAGATCTGCTATACGAATACCCTCATTCGTATAGCCTCCTCCATTGTTTCTTAAATCCAAAATCATTTTTTTAATTCCCTGATTTTCGAAACTGTTCAATTGAGCTTCAAATTCGTCTGCTGTTCCTTCTTCAAAGCTGGATATCCTGATATAACCTGTGCCATCATCCATAACTTTCCCGGAAACAGTCTTCTCTTTGACAGTTGCTCTGACCATTTCAACTGTGGTCTCTTTGCCATCCCTCATCAGTACCAGTTTTACCTTAGTACCGCTTTCCCCTTTGATATGAGATGACATCTCTTCGATGGAATCATAAGTTTTACCATCTACAGAAAGAATGAGATCTCCCGGCTTCATTCCTGCCATCTCTGCAGGTCCCTTAGGAAACACTTCGGAAACCTGATATTTTCCATCTTTGTTTTTCGAAAAACTGATTCCTATTCCTGAGAATTCCCCGTTCAGTAGAGCCTCCCATTCTTTGGTCTCTTCCGCAGTCATATACTGTGAATATTCGTCTCCCAAAGAATCAACGATAGCCTTATAAGCATCGTCTCTGGCCTTTGCATCATCAAATTTAAAAATGCTTTTCGTCTTAATCAGTTTCAAGATTTCAGGCAGATTCCCATAGTCCCTGACCACGTTTCGCAATATCCCCCTGCTGTCACCGTGAACAATCTCAAATCCGCCAAAATTAACAACCGCAAACGTTCCGCACAGAGCGATTATCACTCCGAGCACGAATGCAACTACCACTTTTAACTTAGTTCTACTGTTACGTTCCATACAAAATACCCTTTTCCTCCTGGATTTAACGGAGAGTTAAACACTCGGCAGGAAATATTTTCCTCACATTAAATTGGGCCGTAACCCTTCCATTCCAACTGTTTAAATTCAGGCTTCCGATAGCCTTCACCTTCATTCCTTCTCTCAGTTCGTCCATGCTGCCCCCCTCAAGGGCAAAAGACACACATTGGAGGGAGCTTCTGCCATTATCGTCATTCAGTAAAAAACGTCTGTATTGACCCTCTCTCCCCATTGATGTCAGCCTATTTATAAAACCGTTTACTGCAAAAACGGGTGTTTCATTTCCCTTCCCACAAGGTTCAAAAAGATTGAGCTCATATGCCAGTTCAACTGTTAAATCCTCGGGGGCAGCCTCAAAATCCCACGTCCAGGTTCTGGTAAACAAATCAGGTTGCTCAGATATGAGTTCTTCCATTTTCTCAGCTATGCCCTCCCTAAAAGCAGTTAGGTTATCTCCTGCAATCGTAAAGCCGCAAGCTGCCTTATGTCCGCCGAATCTTTCAAATAAATTTGAAAAGTTAGAAAGAAACCTATGAAGATCTATACCTTCTATGCTCCTGCCGGTGCCCTTATACTTACCATCATCAGTAGGTGTAACAACAGCAACAGGTCTATAGTATTTATCTTTAACCTTTCCTGCAGCAATCCCTGTTACTCCTTCATGGACATCATCAAGCTGTATTAACAGGAAGTTATCAAGCCGACCATTCTCTTTGATGGAGCCTTCCACCTTATCCACACATTTTAAAAATGTCTGATTCTGAAGATCTTTACGCATACTGTTACATTCTTTGACGATATCAATGATTTCCTTGATTTCATCTTCGTCCTGACTCCTGAAAAGTTTTACCCCGAGACGAGCCGCTTTAATCCTACCGGCAGCATTTATATGCGGGGCAATTCCAAAGCTAACATTAAAGGCTCTGACCTCTCCAAGTTTTAAGCCTATGCCGGTTGTCAGCTCTCTTAGAGCCAACCTACTCCCTGAATTTAATCTAAGAAGTCCATATTTTACTAAAGTCCTGTTTTCATCCACCAAAGGCATCACATCAGCGATAGTCCCAACAGCAACAAGATCCAAAGTATCATTATAGGTTGACGGTGGAAGATCTATGGTCTTCCCGATTGCTTGAGCCAGCTTAAATGCCACTCCACAGCCTGCCAAGCCTTTAAATGGATAGGTACAGTCCGGCTGATTCGGATTTATGACAGGGCAAGCCGGCAAAGTTTCTAACTCCGCCTGATGATGGTCTGTAACCACTATCTCAAGACCGAGTTTCTTCCCGTATTCCACTTCTTCCCGGGATACGCTGCCACAGTCAACAGTAACAACAAGCCCCACACCGGCGGCACTGATTTTCTCCATTGCTGTTTTGTTGAGTCCGTATCCTTCATCAAATCTTGAAGGTATGTAGTAACTCAGATTTGGTGTCAGATGTGAAAGAAACTCCAGAAGTACAGATGTGGCTGTAACTCCGTCTGCATCATAATCTCCGTACACGCAAATTCTCTCATCATTCTCAACTGCAGACAATACTAAATCCACTCCCTCTGCCATATTGTGCAGAAGGAATGGATCGTAAGTCTTTCTGGGCTTTGAGGAAAGAAACTCTGAAACGTCTTTCTCAGTGCTATACCCTCTCTTATTAAGTAATTCCAAAATTATTGGATGTAGGTTCAAATTAGTCAATTCTCTCTTACTTCTATAGATATCCTCTTGGGTTTACAGGGGTTCCGTTTATACGAACTTCAAAGTGGCAATGTGATCCGAAAGAAAACCCGGTATTACCTGCATAGGCGATAACCTGCCCCTTTGAAACGCTCTGTCCTGCGCTGACCGCCAGCGAAGAATTGTGACCATAAGTTGTTGAAATACCATTTCCATGATCTATTACAACGGCGTAACCGTATCCGCCATACCATGAAGATATTATCACAACGCCGGAGTCCGCAGCGTGTATAGGTGTCCCTGTAGGTACACCTATATCTATACCTTCGTGCATTCTCCCAAACTCCGGTCTATAACCGAACTCAGAAGTTACCGGTCCCCTGCACGGCCATCCAAGCGCACCTGTGCCTACCACATATCCTGAATCGGATCCGGACGAGCTTCCTCCTGAGCCTCCTGAGCTTCCGGAACCTGTAGAACCTGTACTGACACTTGCGGCTTCGGCAGCCGCTCTTCTAGCCGCCGCTTCCTGCTGCGCCTTTGCTATCTCCGCGCTTATGTTATTGGAGTCTGCTTCCAACTGATTGAGCTGTCCCTGAATCTGTTCCTTGTCCTTCTCCAGAGAAGCTTTTGCACTTTCAGCGGCTTCCTTCTTTGCAACGAGGTTCTTTTCTTCGTCTTTCAGCTGTCCTATCATAGCGGTGAGTTCAGCTTCTTCCTTTTTGACACTTGTTATTGCGTCTTTGTCACCTTTGTAAATTCTTTGCATAAAAGTGATATTAGAAATCAACTCCGACACATTTTTTGAATTCAATATTACTTCTATAAACCCTGCCGAGCCTTTCTTGTAAATAGCCCTCAGCCTTACTTCAAGCTGCTGCTTTTTCTCGTTTACTTCGATTTGCTTTTGCTCAACTTGCGCGTGGGTATTGTCAATTTTAGCCTTCTGTTGAGATAGAGCTGCCTCGGCATCTTGGAGTTCCTTAGCCTTGGTCTTAATTCTCTCCATCACGTCCTTTTCTTCCTTCTGAGCCTTTTCCTTCTTCTCGTTAACTTGGTTGAGTTCCTTCTGCTTATCTTCTGTGGAAACTCCGTAGGATGCATTCAAAAGGCTTGATGAAAAGCCTAAACCTGCCACCATAATCGTACACATGAACAGCACAGCTATCTTAGACAGCAACCCTCTGCTTTTAGACATAGACAACTTTTCTTTTCTCATTTTCCCCTTTAAATTTTCCGAGGCTTTAGCTAAGTTCTCCATTGATTTTCCCCCTATTTATCCAAGAACTTTCTCATTGATATTATGCTTCCGCAAACACCTACGCTGACACCCATAGCCATGAATATAATCAAAAGATTCCATATCATATATCCTGCCGGAACCAGTGGTGATGACAGGATTATCATCACTTCTTCTCCAATGATTGCTTCCACCTTATCGTAAATGAGCCACGTAAGCCCTGCTGCAATCAACGAAGAAAAAATCCCCATCATAGCGCCCTCTACTACAAACGGTCCTCTGACGAACCAGTTGGTGGCACCGACATACTTCATTATGCTTATCTCTTTTGACCTTGCCAAGACCGTCAGTTTGATGGTATTGGCCACCACCACTACGGACACAACTATCAAGAAAACCATTATTACCATTGCTGACAACTGAATGAAATCCGTTGCCTTGGTCAGCTTCTCCACAGTTTCCTTGTAATACTTCACATCTTCTACGCCTTTGATATCCTTACCCTTTGCAGTAATATCCTCAGCAGCCTTATTATCTTCCACAGATATCAGAATAGAATTCGGCAATGGATTGTTCTCAAGTGTATCCAAGAGATATCCATTCTTGCCCCATCTCTCCTTCATTATCTTGAGAGCGTCTTCTTTGCTTCTATAAGTGGCTTCCTGTACACCATTTAAGTTTTTGAGTTTCGCAATTATTCCATCTGCATCGCTTTCGGTCACAGAATCCTCAAGGTAGAATTCCACGTAATCAAAGTCCTTTTCCACAACTTTTGAAAAAAGATTGATGTTAACAGACACCACAAAGAAAAGTCCAAGTATCAACATCATTGCCGTTATAGCAAGTAGGGAGGTAAACCCCATAGTCTTATTCCTCCAGAACTGCTTGGCGGATTGCTTAAAGTAATATACTATGTTATTCATCCTCGCTAAATGCTCCTATCTTACAGGTTTCACAGGTATCGTCATAGCCATAAATCCCCACATCATCTCTGACAACTCTACCTTCTTCAATGGCAATAACCCTCTTCTGCATGTGGTCAACTATATCTTTTGAGTGGGTTACCATGACTATCGTTGTCCCGGCTTCATTTATCCCCTCCAGAATATCCATTATATCCCATGCGGTCTCAGGATCCAGGTTTCCGGTGGGCTCATCGGCTATAAGCAATTTCGGGTTGTTAATAATAGCTCTTGCTATGGCAACCCTCTGCTGCTCGCCGGCAGAAAGCTCATCCGGATACTTGTTCATCTTATCTCCGATACCCACCATATCCAAAATTTGAGGTACCCTTTTTCTAATTTGCTTTGAGCTGCACCTAAAAATTTCCATAGCAAAGGCAATGTTCTCATATACAGTCTTTCTTGGCAAGAGCCTGAAATCCTGAAATACAATCCCGATGCCTTGTCTGAGTGCCGGTACCTGGTGATTCTTAAGCTCAGTAACTTCCTTTCCATTTACGAGTATTGAACCTGAATCAGCATTTATTTCCTTAAGAATAAGTTTAATAAAGGTAGACTTCCCCGCTCCGCTGGGACCCACCAAAAAAACAAAATCTCCCTTATCAATGGAGATTGTAACATCTTCCAAGCCAACGTTTTCACCGTAGTACTTGGTTACATTTTTAAACTCAATCATACCCCAAATCCCCAATTCAAATATTTGGCTTAATTTTAACACATTTTATCTCTTTTTCCAACCCTTATAGCCATATTTCTTAAGAAAATTTAAGATAAATTCAAAAGGGCAGGTTATAAAATGAAATTAGCCACCTAAATGAAATTAGAGACACGGATAAATGTAGAAAGCGAGAGATGGCTGAACAGAATGAATCCTTGAGACATCCGGGCAGGATTAAATCTTACATTAGAACACCAACTATTGACAGAGTTAAGATTGACAAGTATATATAGCTTGCTAAATGAACGACCATATGGTACTTCCCAAATTTAAAAGAAAGGATAGACAAAATGTCCATCCTTTCAAGTTCATCTGATGAAAATCCAATGTTCAACCGGTCTCCGGATTATTTTTCAACGACCATTGCAGTTCCCATTCCGCCACCAATGCAAAGAGTTGCAAGACCCAACTTTGCATCTTCTCTCTTCTTCATCTCATAAAGAAGTGAAATTAGTATTCTGGCTCCGGATGCACCGATCGGGTGTCCCAGAGCAATCGCTCCACCGTTTACATTAAGCTTCTCAGGATCGATTCCAAGGTCTCTCCCTACTGCAACTGACTGTGCGGCAAATGCCTCGTTAGCCTCGATCAAATCCATATCTTCGATCTTATATCCACCTTTTTCCAAAGCCTTCTTTGAAGAAGGAACAGGTCCTATGCCCATTATTGAAGGTTCAACACCTGCTGAAGCATAACTCTTGATGGTTGCAAGAGGTTTGATTCCAAGTTCATCAGCTTTTTCCTTGCTCATTACAACAAGGGCGGCACCTGAATCGTTAATTCCTGATGCGTTCGCAGCTGTAACAACTCCGTCTTTTTTAAATGCAGGTCTCAGTTTACTGATCTTTTCAAGATTTGAGCCGAATTTAGGGTGTTCATCTGTATCGAATACGATAGGATCTCCCTTTCTCTGCGGAACTTCAACCGGAACAATCTCATCCTTGAACTTACCTGCCTTAATTGCTGCCTCAGCCTTAGCCTGAGACTTCACTGAGAACTCGTCAAGTTCTTCTCTGGTAATTCCCCACTGTTCAGCGATATTCTCTGCGGTGATACCCATGTGGTAGTTATTGAAAATATCTGTGAGACCGTCGTGGACCATCATGTCGATCATCTTTACATCTCCCATTCTGGCCCCCCATCTGGTCTTAGGTACAATATACCCTGCCATGGACATGTTCTCAGCACCGCCGCACACGATAATTTCGGCATCTCCTGCCTTGATGATCTGTGCAGCAAGTTCAACAGCCCTGAGGCCTGAACCGCAAACCTTATTGATTGTCATAGCAGGAACTTCTACAGGAAGTCCGGCATCTAGTGACATCTGTCTTGAAACGTTTTGGCCTAATCCGCCTTGAAGAACATTACCCATGATGACTTCATCAACATCCTTGCCATCAACGCCTGCCCTCTTCAAAGCTTCCTTAATGCAGATAGCTCCAAGAGTTCTGGCAGGTACATCCTTAAGGCTTCCGCCAAAGCTTCCGATAGGTGTTCTGGCTGCACTTGCAATTACTACTTCTCTCATAAAATTTTCCTCCTAAACATTTACTTATTTGAAGTTTTGCTTATAAATGGTAATTGTTAATTCATTAACATTCATCTTAAGCCTATAGTACTACTATTCATTCCAAAAATCAACTATTTTGTGATAATCTTTGCAGAAAATTTTCGAACGAAAGTCTCCGGTCTGAGGGACTCTTTGGCTTGTCTGAGATTTTCAATCCCCATGTCCTCTTCCCTGTTGATATATTTTACATCAGACGGAAGATTTTTGCAAAACTCACTTGCGACAATCTGATAAAGGCCTCTATATTCCGTGCGAGCTTTTTCGAAATGAGCAACCGCCATATCCTCAGTAAGCCTCTCCCCTAGGGAAAACGCCACGAGCCTGTCATCTATAAACACTCCTACACTGTACATGCCCGGATTGTCCATAAGTTTAATGGTCTCTCTGATTGCGGATTCTTCCGCTTCAAGGGTCTTCATCTCCTCAGGATCCATCGTGACCACCTGCTCATCGTGTTCACTTTCGTCCGGCTGCTTTTCATCTATCAACTCTCTGACAAGCTTCATAACTACGTCTTCATCTGCGGCACTCAGCGTTCTTGTTTCATATTCAAAGGTTTTCTTAAAATAGTTCATGTGGTTACGCTTCTTGTGAAGAGCCCTGCCACTTAGCGTAATTATTTTTTCAGTTAGATACACATACTCGTCCTCATCTCTGTCCCCTTGAAATATAACTTCACCCGGGAAAGAATCCTCAAGAATGGAGAGCATATGATCAGGTATCATACCCATTCTAAATTCTGTTCCTGAAGCATGAAATTTCTCCTCGGCATAGAGAACAGCCCTCCTCAGCTTTTCCTTATCATAGTGCCCGTTCTTTGTCATAGGCATAGACAACACTACCTTCGGATTTTCCTCCGTACAGTTGAACCCCGCCAAAAGCAACAAATCCTCATAAATCTCCCAGTTCAGGCAGTAAACTTTTCTCCAGGCATAGTTAGATACCAAGGTGTATCCGGCCCCCTTATACGGAAATCCCGTAAAATACTCATCCAAAACCACCATGTCCTCGGCACTTAAATCGTCAAAATTATTAGCAAAAATATCCATGCACAGTCCTATTTAATTATCTTAGAAATTCCCCGGAACTCGGAATCCTTATTTCCCTCAATCATCTCAAAAAGCACAGTCTCAACGGTCACAAGTTCAACCCCCATGGCCTCCATACGCCTCAAAGCGATTTCCTTGTCCTCCTTGCTCCTTGACGAACAACAGTCTACCACCAGTACGACTCTGTACCCTCTATCGAGAAAATCCATAGCCGTCTGTTGAACACAGATATGTGTCTCTATTCCACATAACAAAATAGTATTCTTCCCTGTGGTTTTCACGGCAGGCTCAAATTCCGAAGCACCGAAGGCAGAAAAGCTGTCTTTTTCAATGATAGTTACACCCCCGAGAGCTTCCTTAAAACTCTCAAGGTTCTCTGTTTTGCCCAGTCCTTTTGGATATTGTTCTGTTACTATAGCCGGAATTTTTAAAAGTCCCAGGCCTCTTGTAAGTCTGCTGACTTTATCCCTGAGTTTATCAACCTCATACATGACCGGCATAAGCTTTTCCTGATAGTCAATCGCTACCATGAGCAGGTCATCTCTGTTTATCCTCAAATTTCTATGTCGCATTTTTTAATTTCCTCCAGTACATCGTAATCTGTATAGTCAAAGTGCAAAGGCGTTATGCTGGCATATCCCTGCTGCATTGCCCACACGTCATATTCCTCGTTAAGGTCCGAAAAATCATTTGGAACACCGTCGAGCCGGTATGCTCCCGGGCCGTCATCTGTATGGTCCCAGAACCTGTCCTTGAAGTATCTTGGTCCGAGCCTTGTATACTTGATGCCTTTGATTTCATCGACGGGAAGATCCGGCACATTAATGTTCAAAATCACCCTTGGGATAAATTGATCCTTGAGTATCTTTATAGTGTCAAGAGCAATCTTGCAAGCACCTTCAAAGTGTGTGCAGTGATGCCCTTCTACGGAAATCGCTACTGTCTTGTATCCGGAAACTGCAGCCTCCTTTGCTGCTCCAACGGTTCCACTGTATAGTGTGTCCTTCCCAAGGTTACTTCCCATGTTGATCCCCGCAAAAACCATATCAAGCTTGATTCCCATTTCTTCGCATTTTTGGAGTCCTATCTTTACACAGTCAGCAGGAGTCCCTGTGGTCTTCCATGCAATCTCCGCACCCTTCATTTGGATTTTTTCTACAAAAACCGTACTGTTTAAAGATATGCTCTGACTATTACCGCTCCTCTGTCCATCGGGAGCACATACATAAACTTTGACATTTTCCCCGGTTGACAATGCATCAACCAGAGCCCGTATGCCTGGAGCGTCAATACCATCATCATTACTAACCAAATAATTAATCAATTCTCATTACCTTTCCTATAGAGTCATGTATGGCAAGATTTGCCCTGCCGTCATAACCGGTCTTGGATTTATTTATCAACACCAGATTTTTACCCCGAAAATAATTAATCAAGCCTGCTGCCGGATAAACTACAAGACTTGTGCCTCCCACTATCAATGTATCAGCCTTGGATATTGCATCTACAGCCCCATAAATCATATCTTCATTAAGAGGTTCCTCATATAGAACTACATCAGGTTTTACCGTGCCCCCACACCTGCTACAGACCGGAATATAGTTCCCCTCAACATCTCCCGATATCTCATTTCCTCTGCAATTTTTCTCATCCATTATGTAGTCTATATCATAACTTGCTCCACAGTCCTCGCAGTAGTTTCGAAGTACGCTGCCGTGGAGTTCATAGACTTTCTTGCTCCCTGCCTTCTGGTGAAGGCCATCAATATTCTGAGTAACCACTGCCTTCAACTTTCCCATAGCCTCAAGCTTGGCCAGGGCTTTATGTGCATCATTTGGTCGGGCATCCTTCCAAATTAAATTTTCCTTGTAGTATCTAAAAAAAAGGTTTGGACGTCGTTTATAAAAGCTGTGACTTATCAATGACTCCGGCGAATAGCCATACACTTTCTGTGCATGATAGAGTCCTGTCTCGGACCGAAAGTCGGGAATCCCACTCTCTGTTGAAACCCCTGCACCTCCGAAGAAAACTATTCCTGAACTTTCATCTACAATTTTCTTAAGTCTCTCATCCATAATGTTAACATCTCCTTCCTTTTCTGTTATAATATACAGTATACCATAATTCATGGAGGTTGTTAACTTGAGGAGGGAAAAAACAGCCTTCGTCCTTGCAGGCGGAGGTTCTAAGGGAGCTTATGAATGCGGTGCACTCATCGCATTGAACAAGATGGGAATAAAGGCTGATATGGTCTGCGGATCGTCTTCCGGAACCCTTGTTGGTGCACTGTATTGTCAAAACGATCTGAAGATAGCTGTAGAAATGTTTTCTGAACTTGAGACCGATGATTTATTTGAAATCAAAAATGATGCAACTATTTGGGATTATGCCAAGGCATTCATCTTTAGAAACGGTTCAGATCCCAAGGGGCTCAGAGAAGGAATCAACAAGTACATAAAAGAAGAACAAATCAGAAAATCCAGGGTTGATTTTGGTCTTGTAACCGTTGAAATCCCAAGAATCAAAGGGCATTATCTGTGGAAAGATGACATACCTTCCGGAAAAATGCACGACTACATACTGGCCAGTGCTTCGGCTTTCCCTATGGTCAAATTTCATGAATTTGACGGCAAGAAGTTCATAGATGGTGCTTACATAGATGTAATGCCTGTAGACATGGCTCTTAAGCATGGGGCTACTAAGGTTTATGCCATCGACCTTCTCAGAAACGGCATTGAAAGAAAAAGAAATAAGACAAACGATCAAGAGATTCTAATCATTTCATCAAAATGGGAACTGGGATTTCCATTAGATTTTAATTCAGATAAACAGCGTTCAATGTTGAAGATGGGTTTTCTGGACACCTGTAAAGCACTTGGCAAATATGACGGTGTATATTTCTGCTTTGAGAAAAGAAGCTTTAAGGACAAGAGTACGCTCCTTGCTGCAGACAGCTGCGGACGATTTTTCAATCTTAACCCTGCTGCGGTCTATAACAGAAGAAACTTCATACATCACCTGAAAACTGCCATTAATAGGTTTGAAAACTCAGGTGAGTACAACGAGCAAAAAGCCATGGACACTCTTTCCGCCGTATTAACCTCCAATTCCCTCGACGATGTGGGTAAGGACGAAGGCTATGGGACCATTGTATTGGCAATGGCAGCGAAGATGATGAGGGACGGCAGTGAATGTGTTCTAAACAATTCAGTGCTTCCTGCAATCTTTGACGAAACCCTTACAGCTGCAAGGTTTATTGTGGACAATCATCTATATCAGCTTCCCAAGGAGCATGGGATTTTGACTCGGACATCTGCTTGCTTCCACAGGCATGTACTGAATAACTTTAGTCCTTCTATAATTTTGAACCGTATCACCGGCAGACATTTTGTTCATAATATTAGAAAACGTTACCGAAAGAGAAAGAATAAGAAGAGTAAAAGATAAATTTGAATATGCTCTGCATGGAGCACAAGGGAAATAATTATGAATAAACTTGTTGAAAAAGCACGAAAACAAAAAGTAGGATTGGTTCTTGGCGGCGGTGGTGCAAGAGGTGCCTATGAGTGCGGTGTCGTTAAAGCTTTGGAACAGCTTGATATAAAAGCTGATATTGCGGTTGGTACCTCCGTCGGCAGCCTGATAGCTGCCTGTTATGCCGAAAACCGCATAGATAGTGCCATAGATATGTGGGCGCATATGGAGACAAGCACAATTTTTGAGATCAAAGACAATCCGAGCAGCAAGGATTATTTCAGAGAATTTCTCCTCAGAGGCGGTGCCGACTCAACGCCACTGCGCAACGGACTGGATAATTTCATGAGCGAGAAGGCAATTAGGAAAAGCTCCGTAGAATATGGGCTTGTGACTGCCGATTTCCCGTCAATGACACCTCGCTACCTTTGGAAAGAAGATATACCTGAAGGCAGACTTCTTGATTTTATGGCAGCCAGCTGTGCTGCATTTCCTGCTGTTCACACATACGAAATCGACGGTAAAACTTATATCGACGGAGGTTACGTTAACAATCTCCCTGTCTGCATGGCAAGAGAGAAGGGAGCCGAATTCATAATCGCCGTTGAACTGGACAGGCACGACTCAGACAAAATTGCTCCCGGTCCGCCTGACGAAACTTATATCCTTATAAAGCCCAAATTTCCTCTGGGTTTTA
The DNA here is from genome assembly GCA_022766365.1 of Clostridiales bacterium. Classification (GTDB taxonomy): domain Bacteria; phylum Bacillota; class Clostridia; order Peptostreptococcales; family Anaerovoracaceae; genus S5-A14a. The sequence continues at coordinate 12,359 of JALENW010000002.1, read as the reverse complement.
TTCTAAACTTCCGGAGCGAACGTTCAAAAGAAGCTATGATCCTCGGCTATCTTGAGACCTTGAAAGCATTTGGAATACTTTCAGGTGATTTGTATACATTCGAAAAAGACGAATTCTCAGATTCTGAACTCAGTCAGCTTGAGCCTCTCTGTCAATTTTTTGAAATCGAACCGACAGCAGTCTATAACAGGGAATCAATCAACTTACTTATAAGAGAAAAGGCTAAGATTTTCAGGAATAATTATTCCAAAGCCATCGAAAACCGTCTGTCAACTCTGATCTCATTCGCTTCCTTTAGTACCCTTAGAAACATAAAAATCCGCGGGCATGTGGTGCTGTACATTCTCGACAGTTTCAAAGCCTACGGACTTGATAGCATTTTTGCAACAAAATATCTTATGAGCATAATTCCAGACGAAATCAGGGCAGCTCGATATATGCTGAACAATCACATCGACGCGTGATCGCTTCGACATTCAATCCTCATTCCACTACTGTGGTTATATCATTTACATCTTTCTTTGCGGGGCTTTTATTTCCTTCTCCGGGAACTCCGACAGCCAACATAGCCCCCATGAAGAAACCTTCATCAAAGAGAGATCTATCTATGGGAGTTTCCTCTTTAAGGATTTTTTCAATTTCCTCTGAAGCATAATTTGCAGAAGTCAACCAGCAAGAACCATATCCCAAATCGATGGCTCTCAAAGTGAAGTTTTCAATAGCAGCTCCAAGACTTTGCATCCCCGGATTTTTTTCATATTTCAGATTATGAAGAAATGCATCCACATCTCCCAAGCTTTCAAGATTTACTGAAGCCCCTTCATTTTCCGCATCCTTTACAAGAGTAACTTCCGGATATCCTGATGGCAGATATTCCCTAGTTAAAACCACAACGAGTGCAGGAGCTTTCAGGAAAAAAACCGTAAAATTTCTACAGAACTTTTCGAATCTAAGAGCCTTCCCCTCATCTACTTTCTTCATCTCATTTACAATCAATTCATTCCTTGCTGTAATTGCCTCGGCAATTTTCCCCATGACAGCCTTGTTCTTTATAATGACAAAATGCCAATTTTGAATGTTCTTTCCGGATGGAGCCTTCCCGGCCACTGCTGCCATATCCATGAGATCCTCAATAGGCACATCTCTCTCCGCAAACTTTCGAATGCTCTGTCTTGTCTCAATAACCTTCATAAAATCCATAATCAATCCTCCTACAATAATTATCCGGGCAATCTCATGCCTAGTTCAGCCATGCTTCAATCATTTTTTCGGTCAAAGATTCTATACAATCTTCAGGTAATCTGGAATAGTAAAAAATCACACCCTTCTTACCTCCCGATTCAGGTATATCCTTAGAAGTTACTACCATTATACCCATATCCGATGCAATTTCACTCATCTCTTCAGGCGATTTTCCGGTGGAAACCCTCAAAATTAAGTTCAATCCTGATTCAGTTCTATCTGCGGATATCTTATCTTTTGGATATGATTCTACAACCCTAAGGCAGGCGGCAAGCTTCCTCCCACATAGATTTCTCAGTTTCTTAATATTAGTATAGTAATGCCCATCCTCCATGAAGTAAGCAAGGGCAAGCTGTTCAGTCTTGGAGCATGTCTGGTTGTAACCCTCCAACAAGCTACCCATGAATTTCATAATCTGCTCAGGCAAGACCATATAGCTTATCTTAATTGATGGAAAAAGTGTCGATGAGAAGCTTCCCAGATACAGAACGTGGGATTCTTCACCGTATGGCTCAAGGCCTTGCAAAGATGATATGGGTCTCCCAAAATATCTCAATTCGCTATCATAATCATCTTCTATGATAAGGCTTCCCGTACTTCTTGCCCACTCAAGCATCGAATATCTGTTCCCTATCGGCATCACCGCACCCGTTGGAAACTGATTATTTGGGCAAACATAGACTGCCGCCTTTGAATCAGGAAGGTTCTCAATGGAAATGCCTTGCAAGGTAACAGGTATTTTGTTGAGTATATATCCCTGATCCTGAAAAATAGTATTCACAGGGAGATATCCCGGTTCCTCAGTACAGACAATGTGTATTCCAAGCAACCTGAGAAGACGACCTATATGGGCGGTGATCTGCTGAGTGCCGGCACCGATTATAATCTGATCCGGTTTGCATCTCACTCCTCTTGAGTTCAGGACATATTTGCTTATTTCGTAACGCAAAGCGGGTTCACCTTGTGGATCTCCCTCCTGCATCAAAAGATCAGTATGCTGGTCGAACACTCTCAGCATAACCTTGCGCCATTTTTTAAAGTCAAATGCCGCGTCATCTGTTATATATTTACTTTCCGAGATTGTGTAATCAGATAGGGTTTTTGTTGAAGCAAAATCTGCACTCCGACCTCCGGTTCCTATATAACCGGCAGCGTCATTTTCAGTTCCTGCATCCGATATTGTGCCCACCATTGCAGGTCCCGGGATTTCCGCAACATAAAATCCCGACTGGGGCTTACTTTCCACATATCCCTCAACAGCGAGTTGATTATAAGCCTGTTCCACAGTCGTAATGCTCAGATTCTGATCCTCGGCTATCCTCCTCAAAGCCGGCAGTTTGGTGCCTTTGGATAGACTCCCGGAAACGATCTCCGCTCTTATGTACTTATATAGCTGGAGATAGAGTGGATCCTTTCGATCCCCACGCTTCAGTTCAATTGTAAAGGGCTTCATAAGGTACCATCCTTGTAGCTTATATCAAAAACGAGCGGCAAAGCCGCTCACCTAAATAATCCAATAGTTTATAGTTTAGCCTGGGCTGCAGTAACCTTGGCAAGGGAAACAACTTCATCCTCGTTGCATCCCCTTGACAGATCGTTAACCGGACTGTTGAGGCCCTGAAGTACAGGCCCGATGGCATCGAATCCGCCGAATCTCTGTCCGATCTTATACCCGATATTTCCGGCCTCAAGTGATGGGAATACGAATACATTTGCGTGCCCTGCAACCTCAGAGCCCGGAGCCTTTTTCTCTCCAATCGCAGGAACAAAGGCGGCATCAAACTGTAACTCTCCGTCGAGTGCCATGTCAGGGTTCATTTTGTGAGCTTTTTCTGTTGCCTGTGTGACTTTGTCAACAAGCTCATGACTTGCGCTTCCCTTAGTTGAAAATGAAAGCATAGCAATCTTTGGATCCATTCCGAACTGACGAGCGGTCTTGTCAGATGCAACAGCAATTTCCGCAAGATCGTCTGCATCAGGATCGATGTTTATAGCGCAGTCTGCCATGAGATACATCTCATCCCCTCTAACCATGAAGAAAGCACCACTTGTCTTAGACATTCCCGGAACTGTCTTGATAATCTGAAGTGCCGGTCTAACAGTGTCTGCCGTAGTTCCGGCAGCACCTGAAACAAGTCCGTCCGCATAGCCTTTGAAAACCATCATCGTACCGAAGTAGTTAGGAGTTTTCAGAATTTTCTGAGCGTCCTCAAGGGTAGCTTTTCCTTTTCTCCTTTCAACGAATGCCTCAACAAGCTCATCGAACTTGTCTGAAGTATCTATATCTACAAACTCCAGCTTAGACAAATCAACACCGATTTCCTTTGCTGTAGCTTCAACTTCGCTTCTCTTTCCAAGAACAACAGGAGTTATGATGCCTTCTTCAGAAAGTCTGGCACACGCTCCCAAAATTCTCTTGTCTTGTCCTTCAGGAAAAACGATTCTCGCATTCTTCCCTCTGAGTTTCTCGGTAATTTCCTTGATTAAGTCCATTGTAATCTCCTCCACTTTTCTTGATTGAACAAAAATATTTTACCACTTTCCATGATTCATTTCCAGCATATTGGCGGGAATTTAAAATAGTCGCAAAAAATAATTACCTTTCCTCATACTTGAATCCTGAAGTTGTAATTCTGGTTCCGTCCTTAAGTTGAAAAAGGGCTTCCATATCCGGCGTTTTTTCAACAAGCTGCAACCCCTTTTCAGATCCGAGAAGAAGAGCCGTAGTTGACATGGCGTCACAATTCATGGAATTTCCAAATTTCGACAAAATAGTGACACTGCTCACATCTGTATCTATAGGCCATCCTGTAGCCGGATCCAATATATGATGGTACTTGTTTCCATTAACCTCTACATACCTCTCATAAATTCCGGAGGTCACAACAGTCTGATTTCTCATATCTACTGTTCCTATTATTTCTTTTCTTTCTGAATAAGGTTTTTCGATTCCCACCTTAAACGGTTTATCTTTGGTCTTTTCGCCTATGACCGTGATATTCCCCCCAAGGTTCACAATAGCTGATTTAACGCCCTTGTCTTTCAGATGTTGGGAAATCTTATCGCAGATATACCCTTTAGCTATACCGCCAAGGTCAACCTCCTGTCCCTCTTTTCCTAGAGTGACGGTGCCGGAACCGTCCTCGTGCTTTGTCAGTGATATTGCTTGATATCCCACTGTTCGAAGCTCCTTGTCCATGTCGCTCTTGGAAGGCAAAGAGGGTGATTGCGAATTGTGAAAATCCCAAAGGTCCAAAACTCCACCCATTGTTATGTCAAACTTACCTCCCGATATATCTCCATATCTGATGCCTGTCTCTATACTTTTGAAAAGATCCTCAGAGACATCTTTTCTTCCATCGTGGTTCAACTGCCAAAGCTCGGTACCTTCAGTCTGTTTGGAGAATATTTTCTCATATTTCTCTGCCTCCTTGAATGCTGAATCTATGATTTTGCCTGCCTTTTCTTCACTCATATCCTTCATATTGTAAATAGAAATAGTGCAGACGGTATCGAAAAAGAATCCCTCCTTTGCTACAGGGTCAGGATCTGCTTCACCTTGCAAGCCGGACTTTACCGAACATGCCATCTGTGATATAATTACGATGATTATGAACAGGAAAAGGATTAAAGATTTTTTCATAAATACCTCGATTATAAAGAAAGCCGATTTGGCTTTATTTTTGCTTCTAATAATCCTCGGAATCGCAGCAACTCTACTGGTTACAGGAGAAGCCAATCCGGGAGGAAAAGTGGTTATCAAAACCGGCGGAGAAATATACGGCACATACGACCTCCGAAAAAATCGAACAATCAAGGTAAGATTTCAAGGTCACCAGAACAATGTTACCATAAAGGACGGCAAGGTTTCAATGACTTTTTCCGATTGTCGTAACCAAAACTGTGTCCATCAGGGAGCAATTTCAAACACATCCCAGGCCATCATATGTCTGCCCAATCAGGTAGTAGTGGAAATTGTAAGGGAAAGGAGGGATGATATTGATGTCATCTCAAACTAGACAACAATCCCCTGCCGCAGATAATTCGCAAAAGATGAGATTCTCCGGACACGAAACTGCCTTCAAGGAGAGTAATATGAGAACCTCCGCGGGTAATTTGACAATGGCTGCCATGCTCGCATGTCTGGCATTGATATTCTCCTATGTGGAATTCCTGATACCCATAAGTCTTGGAATCCCCGGAGTTAAATTGGGTCTTGCTAATCTTGTTATTATAATCGCTCTTTACGGTCTTGATTGGAAATATGCCCTGACAATAAATGTGGTCAGAATATGTCTTTCGGGGCTTCTGTTTTCAGGCGTATTCGGAATCATGTATTCCATGGGAGGCGGAATTATAAGTTTCATCGTGATGATCGGTCTGATAAAATCTCGAAAATTCAGCATAGTTGGCGTCTCCATGGCAGGCGGAGTTTTTCATAATCTCGGTCAGATTCTTGTGGCCGCCCAACTGATTTCAAATCTGAAAATATTTTACTATTTCCCGGTTCTTCTGTTCTCCGGAATGGGAACGGGTATTGTAATAGGCTTCATTGCATATTATCTTGGAGCCAAGATCCCACGACAGCTTTTCCCAAATTTGCGTAATCGAGTTTTGAGCTAGTCCATATAAATAAGAGAGGAGTTCCTATGAGCAAGGTAGATCAAGAAATTTTTTCAAAGAGAATAAAAAATGTACAAAGTCTTATGAGAGCAAACGGAGTTGATGCATACATAATCCCTATGAGCGATCCTCACGGCTCAGAAATGTTAGATGCACATTATCACGAAATCTCATTTCTGACAGGGTTCACCGGATCAGCCGGTGATGTTCTTGTGACATCTTCAGAAGCTTTTCTATGGACTGACAGCAGATACTTTCTTCAAGCGGCAGATCAGCTTCCTCCTGAGGTAACACTTATGAAGCTTGGGCTTCCGCAAACGGAAAGTTATGAATCCCTTATAGGGCGCTACGTCAGAGACGGCAAAATTCGGGTCATTGCCCTGGATATGGGTGTGTTCACAGCCGAAGCTTTCCAAAGGCTAAAGGATACAATTCAAGCTTCTACCAAAGACTCCCTTGAATATACAAATACTCCCATGTCGTCCAAATCAAAAAAACAAAATTCTGAAAACACTCCTTCAATAAACTCAGAATTAGGTGTTAAATTTAAGGATACAGACTTCGTTGCAAAACTTTGGAAAGAAAGACCTGCTGTCAAATCCGAGCCGATTGAGAATCTGGAAATTACCGTCACAGGTGAGTCTGTCGATTCAAAGCTGGCACGAGTGCGTGCAGCTATGCGGAAAGTCGGAGCGAGCCATTATTTCGTATCGGCGTTAGACGATATTGCTTGGCTTTTCAACAAAAGAGGCAGGGATTTCCCTGACAGTCCTCTTTTTTATGGCTACGCTCTCATAGACAGCAATTCAGCAAAACTTTATACCCTCCGAGACGGGACCTATGATGAGGTTTATGATGATCTCAAAGCAATGCCGACTGATAGCAAATTGGTTCTAGACTTAGCTACCACACCTTGCAGAGTTCTAGACTTTGTAAATCACATAGAAAAAATAATCAGTATTACCAGTCCAATTGAATATATGAAGGCGGTTAAAAACCAAACGGAACTTGAGGGTATGAGAAGGGCTCACATTAAAGACGGTCTGGCTCTCACGAGATTCATCTATTGGCTGAAAAATGAATATGCCCCTAAATCATCCTCTATGCGAGAATCTGAGTTAAGTAAAGTCCTTGATGACTTTCGATATCAAAGTGACGAGTATCGAGGACCAAGTTTTAATCCGATTTTGGGTTTTGCTAGTAACGGAGCGATAGTTCACTATTCTTTCAGCGAAGGCGCAGATGTCCTTGTCACAGGTGACTCCCTTCTCCTTGCAGATACAGGCGGTCAATACGCCACCGGAACAACTGATGTAACAAGGACCGTGGGTATCGGTACGGTCTCCGGCGAGATGAAAAAAGCATACACCGCAGTGCTAAAGGCCCATCTGGCACTTGCCAGAGCTGTTTTCCTTCCATGCACCAAAGGAAGTGAGCTGGACAAAATTCCAAAGGCACAAATGGAGCCCTTCGGATACAGCTACAGTCACGGAACCGGTCATGGTGTCGGCCATATGCTCAATGTTCACGAGGGTCCTATAACCATAAGTCCTAAAGGAAATCTTCCTCTCGAAGTCGGAAATGTAGTTTCTAATGAACCCGGGGTATATCTTGAGGGTAAATTTGGTGTGAGAATAGAGAATCTCGTTGAGGTAATACGTGCAGATGATGGAAATTTCTGTTTCAGCAATCTGACACTTTGCCCTTATGATACGGATGTTGTCCTTGAATCTATGCTCACCTCTGAGGAAACAAAACAACTACACGATTATCATTCTCTCGTATATAAAAAGCTGCGAGAGGAGGCGGAAAATTCTCAGCCGGTAATTCTCGCAGACGAAGATTTTTGGAACTGGCTCCGTGGATTTTCTGAATAATACAGCCTGAATGACTTCGGGAAATGATCATCAAATTATGATGGCCACCGTCATGGATTACCATATCCTTGACGGTGTCTTTAGTTTATATTATTCATAAAGCCATTAACTGATTATAGCTTTATAACCTGTAAAAATAATACTCCTATTGCAATCACTGATGATTTCAACATTTCTTTCTCACAGGAACTAAACTTCTTACATATCTGTTATACGATTCTTTTATCCTTCATCATCTTTAAAAGCCTCCAACTTTGCGATAGTCATACATTTTAATTTTTCTTCAAATTCCTGTTGCAAAAGCGTATAATACCTTTTTACATGACAACCATCATCTCCGTATAACGTACAGCTTCCCTCATGTTCAAGGCACGGATTTATTTTGATCGACTTCTCCATGGCAGCAAAAATATCGTAAAGGCTCATTTCCTCCGGTGACCTGTTAAGTTTATAGCCGCCCTTTACACCTCTCTTTATTTTTATTAACTTCTTTGATGTTAGTGTTCTTAATATTTCCCTCGTGTAATTCTGAGTAACACCGGTTTCTTTCGAAATCTCATTCGAACTGACGAAATTCTTTTTTCTACTCAAAAATACAACGATTCGGACTGCATAATCCGTAGTTTGATTTAACTGCATTTTTACTCCTGTCTATTATTTTTTATACCATTTATTTCAACAATGCACTCAAAAGCTTTGAATATGTCAAATATTAAATTCCAAAGTATAAACTGATAATTTTTTTACTATTCAGTCACATTATAAAGTATCCCTCCTCAAAAGTGAAGCTTTATAGTCCCTCTTTAGAATCTTTTTTTATCCACTTTGAAAACATGCTCGGGCTTACATTTAGTTTCTTTGCCGCTTTTCTTAGGGAAAGCTCGCCCTTTTTCCATAATTTGTACACCTCATCATAATTATCGGGCTTATTCCTTTTTGGTCGTCCAAATTTCACGCCTCTTTTTCTTGCTTCAATTATCCCCTCCATTTGTCTTTGACGAATATTTTCTCTTTCAACTTGGGCAACATAGGAAAGTATTTGCAGAACAATATCGGACAAAAATCTTCCTGTTATATCTTTATCTCTTTTTTCCCTTGTGTCCAACAAAGGGAAGTCGATTACGATTATGTTAGCCCCTATTCTCTTCGTTATTTGATTCCATTCTTTGATAATTTCATCATAATTTCTTCCCAAGCGGTCTATAGATTTCACATAAATATCATCGTTTTCCTTTATCCTCTTGATCAATTTTCTGTAGCTTTTTCTTTCAAAGTCTTTCCCACTGGCCTTGTCGATGTAGATATTATCCATTTCTATTCCGACGTTCAAAATCGCAGTTAACTGCCTATCCACATTCTGTTCTTTTGTTGAAACCCTTATATATCCGTATCGCATTAAGATATCTCCTTTATATTTTTTAGCAGGATAACAGTGTAAATCCCGACTTCAGATATGAGGATTAGCCTGTGCACACTTTTCTTTTCCCCATTTATATGATTCTCACAGACTTCCAACAAAATAACAACAGACCCTCAAAGGTTGATATATTTCACGTCCTTTGAGAGTCTGTTTAAAATTCGATCTATTTTTTAGGCAATTTTCATATCTCGAATCAACTAACTTATGATAAGTACCTTTCAATTATTCGTTTATATGCTTTGATAAAGTCAAGATATTGGTCCAGAGGTATTCTTTCGTTAACCTTATGATTTAACATTGGGACACCCGGACCGTATATGGCCAATTCCATATCCTTGTTTCTACGCAGAAATTGTGCAGCATCTGTTGTTGCTGACACTCCTGTCGGTGCGATTTCCCGTAAATTATCCATTGATTTTTTAAGGTCAGATAAATCTTCTCCCAACAATTTCTCCATCGACAAAATCAGATTTTGAGGTTTTAATGATTCAAAGTCTCTGACCGTTTCCGTTATGATACCAATCAGCCTTGAATCAGGTCTTGCCTCTACAGGCGGTTGATTAGCAGTTACCAAAAGTTCAAAATTATATTTATCAACCTTATTAAAGTTATCAAGGACTTCTTTAATAAGGTTTATCATATCTTCGTTATTAAATTCCGGAATAGTCCTGGCATTAGCCTGAAATTCTACGTAATCCGGTATTGAGTTAATTTGAGAGCCTCCATTTATCAGCGTAATATTATGAATTGCCTTACCCAAAACATCATTTTCAAACTGATCTATTTTTTCTTTCAAGATCTTATTGATTTCGTTGATTACATCAACCAGGTTTTCTATTGCATTATCACCCATCTCCGGTGTAGATGAGTGTGCTGATATGCCTTTTGATATAACTTTATAATTCAAAGAACCTTTATGGGCATGTACAATTCCTAAATTGCAGGGTTCGCCGATTAACATACCGTCAACATCGTCCACGTAGCCCTCATCAGTCAACTGAGCAGATCCCAATTCTCCGATTTCTTCACCAACCGTAGCAAGAAGCCTCAATTTTCCTTTAAACTGCTTGCTTTCATTAAGATCAATCATAGCAATAACAAGGGCAGTTAATCCTGATTTCATATCAGAAGTACCTCGACCCCAAATTACACCATCTTCTATATGTCCGGAAAATGGAGGAAAGACCCATTCATTTTTATCACCTGCATCTACCACATCCATATGACCTGACAGCGCAAGGGTTTTGCCGTCCCCGTTTTCAATCTCCGCAACTAAGCTGCATCTCCCCTCTGAGAATTCAACTAATTTTGACTCAATTCCGTGCAATTTTAAAAGCTTCTGATAATATTCTGCCACCAATTGCTCCTTATCATTTTCAGAAGCAATTTTAACAACATCTTGCAAAATACTTATACTATTATCTTCTCTCAAATTTTTATACCTCCTTAACGCTTATGATTGTCTATAATTATATCATAGGCGATGCTATATAAAAATAAGATGTTTGATATAAGTATAAATTTATTTTTATGATTCTTAAAGGAAATATCCTATAAAACTTCCCGAAATTTAACACGCAAACGCTATTATTGGGATTTATTGTATTATCTTATTGTATCTTTGTTCTATCTCTACTATAGAGACTCCTCATATGTATTGCAGTTCAACAGGAATTTGTGCTTTTTTTTGTTGCCGATGCAATGTTCTTAAGTTTACAGACTTCATCTTTATAACTATTCTGGTTGCATGATATATTATATCGTTATATCTTTTTAGTATACAAAAGCTTTGTAAATTTATATAATCCATCATCTCAAATGTAAAATAGGAGATGGTATGACAATTATTAAAGTCTACTGTTTCTCTCATATTTGAAAAATAAATCCATTCGTTATAGAATGTAATCGCATGATATAAAACATGTAAAACCATATAACTTAATATATAATTTTTAGGAGTTGAAATGATCTGTAATCATACATCTGACCTTGATACATGGATTTCTCAGATAAAGGAACTGGTTTCTGCCGAAGAAATCTGTTTTGTTGACGGAAGCAAGAGACAACTGAATGAATTTAAGAGGATTGCTGTAAGGAGAGGCGTCCTCCATAAATTAAATGAAGAAAAGTTGCCGAATTGTTATCTTAGACGTTCAAACCCAAATGATGTAGCCAGAACGGAAGGACGAACTTTTATTTGCTCACGGGAAGAAATTGATGCAGGTCCTACGAATAACTGGATGGATTCCAAGGAAGCGTATAATCTCTTATACAGCATAGCACGTGGTAGCTATAAGGGCAAAACTATGTATGTCATACCCTATTCCATGGGACCTGTAGGATCATCTCATTCAAAGCCGGGCATCGAAATCACTGACTCCCTTTATGTGGTAATAAGTATGTGTATAATGACCAGAGTCAGCTCTAAAATCATGGATATGATACGCGGCGGTTCTGATTGGGTCAAAGGGCTGCATGCTACCTGTGATGTAGATCCTGAAAAGCGATATATCTGCCACTTTCCGGAAGATGATACTATTATTTCCGTCAATTCGGAATATGGCGGAAACGTATTATTGGGGAAAAAATGTTTCGCACTGCGTATAGCTTCTTACAAGGGGTTCAAACAGGGTTGGATGGCAGAACACATGCTGATTCTCTGTGTAGAGTTTCCTGACGGTGACAGAAAATATGTCGCTGCTGCTTTTCCTTCTGCATGCGGCAAGACAAACCTTGCGATGCTTATTCCTCCTGAAATCTATAGGAATAAAGGCTACAAAGTCTGGACAGTCGGAGATGATATCGCGTGGATGAAAATCGGTGATGATGGGACTCTCAGGGCAATCAATCCTGAAAATGGATTCTTTGGAGTTGTACCCGGAACCAATGAAAAGTCCAATCCAAATGCCCTCAAAACTATCGGGAAAGATACAATTTATACAAATGTAGTCGAAAATCTTGAGGACGAAACCGTATGGTGGGAAGGTAAGGATAATAACCCTCCGGAAAATGCTCTCGACTGGACAGGAAAGCCATGGAATGGAAAAACGGCCACGGTAAAAGGTGCACACCCCAACAGTAGATTCACTGCCTATGCAAAGAACTGTCCGTCCCTGGCTAAAGAGGAATTTGACTCACCTGAAGGAGTCCCTATATCAGCGATTATTTTCGGAGGTCGACGAGAGTCAATGACTCCT
>JALENW010000008.1 GCA_022766365.1 Clostridiales bacterium | reverse complement strand
ATCCCGATTCGTATTATTCTTTTCATATAAGTGGCCTCCTTTGTATGTGGTAATCCCTGTTACCTTTGTTCTTGTTCAAACTCAAGTATACAGGTAAATCCACGTATCTACAAACGTGAGGTCACTTCATATTATCTTTCTCATATAAAATGATGCGTAAATGCGTAACTCCGTCTCCTTCCCATATAAACAGAAAACGGGTCGTATGACCCGTTTAATTGCACGCATTAACCCCATTTCTTCAGCATACACGCCTGACATTAGGGGCATTGAATTATTCGCACTCTGCATTCTGTAAATATGCATCGCAAGCAAGCTTATCTTTATCAGCTTTCTCATCTCTATCGGCTGTAGCTTCAGCAATTTCATCCGCAGCTCTGTCAGATTCTCCGGCTTCCTTTGCACTCTTATCTGCATCCTTTGCAAGTTCATGATCAAGAGGCTTACCCTCGGAATCCTCCAAATAATAATCTTGATCTTCTTGTTTCTGTTCCGGTTCCCCTACCTTTTCAGCACTGCTGTCATAGTGACCTTCGACTGCTTCCCTTGCACCTGCTACTCTGTCAGTCTCAATAGTCGATTCTGCAAGTTCATCGCCTTCATTCTTTGCTCCTGCAGCCTCGAGCATAGTTTCTTTATCTTTTGCAAGTTCACTGTCCTGATCTGGTGCAGAATCAGTCTTGAAATAATAATCACCTTCACTTGTGTCAGCATCAGCATCTGCAACGTTCTCATTTTCATCAGCACTTTCTGCGTTGCTATCCTGCTGAGCACTTTGAAGTTCTGAATAGTCCATAGTATCCTTCAAGCTAAGACTAATCCTTCTCTTCTCAGTGTCGATTGCAATTACCTTTGCATACACAATCTGACCCACTTTTAGAACGTCAGAAGTATGTGCGATCCTCTGTCTCGAAATCTCAGAGATGTGTACCAATCCGTCAAGTCCGGCTTCAATCTCTACGAATGCACCGTAATCCTTAATCTGTACTACCTTACCTTTAACAATATCCCCTTCTCTGATCTTGTCATCTATTACCGACCATGGTTCAGGGGTTGTCTGCTTGAGGCCAAGCGAAATCCTGCCTGTCTCCTCATTCATGGCGAGAACCTTAACATTGATTGTCTCACCAAGAGTAAGAACTTCCTTAGGATGCTTCAACTTGCCCCAAGAAATTTCGGATATATGCAGCAGTCCGTCTAATCCTCCTATATCAACGAAAGCTCCGAAATCGGTAAACCTCATAACCTTACCTTCGATGATATCTCCTTCATGGATATTCTCCCAGATGGCCTCTATCTGTTTCTTTCTCTCTTCTCTCAATACGCTCTTCCTTGAGAAGATAGCTCTCTGCTTCTTTAGATCACACCTGATCACTCTAGCCTCTAATTCCTGTCCGACGAATTCCTCTGCATTCTCAATATACTTATTGGAAAGCTGGGACATCGGTATGAAGCCGGTTATATCCTTATATTCAGCAATTGCGCCACTTGCTATAGCCTTAGTAACTTTTACTGTTATGATGTCTTTCTTTTCGTAAGCTTCAGCAAGTTCATTCCAGTGTTCAATTATGGCTAAGCCCTTCTGAGAAAGCAAAATGCCACCATCATCGTCCCCCGTCTGCTTAACTATGGCTTGAATCTCATCGTCTTCCTTAAACTTGTCCTTAAGAGTTTCTCCTTCAGATAGCGAAGCCTCTTCCTTCTTTAGGATTCCGTCCTTTTTGAAACCAAGGTTTACAATAACTTCGTCATCCGTAACCATATGAACCTGGCCTTCGACGATGTCGCCATTCTTTGGCAATTTCAGAGAAGACTCGATTTCATCCATGAAATCTTCCATAGGGTTCTGCACATTGTTTTCTAGTTGCTTATCAGTCATATTAGCAATAACCTCCTTAATTACGGTTCCAGGCGTCGATGCACCTGCCGCAATACCTATTTTATAATATTTTGCAAGTTCTTGCAATGGTAAATCGTGAATATTTTCGGCAAAATAAGAATTTTCACAGTATTCCGATGCGATTTCGAATAACTTCCGGCTATTACTGCTATTCATTCCGCCAAGGATTACCATCGCTTCCATCTTTTTCGCTAATTCTTTGCAGCTTTCCTGGCGAAGAGTTGTAGCATTGCAAATGGTATTTTCGGTTTCATAGTCTATGCAATTCTCAGTTAGCAGGTCTAAAACTCCCATGTATGTTTCTACCTTAAGGGTCGTCTGACATACAACAAAACATTTTCGCCCCTTGAGTTTGTCAAACACATCGGATTTTTCCAACTCATGTCTGCTATTGACTATAATTCCTTCTCTATTGCACCACCCGTTGATGCCGACCACTTCAGGATGCTCAGCCGTACCTACTATTATTATACTTCGCCCTTTATCATAGGCTGCTCTTACCAGTTCGTGAATCCTCTCAACAAACGGACATGTTGCATCCACTATGTTTATGCCCAGTTCCTTAGCTTCAGCATAAAAATCCTCACCTTGTCCGTGAGATCTGACAATGACCGTATCTCCTTCAATGGCCTCTTCAGGGCTGTTAATAATCTCTATTCCCTTAGAGTTCAGCTCATCAATCACTGTCTGATTATGAATAAGAGGTCCCAAAGTATATATTCTATTTCTATCATGGTAAGAAGTGCCTTGAGTTTCCATTTTATCAAGTTGCTCCAATGTCTTGTCCAGAGCCCTCTTCACCCCAAAACAGAAACCGGAATTTTCACTTATGCATATCTCTCGTTTTCTCATATTATCACTCGCATTTTCAATCATTATAAAAAAGAGCGATGACTCCTATACTGCTATCTGTCTCCTTTTCAACTCCTATTTATCATCTTCCTCGCTTATTTTTGCACCGTGTGAAACCTCATGTCCATGTGAAACTGTATTTTCTTCTTTACGTAACTCATTATGTTCGGGTGTTTCATTTCGCTTAGCACGAATAGACTTAAGATATGCTGCAAAGCCTTTCTCTGAACCGTTATCTGTTGGATTATAGTATCTCACTTCACTCTCAAACAGATTGTCAGGCAGATACTGCTGTTCCACATATCCACCATAGGCATGAGGATAGAGATAACCCTTGCCATAACCTTTATTCCTTGCTCCCTGATAATGGCTGTCTCGCAAATGATCGGGCACCGGATCGATATCCTTATGCCTTATATCATTCATGGCTTTCTGCAAAGCCTCATACGACCTATTGGATTTAGGAGATGATGCCATCAAAATAACAGCCTCAGCCAGAATTAAGCTTGCCTCCGGGAATCCCACCATCTTGGCAGCCTGTACACAGCTTGTGACTACAGAAATTGCATTCGGATACGCCATTCCGACATCCTCAGAGGCCATCACAAGAAGTCTCCTCCCGATAGTCATCAGGTCTGCGCCTCCATCCACAAGTCGTGCAAAATAATGTATCGCCGCGTCAGGATCCGATCCCCTGACAGACTTCTGTAAAGCAGATAAAAGATCATATCTGTCATCACCATTATGATAAAAGCCGATCTTTCTTTGGAGAGCTTCACACACTTTCTCCGATGTTAATATATCTCCATCAGACATGTTGTCAATGATAAATCCAAGCGTATCAAGAGCAACTCTTCCGTCCCCATTTGAATATTCCGCCAATGTGTCAATAGCTTCGTCTCTATACTCAATTTTCAGATTTCCAAATCCCTTCTCCTTGTCGTTTAAACAGTTAAAAATTATAGCTTTTAAATCATCGATGGTAAGTCGCTTAAATTCATATATATTCCTAACTCTGCTGAGCACAGCATTGTTAATCGAAAAGAACGGATTCTCAGTTGTGCTGCCTATAAACTTAATTATACCATCTTCCAAGGCTTTAAGCAGGGAGTCCTGTTGCAGCTTGTTCCACCTATGAAACTCATCTATGTATAGAAATATAGGCTTGCCTATGAGGCTGTGAAAACTCGTATCTGCATCGGCAAGTAGAGCTTTCAGCTCCTTGGTACCTGTGGACGAAGCATTAATCTCCACAAAATCCTGATCCATCTCTCGTGCAATAATCCGAGCCAGCGTAGTCTTACCAGTGCCGGAATGTCCATAGAAGATTGCTGAATTAAAGTTCTTGTTCTTAATTGCATTATAGAAAAGCGAACCCTTACTTAGAAAATGGTCCTGCCCGACAAATTTATCTAAACTTTCCGGTCGCATTCGCGTGGATAATGGAATCATCATGTGCCTCTTTCATATAGCATTCACCAAATCGAACATTTGTTTCTTTTCATTTATTATAACTTATTCCCCATAGGATAGCAAAGAGTTTTTAACAAAAAAGAAAAACCGTTGAATCATCAACGGCTCAGATTGGAGGCGACACCCAGATTTGAACTGGGGAATAAAGGTTTTGCAGACCTCTGCCTTACCACTTGGCTATGTCGCCACAGGAAGCATGTAACCCACTTGCTTCCGTATTTGGCTAGGGTAGCAGGATTCGAACCTGCGCATGATGGAATCAGAATCCATTGCCTTACCGCTTGGCGATACCCCATCGTGGGGTGGATAGTGGGATTCGAACCCACGTATACAGGAGCCACAACCCTGTGTCTTAACCACTTGACGATACCCACCACAGATTCCTAATAAGGAATCGTTCGAATTTTACTAAGATTCGAAAAATTGGCGACCTGGAACGGGCTCGAACCGTCGACCTCCAGCGTGACAGGCTGGCATTCTAACCAACTGAACTACCAGGCCAGAATAAATTGGTGGGCGCAATAGGGCTCGAACCTATGACCCCCTGCTTGTAAGGCAGGTGCTCTCCCAGCTGAGCTATGCGCCCATAAATGTGGTAGCGGCGAGTGGA
>JALENW010000026.1 GCA_022766365.1 Clostridiales bacterium | reverse complement strand
CTATCTAATGCCACATAGTTGTCACGCTTCAATCTGGTAATAATGTTTGCGCTAAAGCCGCCTTTTTCCATCAGTTCAGCGTTAGTCATGCCTTTATCAATGAGAAGATGGAACAGTTTTTTATAGCTTACTGCCATTATTTCGCTCCCCCTTTTCGCTTTGTTCATCATCATATCACGCAAACGTGAGAAAATCAACGAACGACCAAGATATTTAAATTCCATTCCATTCCCGTCCTATCCAGTCCTACAACGGATAGGAAAGGATCCGTATCACTATAAAAAACCATCCCTGCGTCTAACACGGGGTTTTCTTATAACAACAAAAAGACAGGTATTTCTACCTGTCTTTCGATGGCGGAGAGCATGGGACTCGAACCCACGAGGCTGTTACACCCTACTCGCTTTCCAGGCGAGCTCCTTAGCCACTCGGTCAACTCTCCAAAACGGCCAGTTCCTACTTTAACATAGGCAGGCCGTAAATGCAAGCTATTTTTTTCTGATACGACGGGAAAAACCTTATTTCAGAGAATCCAAAACCGCGGCCTCCA
Organism: Clostridiales bacterium; assembly: GCA_022766365.1. Classification (GTDB taxonomy): domain Bacteria; phylum Bacillota; class Clostridia; order Peptostreptococcales; family Anaerovoracaceae; genus S5-A14a. Next base: position 11,123 of record JALENW010000026.1, on the reverse strand, counting down.
GCCGGTCTTTTTCGATTACGCCTTTATGGCGCACCGGCTTTTCCTCCAGCCCTTTTAACCCCGCCGGAATGGGCACACCTGTTTCTCCGTTCAAAGCCCGCACATAGGCAAAGCCGTCTGCTTCCTCCGGAAGCCCAATGGACTGCGCCACACTGTCCGCAAACTTGTACGCGCTTGCAGTAGAAGCAATTACCGTGGGTGTTTCATCGCCTGTCTTTGCCCTATAGTCCTCATATACTTTGTACGCCACCGCCGTATGGGTATCCATCAGATACCCGTGATCCCGGTACATATCCCCGATTGTCCGCTTTGTCTCCTCCTGATCGGCACAGCCGCCGAAAAAGTCTTTCATCCCGTTTCTGATCTTTTCGCTGACCGCATATTCTTTTTTCTGCTCTAAAGAGTTCATCATTTCCGCGATGGCCGCTCCGTCACCGCCGGACAGATGGTACAGCAGGCGTTCCAGATTGCTGGAAATCAGGATATCCATAGAAGGAGAATTGGTCACATGAAATGCGCGTTTGGTATCGTAAACTCCCTGCTCAAAGAAATCGGTCAAGACCCGGTTCTCGTTGGAAGCGCAAATCAGCTTGCCTACAGGAATACCCATTTGCTTCGCATAATAGGCCGCCAGAATATTCCCGAAGTTTCCTGTGGGAACTACTACATTCATAGGCTCGCCGTCCGCAAGAGCACCCTTCTCCAGAAGCTGTACATAAGCCCATACATAATAAGCCACCTGAGGCACCAATCTCCCGATATTGATAGAATTTGCCGAAGACAGCTTGCACCCCCGGTCTGCCAGCCGCTGTGCCAGGCCTGCGTCATTAAAAATTTTCTTCACTCCGGTCTGTGCATCGTCAAAATTTCCTTTGATGCCGAAAACGTGCGTATTGGCGCCCTCTTGGGTAATCATCTGCCTGGCCTGTACCTGGCTTACTCCATCCTGGGGAAAGAAAACGATAATTTCCGTTCCGGGCACGTCGGCAAATCCTTCCAGCGCCGCTTTTCCCGTATCTCCGGAAGTCGCGGTCAAAATCACGATTTTCTTGTCTTCATGCTCTTTTTTCATAGCCGTAGTCAAGAGATAAGGCAAAATGGACAATGCCATATCTTTAAACGCAGCCGTCCGCCCATGGTATAATTCCAAAAACCAGGCATCGCCCGCTTTTTTTACCGGCACTACTTCCGGGGCTTCAAACTTATCGTCATATGCATGGTCAATGCAGTACCGCAATTCTTCCTCTGTATAGTCCGTCAAGAAGCGAGACAGGACGGTAAACGCGATCTGCCTGTAATCCATCCCTTTCAGCTGTTCCGGTTTCACGCCCAAAGAAGGAATCTCCGCAGGAACATAAAGTCCCTTATCCTCCGCAATCCCTTTAATAATTGCCTGCGCCGCGCTCTTTTTGTTTTCACTGCCTCTTGTGCTTCTGTAATCCATCTTTTCACCTCTTATACTCTATTTCATATACACGGTTCATCCGTCAAAACAACAGCCGGACATCCATGACAAAAATTTCTCTCAGTATGACCGTAAATTATTTTACCAAAGAAATATGAAAAACACCATAGACAACCAAAAGAAAATCACTTATAATATCGGTAGCGTATATGTCGCGTTGGTCAAGTGGTCAAGACGTAGCCCTCTCACGGCTGAGTCAGGGGTTCGACTCCCCTAGGCGATACCAAATTGAAAAGCCCTTGAAAGCATTGTATTTTCCAATATTTCAGGGCTTTTTCAGTTATATTTTCCCTTCAAAATCAGTCTCGAAAAGTTCTTCGAGATTCCCAAGGTGTGGAACAAATATAATACATTATTTTAGATATCATAAAAAAGGGAGTCTATGCTCCCTTAATATACTCGCGTTTATCCCTTTATCGCCCTTGCTATAGTCCTAGTTTATTCTTAGTTCCTTCATATATGTCACCTGGGTCTGCCTGTGACTCTCCATCTACTACATGAGGCTCTTTTTCTCCTATCCTTTTTAACTCTGCAATGACTAATCTTTCAACATACTCAGGTGGTGTTCTATCTCCTGCTTCCCATGCTTCAATTGTCCTTTTTGGGATTCCCATAATCTCCGCCATCTTAGCCTGTGTGAGACCTGCTTCTAATCTTGCTTCTTTAACGGTTTTCATTTTCGTCGCCTCCTTTCCTTACCTTGTATATTGTACCGTATATTGTGTGACTTATCAACACTTTTTATTTTTCTTAAATTATTTTTACTTCACAAAAATGTTGAAAGTCAAAAGATTATCTATCGCCATCATCTGCGTTTTAACGTACTTTTAAAGTCTTTTCGATACTCTTTGTGCACTATATAACTTATCCTTTTTTCCCACTTTTCCCACAAAAATAGCCGTCTGAGCCACGGCTATTAGCTAATAGTCTAGGTCAACCGCTAAGGTTATCCCCTTGTTATCTGTAAGTGTATCAGAAAGGCGGTAAAAGTCAATTACGGAAACGAAATATGATACCATCATTTCTTTGCATTATATTGTAACATCATAAAATCTCCGGATTTTAAAACCGCCTGTCACAGCACAAACCTCTCAATCGCCTTTGCCACACCGTCGTCGTAGCAGCTATCTGTAACATGATCCGCAATGTCAAGAATATAAGGGTGACTGTTCTCCATGGCAACCCCAATTGCCGCAAGTTCTATCATTTTGCCATCGTTTGGACTGTCTCCACATGCCATAAGATTATCCCTTGTCAGATTAAAAATTGTCAGAAGGTGAGCCAAAGCCTGAGCCTTGCTCGTAGTCTTACCTCCTATTTCAATGTTATGAGGAAATGATGAAGTCAAAGTTATTCCATCAATACCTCCGAATAAGTTCACCAGCTTTCGCCTATCTTCCTCATACGGAAATGTGATGGAAATATTCTCTATGTTATGGCTATGATTTAAAGTATACTTATACACATCTTCAACAGGTATCCTTGTATTCAAAACGTAATCCACATCTCTGTACTGAAAATCATGTGGATTTTGCTCCATCAAATTATAGGTCCTGCTGTCAATATAGGCCGCACCATCGATAAACGCTTCCATTACATAGCCTAATTTTTCCGTATTTTTCACGACAGACTCAACAGCTTTTGGACTAATAATATCCTCATATATCACCTTCATGTCCGAAAGCCTTGTTATATGAGCACCATTTGATGTGATCACAAACTCAACCTGCGGAATATCAAATAGCATAGGTGGAAGAGACTTTCTGGTTCTTCCGGTGGCGATAACAATATGAACGCCCTTTTCTTTTGCTCTTCTAAAAGCCTCCAACGTTCTCTCCGAAAAAACGTCCCCATACTTCAACGTAGTTCCGTCAAGATCAAGTCCTATCATTTTTATATCAAAATTATCCCTGAAATTATTCATCCAATATCCACTCCTACCTAAAACCCTCAGCTAATTTGTGTCAAGTCTCCTTCTGCTCTAACATATTATTTGCTGATACTCTCCTACCTGCTTTTACCGTCTCTGAGAGCAATGAACTCCTTATTATTCTCCCTTATATAAGCCATTGTAGCAGAGGCATCGTGTCCGGGATAAACCGTCACATCATCTGCCCATTTGTCTATAACATTTCTGCAAGACCATGCAAGTTCCTCCTCAGATCCGCCTTCAAATCTAGTAACTCCAAGGTCAATATCGAAAATTGTATCACCGGAAAACACTGCCTGATACTCATAAAAATCAAAACACAAACCTCCCGGACTATGCCCGGGCGTATGATAAACTTTTATCTTAAATCCCGCAAGCGTAAGCTCCTCACCACCATCTAAGACAACATCCACATGTCCTTTAAATCCATCTGCATCCAACCTGTGCATATATATGGGGCAACGGAGTTTCGCCGAAAGTTTTGAAGCCCCTCCAACGTGGTCAGGGTGCCTGTGAGTCAGCAAAATAGCCGCACATTTAAGATTATGTTCTTCGATGAAATCTGTATATTTTGTTGAATTATAACCCGGATCTATAACTATGCATTCTCCCCCTTCTTCTTCATATATAATGTAGCAGTTAGCTTTCAAATATCCAAGGGCAATTGCGTTTATCCTCATAGGCTTGTATGTCTCCTTTCATACAGATCCGGCATGGATACCGAATACACTTAAAACAGCATCTCCGGAAGGTATAGATATAATTATGTTCTATCTTTCTTCCTATTATTTTCTATCATTCATCTGATTAATATCTACCCGACCTGAGAGCATTATATCAAATTTTCTTGCAAATTCCAACGTATTGAATTAGAATAGAACATAGCGATAATGTCGGAAAGGCAGGTAAACTTTTTGGAAATTCTTATACTTGGTGCGGGCAAGTTGGGCACGAGAATTGCTGAAGCTTTGTCAGAAGGTAATCATTCCATCACGATCGTGGACAAAGACAGTGATGTTGTGAACAGAATCAATCAGCAACTGGACGTAATGACCGTCCACGGTGATGGCAGAGACACCGGACTGCTTAAAGAACTGAAGATAGCCGGCTTTGATTTTTTCATTGCGGTAACAGATTCTGATGAGACTAATATTATAACTGCCTCCTTCGCCAAGAAAATGGGTGCTCACATGGTAATGGCAAGGGTGAGGGATCCCGAACACATGAACCAGATGGAATTCATCAAAGAAACCTTCCACATAGATGTAACCCTTAATCCGGATCTTGCCATAACCAATGAGATCTACAAATATCTTGTGGAGAAATATACACTCAGCAACGGTGTATACACAAGCGGAAGGTTCTCGCTTCTTGAATTCAAGGCTCAGAGGATTCCAAGTGTCATAGGCAAGAATATGATTCACCTTAGAAATATGTATCCTGACCTTCTGGTAATCGCCATTTCAAAAAAGGGAAAGATAATTATTCCTCACGGAGAGGATGTAATAAATGCTGACGACTTTGTATATATGGCAGGTGACAAAGATGATATTGCCCTTCTCAACAAGAAAGTTCATGAGAGGGGAAAGTTTACAAATATCTCTAAAGTCATGATAATTGGTGGAGGTAAAACCGGATTTTATCTTGGCAAGAAGCTGTCGGAATTCGGAGCGTCGGTAAAAATAATCGAAAAGAATAAGGCGAGATCTCAAGCTCTCTCCACTCAGCTTAAGAATGTAATGGTTCTCCACGGAGACGGCACCGACATTGAGATGCTCCTTGATGAGAACCTCGATGATATGGATGCATTCGTAACCTCCACAGGCTTTGACGAGGAAAATCTACTGCTGGCTCTGACTGCCAAGAATCACAATATCAAAGATGTTATTGCAAAGGTCAGCCACGAAAGCTATACCAGCCTCATAGAAAAGATGGGTGTGGACATGGTTCTGAATCCTCTCGATATAACAGCCGGTAATGTTTTTAGAATAGTTCAGGGAGATAAGAAAATTCTCTCTGCGGTCCTCATTCAGGGTCAGGCAGAGCTTATGGAAATCATTGCCCATGATGATATGTACATGTGTAATACGAAAATCGCTGACCTTGATCTTCCGGATGACGTACTGATAAGTGGTATTAGAAGAGGAAACGACTTCATTATCCCTGACGGAGATACGGTAATTATATCCGGGGACAGAGTTATAATTCTCGGTCTGTTGAGTGCTTTGGAGGAGCTGGAGCGCCTGCTTAAAAAGAAGGACATTTTAGTAATATGACTGTACATTTTAAAAGTGTCGCAAAACTGGTGGGATCCTTTATGATGATATTAGCTGCAGCCATGCTGCTGCCAATCATCACCGGAATCTATTATGGGGAAACCCACGTTATCACATCTTTTATATCAGTTATGATACCCTGCACCATTGTAGGGTTTTTTCTGTACTACAAAATAGATACAAGCAGCCAGCGTTTTAACACTCGTGACGGTTTCCTCGCCGTTTCTCTATGCTGGATACTTGCGGCAGCTATAGGTGCACTTCCACTTACAATTTCAGGGGCGATTCCAAATTTTATTGAGGCTTTTTTTGAAATGAGTTCCGGATTCTCCACTACCGGTTCCACAATTTTGACTGACATTGAAAAGCTCCCGAAATCTGCGTTGTTTTGGAGATCTTTCTCCCACTGGATTGGCGGCATGGGAATGATTGTTCTGGCTATGGCGTTTCTCTCAGGCTCCGGAATAAAGGGGCAACATATTGCAAGTGCTGAGACACCCGGTCCGACCTTAGATAAACTTTCTGCCAAATACACAACAACTGCCAGAAGCCTGTATATGGCATACCTTATATTCACATGTGGGGAAACTGTCTTGTTGATGATAGGCGGTATGAGTTTTTATGACGCTCTTGTTCATACTTTCGGAACAGTGGGCACCGGCGGATTCTCCACATATAACGATAGCCTCGCTCATTTTGACAACCCGTTTATTCACTGGGTTATCATTGTTTTCATGTTCCTTTGTTCAGTTAACTTTAATATTTATTTTATCGCCATAAGACAAGGACTTAGAATCATCTTTCATGATAGCGAATTTAAGGTACATCTGATGATAATCAGCTCCGCAATTCTCCTCATTGTTTTGAATCTTTCGCTTAGCAGCAATATTTGGGGTGAAAACGGAACGTCAGCTGTAGGAACACTTATAAGTAATAATTCAGTCAAATCCATCCATTGGAACAGCTTTTTTAAACTGTTTACCGACGCTGCTTTTCAGGCTGTTTCTATCATGTCAACCACAGGTTACATGACAAGTGACTTTGATCTTTGGCCGACTTTCAGTAAATTTATCCTTCTCGGGCTGATGTTTGTCGGTGGAAGTTCCGCCTCCACAGGCGGAGGTATGAAGGTCGGGAGAATCGTAGTCATGGCTAAGCTTGCTAAGCGAGGACTCTACAAAAGAACCCATCCTAACAGTGTCTATCTGATTAAGATGAATGGTCAACATTTGAGGCAGGAAATTGCAACAAATATCACTAATTTTATATTCTTTTACTTTTTGGTATTAGCAATGGGCACCTTGGTGATTTCCATAAACGGTTTTGATTTAATAACTTCCTTTTCATCAGTCCTCACCTGCCTGTCAAATGTGGGACCCGGGTTTAATCTCGTTGGACCTACAATGAATTTTCATATTTTTAGTGGTTTTTCCAAGATTGTTCTCTCACTTTTGATGATAGGCGGCAGACTGGAGTTATTCACCCTATTCATATTGCTTTCACCTCACTATTGGAATTCCAACAAGGTGTAAGGCTATAAGCCTTCAGACCAACTCTTGATGATGAAGATTTCTCAAATAACTGTGAGTAATGATGTAAAAATATATAAGGATATTATGAGATGAAATTAAATCGAATTATCATTCTAAAAACGGTTTCCATGGTTCTGGCGGTTGAAAGTATTGCAATGATACCTTCAATTATCGTTGGGCTGTATTACAAAGAGCAAAGTACAATTCTCGGGCTTGCACTGACAAGCTTTATCACTTTTATTTTTGCTGCCGTTATCCTAAATATATACAGAGGTGAAAAAGTGAAGCTCAAAACTAGGGAAGGATTCCTCGTTGCACTGCTGAGCTGGCTCTTTGTTTGCATTATCGGAGCATTCCCATATATCGGTTCAAACATGGGCTACACATTTGTAGACTCAATTTTTGAGTCAACAGCCGGTTGGACCACCACCGGCGCCTTTGTAATCCCAATCAATAAGATGCCACACGCTATTTTGATGTGGAAAGCTACGACAAACTGGATGGGTGGCATGGGTATACTAATATTTACAATATCATTGTTACCGACACTGGGCAAGGGTGCCCAAAACCTGGCAGCATCTGAAAATACAGGTCCGGAGCTCACAAAATTTGCTGCAAGGCTTTCGGATTCTTCAAAGATTTCATACATTATTTACATAGGTCTTACCTTTATTGAACTGATCTGTCTTCTTCTGGATAGCAAAATGGGCAATTTTTTTGCAGTAATCAACACGTTGAGTACCGTCAGCACCGCCGGAATTTTTGATGTTGGCGGAGAAATTGCTTGGGGATTCACCCCTTACGTTCGTACAGTAATTTCTGTTTTTTCTGTTATCGGTGCCATGAACTTTTCGATTTTTTTCTTAATCGTTACCGGAAACTTTCGCAGGACTTTTATGAATGTGGAGGCTAAAGCCTACATTATGATCCTTTCAATTGCTTCCCTTCTAATTTTTATAAGTCTTGTAATTGTTGATCAGTACAAAATACTGAAGTCTCTGGGCTATGCTGTTTCCCAAAGTATAAGCTTTGGTTCAACCAGCGGTTTTTCCGTTGTAGATGTGGCGAACTGGCCTTCATTTGCTCAGGCAATTCTTGTGATTCTAATGCTCATAGGCGGTTGCTCCGCCTCTACAGCAGGATCCCTAAAGGTTATAAGGGTTGTCATCTTCTTCAAGCTTATAATGCGTGGAATTTATAAGCGCATTCATCCCAACTCAATTAAGCCGGTGATGTTAAATGATAAACCGGTTAGTCCTGAAATCGCCACCAGTGTAACGGTTTATATAACCTTATATATAGGACTGCTGGCCGTTGGCAGCTTATTACTTGCAATTGATAATCAGGATATGATCACTACTCTGTCCGCAGCAATCGGAGCACTTTCAAACAATGGTTCAGGCCTTGGTGAAATTTCTTCCGGAAACTTTTCCGTATTTTCACCTTTTGGCAAAATAGTTTCATCCTTTTTAATGCTAATAGGACGAACTGAACTTTACGCCGCCATCATCGTTCTGACCAGAAGCTTTTGGCTTCATGACTCATCCAGAATATAAAATGAACCCTAAGTAAACGTGGTGTTTTCCTTCTGCAAAATAAGAGGATGGGATTTGTGAGACTCTTATTTTTCATTTCAGAAACAGGCTCATTCACATAATTCATATGCTGTCAATATTATTCATATTACAAATTTTTAACTGACAAGTTGAAAGTCAATATGGCCGGTAAACTTATCTGCTTTTGCGACCCTTACTTTCACAAAATCTCCAAGATTAAATTCATGTCCATCGGCTCTTCCTATCAGCTTAAACTTTCCTTCTTCAAAATCGTAATTATCATCTAATGTAGAAACATGTACCAATCCTTCCACCGTGTTCTCAAGTTGAACATAAAATCCAAAGGAAGTTACTCCACTTATAACTCCACTAAATTCTTCTCCAACGTGTGCTTCCATAAACTGAGCCTTCTTTATCTTTTCAATCTGTCTTTCCATCTTCTGAGCTCGAATCTCTGTGTTTGATGACTGCTCTGACGCCTCCTGTACGACTTCGGCATAATGCGAAAGTCTCTCAGATGTAGCTGTTTTGTTGATATGTTCTTTGATAATTCTGTGTATCAACAAATCCGGATATCTCCTGATAGGCGATGTGAAGTGACAATAAAATTTAAATGCCAGACCGTAGTGCCCGGAACATTCAGGCGAATATCTGGCTTTCTGCATAGATCTTAACATAACGCTTGAGACCATCGGCAATCGCACATCTCCTTCCAAGTCCTTCAGAATCTGTGCCAATACTTTGGAGTGGATATTATCCGCATTCAGGCTCATTTTTATACCAATTCCTGCCATAAATGTCTTGAGTTTCATTATATTTTCAGTATCCGGTTTCTCGTGAATTCGGTATACAAATGGATAATTCATCCAAAAATACTCCTCGGCTACAGTTCTGTTTGCAGCAAGCATAAACTCTTCGATCATTCTGTTAGCAATTCGTCTGTCCAAATTCACAATTTCCTGCGGTATACCGTTTTTGTCCACATGTATCTCTGCTTCATCAAGGTCAAAGTCGAGGCTGCCGTCTTCCTGCCGTTTCTTTTCCAACAAAATTGCCAGTTCCTCCATGGTTTTCAGCATTTTCTTATGTTCAACTGCTTTCAAATGATTTTTTCTATGAACATCTTTTTTTGCCTCTCTAATATTCCCCGGCCCTATACTCTTGTTTTCACTGTCTTCCTTGAACTCCTGCGTTTCATCAATTTTTCCTTCCAGGAGATCCGAAACATCATCATAAACAAGACGCCCTTTTGAATTTATGACGGTTTCCTCAATTCTATGGTCGATTATTTCCCCCTTATGATTAATGTCCATTATACATGATAGGGTTAATCGATCTACACCTTCGTTAAGACTACAGATTCCGTTTGAAAGCTCGCTCGGTAGCATGGGAACTACTTGATCCAGAAGATAAATGCTGTTTCCCCTTTGAAAAGCCTCATCATCCATAGCCCCGCCTTCCTTTACATAGTGGCTGACATCTGCAATATGTACTCCCAGTCTATAACCGTTAGTAATCTTCTTAATCGATATAGCATCATCGAGATCCTTCGAATGTGGGCCGTCTATGGTAATGATTTCAAGATCCCTGAGATCAGTTCTTCTTTTAAGTTCTTCTCGCAAAACCCTGTCGTCTATATATCCCGGAGCAGAAACATTTTTAGCTTCATCTGCAATAGCAAGGGGAAAATCAACATTTACATCGTATTCCCTCAATATCGCTTTAATATCTCCCCCGGGCTCCTTGTCATTAGCTATAACCGATAAAACTCGACCTTCAGGTCCTCTACCTCCCTTTGGATACTTGGTAATTGATACTTCAACATAGTCTCCTTGTCTTGCCTTTCCGGCATTTTTCTTTTGAATGTATATATCTACCCCATTTTTCCCCATGGGACTTACAATTCCAAATCTATCACAATCAAAGTAAATGCCAACGGATTTTGTAAACGCTCGTTCCAGAATTTCTTTAACACAACCCTCAGGTCCTCGGGAAGAATATTTTTGATCCATCATCTCTACTTTAACAATATCCCCGTTCATCGCAGAATTAAGGTTGCTTCTGCTAATAAATATGTCGTCATTCCTACCGTCAAGATCGTCTTCCGGAGTCAGGAATCCAAAACCGGACTTAGTTACACTTATTCTTCCTCTGACAGTTCTACTTTTCTTTTTATGTTTTCTTATCTTTCTCTTAAATTGTCTCTTCATAATGATAATGCCTCACTGTTATGAAGTGACCTCTTGTCAAGAGTAAATTTTACATTAACAAACTTTTCTCTCGACAATTGTCACATTTGTTGATTGACAGTATCTGGAAAGAGCCAGATTTAACAGTTCCCGGCATTTGGCCACTCTGTTATTC
>JALENW010000013.1 GCA_022766365.1 Clostridiales bacterium | reverse complement strand
GGGCTGTTCGCCCATTAAAGAGGTACGCGAGCTGGGTTCAGAACGTCGTGAGACAGTTCGGTCCCTATCCGCTGTGGGCGTTGGAAATTTGAGTGGAGCTGTCCTTAGTACGAGAGGACCGGGATGGACATACCTCTGGTGCACCAGTTGTTCTGCCAAGGGCATAGCTGGGTAGCTAAGTATGGACGGGATAAGCGCTGAAAGCATATAAGTGCGAAGCCCCCCACAAGAAAAGATTTCCTTATGAGACCCGTGGGAGACTACCACGTTGATAGGTCGGAGGTGTAAGTGTAGCAATACATTAAGCTGACCGATACTAATAGGTCCAACGCTTGACCAATGGTTAAGGTAAGAGGTACACATTATTTAGGATTGAGAGTACACAAATACTTTCAATACAAATCCGGTGACAATAGCAAGGAGGTCACACCTGTTCCCATCTCGAACACAGAAGTTAAGCTCCTTAGCGCCTATGATACTTGGTGGGTGACTGCCTGGGAAAGCGGGTCGTTGCCGGTTTGACTGTAAACCGCTAGACGTTCGTTTAGCGGTTTTTGCTTTATTATTACTCCGTATATTTTATAAAGGAGAAATATGGTATAATGATACTGTTAAAAATTCTTTTTGTTTGTCTCATTGTGCTCCCCTTCTTCGTTTTGTGCCTTTATCTCATAAGATATACAAACTATATTCTGAGAAGGAATGAAAAGAAGCAAACTGAGCATGTCGGGGATAATAGGGGCAAGTTAAGGTGAAACTTTTGAATAGAGGTTTATTTTTATCAATTGAGGGGCCTGACGGGTCCGGTAAGACGACACAGATCAATCTTCTGCGCCGTTTTTTGGAGTCTCATAGAATCGCTGATTTCGATGTTATTTTTACACGTGAACCGGGTGGAACTGTAATCGGTGAAAAAATCAGAGATATTATTCTTGATAATTCTCATACAGAGATGAGTGACTTAACAGAGGCAATGCTTTATGCTGCCGGCAGAGCGCAACATGTGGAGCAGATTATTGAACCGGCTCTTTCAGAGGGCAAGCTTGTTATCTGCGATAGATTCATCGACTCATCAATAGCCTATCAGGGTTATGGACGCGGTTTGGGAGAGAAAGTTTCTGTCATCAATTCTATCGCAGTGGGAACGACGATGCCCTATCGAACTGTTTTTTTAGATATTGACCCACAAGTTGCACATAATAGAATCTCGGAATCTCTGTCTTTCTCAGAACGGGAAAATGCTATACGATATGAAAAACATAGAACGCATCTTGATAGACTGGAACTTGAGAAAATGGAATTTCACAAAAAAGTTTATGAGGGATACAAGGATCTTATATATAAGAGCCCTGAACGGTTTGTTGTCGTAGATGGGCGTGGCAGCATTGATCAGGTTCAGGGTAGACTTAGATCTTCTCTTGTTGATATATGTGAATCCTTCATTAATGGAATGACAGGTAATGAAAAGTAGTGGAACGGAATATTGCAATATAATTCAAAGATGGCTGAAAATTGCTGATAAGGGAAGACTGATGCACAGCTATATTATATCAGGAAGGAATGAGGTGGATCGCAGGGATTTCCTTATTCATTTTGTTGCACGTATCATCTATCGTTGTAACAAGAGTAGGTCCATTGAGGTTTTGGAACGGATGCTTCTCGAAGGTAATTATGCGGATTTTCATTTTTTTGATCCTGCAGGTGTAAGAAATTTTAAATCCGAGCAGATTGCTGATTTGCAAAGCATGATTTCTAAAGCACCTGTGGAGATGAGCTATAAATTTTTTGTGATTAACAGAGCCGATAGGATGAACGCTGAGGCTCAGAACAGACTGTTGAAAACTCTTGAGGAACCCCCGGGTGAGGCCATAATTTTTCTACTTACAGATCGGAGTGCCGGTCTTAAGCGAACTATCAGATCCAGATGTAGCAACATACAGCTGGGAGAAGATATTGTGTTGAACAGAGATGAAGAAATATCTGATCTTGTGGATTTCCTCAGATTGAATAAATTTTTTTATAAGTGCAAGAACGAATTGCGAAAGTTTGGAAAAAGCAGAGATGATGCGGAAGCACTTCTTGATAGGATTGAGGACGAGCTCAGGAGACGACTTTACGAGGGAGAATACTCAACCGGATTGTTGCGAGAGATTAATGCCGTAGAGAAGACGAGACAGGCTATAAGGCAGAATATGTATGTCGATTATGCGTATGGCATTTTAATATTGGAATTTGGAGGAATTAATGACTAAAGTAGTCGGTGTCAAATTTAGAAGTACCGGAAAAACCTATTTTTTCGATCCCGGTGATATCGAGATTGGCGTAGGAGACAAAGTTATTGTGGAAACTGCTCGGGGCGTTGAATTCGGCAAGGTATATTTGGGGATAACAGAAATGAAGAACGAGGACATCTCTAAGCCTCTTAAGCCTGTTATCAGAATTGCCAACGAGGAAGATTTGCGTCAGCATGAGGAGAACGAGGCCAGGCGTGATGAGACGATGGAGATTTGTCAGAGTCTGATTACTAAAAGAGATCTTGATATGAAACTCGTTGATGTTGAATTTACAATCACCGGGAATAAGGTGATTTTCTATTTTACAGCAGATGGAAGGGTTGACTTCAGGGAACTGGTCAAAGATCTTGCCGGAGTTTTTCATATGAGGATAGAACTCAGACAAGTGGGATCAAGGGATGAGGCTAAGATGCTCGGCGGAATCGGAAATTGTGGTAAGAGTCTTTGCTGTGCTACGTGGCTGTCCGATTTTCAGCCTGTATCTATTAAAATGGCCAAGAATCAAAATCTTTCTCTTAACCCTAATAAAATTTCAGGCCTTTGCGGCAGACTCATGTGCTGTTTGAAATATGAAAATGATTTGTATACAAGACTTCGCGAGGGCATTCCCGATAACGGTGAAAAGGTGTTTACACCTGACGGACCGGGGAAAGTTTTCGATACCAATATTCTCAGCGAAGTGGTACGCGTACGACTTTTTACAGGGGAACTTGATGAAAACGGCAACGATAAGCTGGAGGCAGATCTGAAAATTTATCATAAGGATGAAATTAAGAGAACGAAGCAGCCCAGATCTAAACAAAAGCAGAAGACAAAGGCGTGTTGCAGCCAATGCGAAGGCTGTCATGAAGAGAGCCTCGACACAGGTATTGATAATATGGAGGACTAGATGTCCGGAAAAAGGGAACTCGTGTGGGATGAAACCGGTTTTGGGAGTTTTAAGATCCTTCAGGATAGGGCACAGTTTTCTTATGGGGTAGATGCGGTACTTCTTGGAACCTTTGCCGCAGGATTTATCAATGGAAGATGCAATGCCATGGGGACAGGAACTGCTGTGGATCTTGGAACAGGAACGGGGATTATACCACTTATATTAGCTCATAAAACTCACCTAACCAAAGTGATAGGTATTGATGTGGAAAAGTATTTTGTCGAATTAGCGACAAAGTCCATGAAAGAAAACCGTCTTGAGGGTCGGGTGAGCTACAAAGTGGCTGACGTATCTAAGGGTATAGGTTTATTTCGGAACTTTTTAGGCAGACGGGCGGATATTTCTTCTAAGAGGGTTGACTTCGTTACCTGTAATCCACCATATTTCAAGGCTGATGGCAGTATGGCGAGCCCAAATCCGCTGAAGGATGCGGCGCGTAGGGAAACGAAGGGAACACTTGAGGACTTTTGCAAATTTGCAGGAGAAATATTAAAGCCCGATGGAGAATTTTTTCTGATTCATAGACCGGAGAGATTGGCTGATGTGTTTTGTGCTCTCAGGAGTACAAAACTTGAACCCAGGGATATGAGAATGGTTTCCTCGACAATGGAAGGAATACCAAAATTTGTGTTGATTCATAGCGTTAAAGACGGAGGACAGAACTTAAGATGGCTAAAACCCCTTGCGATATATGAGAAAGACGGAACCTATACAAGGGAATTATTGGAAATGTACGAAAAGTAGTTATTGCTAATTATTGGAAAAAGTTTTATAATTTAGATTAAGCTATGGGGGTATTGTCAGGCTAGGAGGAGAATTATGATAACCTTGGACGTGAAAACCGTATTATTAGGACTTTTGCTCGTTGCACTCATCGTTTTGGTAATCTATATCATTGTTTTGGCAGCTAACGCTCTGAAGGCTCTTAAGCGAATCGTTCTGATTTTGGAGGACACGCAGGCAGTTACGGCTATTGTTGCAAATCGGACGGATCAGCTGGATGAAGGCATTGACAGTATGATGGAGTCAGTGTCAAGTTTTAAAGATGGTTTCAAGGAGAAGTTAAGCAAAGATTCTCCAAGAGTTTGGTTCTCAAATTTGCAGGAAATGAGAAATGCAGGACGCACTATTAAGGAGATACTCGGCGGTTTTTCGGGGGTGAGAAGCCATGTGGGGAACAGTGTGAGCGGCCGGGCAAAGAGATCATTGGCAAGTGAAGATAACAGAACTCAGAGAAGGGCAAGGGCGTCCAGATTTGCTCCAAGCAGGAGAAATGAATTGGGCAAGAAGACTGCTGACAGAACTGCTCAGAGAATTGATAAGCACGAAGGCAGGGAGGAAAAAAGATGAAAACTACAGGTATTACAAGACCGGTTGATGCTTTAGGTAGAGTCGTGATTCCGGTTGAGCTCAGAAGAGTATTGAATATCAACACAGATGACTACCTTGAGATTTTCGTGGATGGTGAGTATATCATGCTGAAAAAGTACGAAGCATCCTGTATATTTTGTGGAAGTAAGGATAAAGTCAAGGAAGTTCGCGGCAAGAATATCTGCGAAAACTGTCTCAATGAATTGAAGAAATTATAGGCTTTTATTATTTTGGGGAGATGATCAGCATTGGCTAAGGGTAATTAATAATGGCTGAGAATAATCAGTATTTTGATAGTATTCTCCCGGGGAAGTACAAAATAGTCTGGGTCAGAGCGTTTGCTGTGGCTTGGACTTTTAATTTATAAATATTGAAAAATACATAGTAGTTTTAACCACAATGTATTGTGACAAATTATGCGAGATAATATGAGGAGGTAAATCTATGGCACATTTTTTCGACGAACCATCTAGAACTTTTAACGAGTATTTACTGGTTCCGGGATATTCATCAAAGGAATGCACTCTCGAGAATGTGGATTTGTCCACACCGATAGTCAAGTTCAAAAAAGGTGAAGAATCTGAGATTAAAGCGAGAATTCCTATGGTGTCTGCGGTGATGCAGTCTGTATCTGATAACAATATGGCAGTGGCTCTTGCAAAAGAAGGGGGAATTTCCTTTATTTTTGGTTCCCAACCTATCGAAAAACAGGCTGAAATGGTAAGGAAGGTAAAATCATATAAAGCCGGATTTGTGACTAGTGACAGCAACCTCAGGCCGGATCAGACGATGGCAGATGTTCTGGAACTGAAGAAAAGAAAAGGTCATTCGAC
Source organism: Clostridiales bacterium (assembly GCA_022766365.1). Taxonomy (GTDB): domain Bacteria; phylum Bacillota; class Clostridia; order Peptostreptococcales; family Anaerovoracaceae; genus S5-A14a. The sequence goes on along the minus strand of JALENW010000013.1, from coordinate 2,859 downwards.
TATTGCGATTACAGATGATGGAACCTCCGATGGCAAGATTCTCGGTATTGTTACCGGAAGGGATTACAGGCCGAGCAGGATGGATCCCGACACGCCGATTTCTGAGTTTATGACTCCTTTTGAAAAGCTCATTTATGCCGAAGAGGGAGTAACACTGAGCGAGGCCAACGATATTTTGTGGGGGCATAAGTTGAATGCGCTACCAATAATAGACAAAAATCAACGTCTTACCCATTTTGTATTCAGAAAGGATTATGATAATCATAAGTCAAATCCTAATGAACTTTTGGATAGGCATAAGAGATATATTGTCGGTGCTGGGATTAATACCCGTGATTATGAGGAAAGAGTACCTGCTCTGGTGAACGCGGGGGTTGACGTAATGTGCATCGATTCTTCAGAAGGATTCACGGAGTGGCAGTCGGATACTATTGCATGGATTCGAGAAAAGTATGGAGATGGTGTGAAGATTGGTGCCGGCAATGTGGTTGACCGTGATGGTTTCTTCTTCTTGGCTGAAGCGGGTGCCGACTTTGTGAAAGTCGGAATAGGCGGCGGTTCCATTTGTATAACAAGGGAGCAGAAAGGTATCGGACGTGGTCAGGCTTCAGCTGTTATCGAGGTTGCTGCTGCTCGTGATGAATATTTTGAGAAGACAGGGGTATATGTTCCGATTTGTTCTGACGGCGGAATTGTATACGATTATCATATGACGCTGGCACTTGCAATGGGTGCCGACTTCCTGATGTTAGGTCGATATTTTGCTCGTTTCGATGAGTCTCCAACGGCAAGGCTTGTTGTTAACGGAAACTATGTTAAGGAGTACTGGGGAGAGGGTTCAAACAGGGCCAGAAACTGGCAACGCTATGATATGGGTGGCGATGCGAAGATGAAATTTGAGGAGGGTGTGGATTCCTATGTGCCATATGCCGGACCTCTAAGTGATAATGTTAAGCTGTCCCTTAATAAGGTAAAGGCTACGATGTGTAACTGTGGATTCATGGATTTAGAATCTCTCAGGAATGGTGCTAAGATTACCCTGGTTTCGGCTACGTCCATCGTTGAGGGAGGTGCTCACGATGTAATTTTGAAGGATTCATCACAAAACAGCCTCAGATAGAATAGCTTCAGATATGGGCTTTTCGTATGTGGGTGAGCAGCGGACGGAAGCCCGTTTTTATGTATTTTATGTTTTTATCCTTGCTTCGTTTTATGAGATAGTTGCTCTCACTCCTATGAGATTGCCGTTCTATCGACAAGTTTCCGGCAACAGTAGGAATCTCAGAGAAAGGGAAATAAGAATATATATGAAATAGGGAAATATGATATGAACAAAGAAAAGATTTTTGTGCTTGATTTTGGAGGTCAGTATAATCAGCTGATTGCAAGACGGGTTCGAGATAACGGGGTGTATTGTGAAATTCACTCATATCGAATGTCCGTGAATGAAATTAAGAAGGCAGACCCTAAAGGGATTATACTGACAGGTGGTCCCAATAGTGTGTATGGGCCGGATGCTATTCTGGCAGACCCCAAACTTTTTGAACTTGGAATTCCTATTCTGGGTATCTGCTATGGAGCTCAGTTGATGGCACATACCCTTGGAGGTGTCGTGGATACGGCGCCGACGAGTGAGTATGGTAAGACGGAAATGAAAGTAAATTCTGCGGAATCTATGCTTATGTCCGGAATCTCCGAAAGAACTATCGCATGGATGAGCCACACTGATTATATTAAAGAAGTGCCCGAGGGGTTTATTGTTACTGCTTCGACAGATGTTTGCCCTGTTGCAACCATGGAAGACTGTAAACGCAAGATGTTTGGAATACAAAGTCACCCAGAGGTTACCCATTCGGTTGACGGTGATAGGGTGCTGAGAAACTTTATTTATGATATCTGCGGATGCTCAGGGGATTGGGAAATGTCATCTTTTGCCGCAACTGCCATACAGGATATCAAGAATACTGTCGGGAAGGGGAAAGCCCTTTGTGCTCTCTCCGGCGGTGTGGATTCCAGCGTCGCAGCAGTTCTCATGTCCAAGGCTATCGGGCAACAGCTCACATGTGTGTTTGTTGACCATGGTCTTCTCAGAAAGGATGAGGCCGAACAGGTCGCACAGATATTTGGACCTGAGGGTCACTATGATCTAAACTTCATTAAGGTGGATGCTAAGGAACGTTTCTATGAAAAGCTTGCAGGTATCACGGATCCTGAAACTAAGAGGAAGGTTATCGGGGAAGAGTTTATACGTGTATTTGAGGAGGAAGCAAAAAAGATTGGTTCTGTAGACTATATGGTGCAGGGGACAATATATCCTGACATCATTGAGAGCGGAGTGGGGCCGTCTGCAGTCATTAAATCTCATCACAATGTGGGTGGCCTCCCTGATCACGTTGATTTCAAGGAGATTATCGAGCCTCTCAGGGACTTGTTCAAGGATGAGGTTAGAAAGGTTGGCCTGGAGCTGGGAATCCCGGATGAACTTGTTTATCGTCAGCCGTTCCCGGGACCGGGTCTGGGGATAAGAATCATCGGGGATGTCACAGCTGAAAAAGTGAAGATTGTTCAGGATGCGGATGCAATATATCGGGAGGAGATTGCTAATGCCGGTTTGGATAAAGAGATAAGCCAGTATTTTGCGGCTCTCACAAATATGCGATCTGTCGGGGTCATGGGTGATTTCAGGACCTATGATTATGCTGTGGTTCTGAGGGCAGTCACTACAATCGATTTCATGAGTGCGGAGGCGGCCAGGATTCCGTGGGAGGTTCTTGAAAAGGTTATGAACCGTATAATCAATGAGGTGGATCATGTGAACAGGGTGTTCTATGATTGTACGTCCAAGCCACCCGGAACGAT
>JALENW010000037.1 GCA_022766365.1 Clostridiales bacterium | reverse complement strand
TTATAAAATAGATCGAGATCATGAAACTAAACGTAAGTAAAAAAATTTTGCCAAATATTTAAAATGCATTTTAGCTAACATTATGCTCTATTTTTTCCGGATTCTTATCATCTAAAAATCTCCCTATTATATTATTGTTTTCGTCAATATATCTAAAAATAGCTTCGAACAACACCTCTTATATATTCTGCCAAATTAGTCTCCATCAAATAACTCACGTAAAGCGTGAATGAGAATTATGGATATTCCTACAAAATGTGATAAATCGAGTAGGGATACTCGTTAGCCCTACTCACATCACCGTACGTACCATACTGTTCGTCAGTCTGAGATTTCGTTATCCCTTTTTCCCGCCCAAACCTCACGGTTTGGACCTTGGGAGTAGCTATTGGGTTCGTCGGCAACTACACCCCTTGTAGACTTCCGCCACAGACTGACGGCATGCCCGTCATACCAAAAAAAGTATACATACATGTATGTATACTAAAAACGATTGATTAAATAATATATCAAATTAAGATATCAATAATTCTTTAGTTTTTAAAACTCCTTACATTTAAGGACTTTAATAGAAGCCATAACAGTGATCCATATTAAGATGATACCAATTAACATTGTCGCAATGATAATGACCGTTATGGAGTACTGCGAAAGTTGTTTTGCAATATTTTCTAAAAACTCTGTTTTTTCTTTAATGATTCCGGATATTGCAAATATCAACAGGAAATTCATTGTCATTATAATTCTACCCTTCTCCCCTCCGAACTTTAGAAGAAATGGCAGCTGGATCGACGAAAGAAATATACTAACAATTGGAGTAAGAATGGCAAGAAAAACAATGTATTTTGTTGCGACATCACCTTGATGCATAAAAATAATTAACACTGCTCCGGCACCAAGCAGTCCGAAAGCAAATCCATAAAACAATTTACTTAAAACATAACTGCCTTTGCTAATGGGCATTGTGAATAAAAATTGTTGAAAATCTGATTTAAAGTCATACCCGAGGGATATCCCCAAGATAATCATAGGCATAAATACACAAAATATCGGTATGATAAAGTAAGTTTTTTCATAAATGCAGTATCCTGCTATTGCAATCGAGAGACCCATGACTAGAATTAACGTTGTTCTCAGTGTCTTAAATTCTTTTATTATTAGAGCAGTCATTTCCTTTCCATTCCTTTCACAAAATAAATCATTATGTCTTCGATAGATGGTCTCCTGAAATCAATATCCCGTGGTACTTTGTCTCTTTTGACAAGAATTTCTTGACCGAAGGCATGTTTCCTACGCCCGACTATTGCATCTTCTGCAAATAACTTCGATTCTTCGTCAGATATATTGCAAAGAACATAATTATCCTTTAAATCATCTTTAGCCTCAAAGAACAATATCTTCCCCCGATAAATGAATGCTATGTAATCTGCTATTTTTTCAAGGTCAGACAATATATGTGAAGATATCAAAACCGTGTGATTTTCATCTTGAATGTATTCCATGAGAATATCCAAAATATCTTCTCTAACCACAGGATCAAGCCCACTTGTAGCTTCATCCAAAAATAAAAGTTCTGCATTGTGGGCCAGGGCAATGGCGATAGATAATTTCATTCTCATACCGCGGGAATAACTCTTTATCGGTTTGTCTTTCGGTATATCAAACCGTTTTAACAGTTCATGATACTTCTTTTTCTCCCATTTTGAGTAAATCCTTGTACAGAATTTGTCCACATCAGAACTGTTCATTTCTTCAGGCATCAAAAGATTATCAAAAACCACTCCCAAACGATCTTTAATGTCGATATCTTCAGGATTAGTGTTTCCCAGAACTTCCAAATCACCCGATGTTCTCTTTACCAATCCGAGAAGCAGTTTGATCGTAGTACTCTTTCCTGCCCCATTTTGTCCGATATAACCGACTATACAACCCCTGGGAATTGTGAGGTTGAGAGGTCCAAGCTTGAATCCGTTAAATTCTTTCACGAGATTTCTTACCGATATAGCATAATCATTCATAATATCCCTCCAAATAATTCCTGAGCATTTCAATTAATTCATCATTCGTTAAATCAGCAAATTGGGCAATTTCGATAATTTCCAGCAATTTACTTTCAATTCTTTTCAAGTATTCCTCCTGAATTAATTTCTTATTTTGTGCTGCAACAAAGTTTCCCTTTCCTTGAACCGAATCGATAAAACCTTCTTTTTCCAATTCATCAAACGCTCTCTTAGCAGTTATCATACTAACTCTGACTTCCTTCGCAAGAAATCTTATGGATGGAAGCTTATCTCCCTCTTTCAGCTGTCCGGAAAGTATCTGCGCTTTTATCTGATTTTTAATCTGCAGATAGATTGGATCATCACTTGCATTATTAATCTGAATATTCATAAATATATCTCCGCTGTCATTCTGTATTAACTGTTCTTATTATACTATAACAGTTTCTGTATTGCAACTCATTTCATAAAAATAAGCATAGTATAGAGAAAACTGCTCAAAATACTACGCTTATCGTCTTTGTCTATGTCGCCAAAATTATTGTTTACTGCTTTTTATTATTGTCATTTATCTTAGAACATTACCTGTCCCTGTATATAATTACAGAGCCATTGTACATAAGATATAACGACTTTTTTCTTTAGAATTGATTTTCTACACTGGTAATTAAGTCATCTACAACTTTTATTCGCATAGCTTCTCCACAGCCGCAGGAGTTGCTTTTCAGATCATTCAGTGCGGTTGCTATCCTGTTTAATTCTTTATCCATATCCTCAACATTATTAGTATTTACTTTTGCTACGATATTTTGAAATCGTGCTTCTAATTTTTCTAATTTATCCATTTTTACCTCCTTTATTTATCTCTCCGGCATTAACTTTAATTGTTCTTAATAAACCTGTCTTTTGTCTCATGCATTACTATCCCTATCAATATTATTGCACAACCGATTACCATATTAACTGATACCTTCTCATCGAGATAAAATATTGCAAAAACACTTCCGAATACCGATTCTAAAGTCAAAATCAAAGAGGTTGTAATGGAAGAAATATGTCTTTGAGCTATATTTTGAACTACGAAAGCAATCACTGTTGCTACTATGACCAAATAAAGTATTTCTGAAGTAGCTGTTGATATAACAGAGAAATCCGGTTTTTCGAACATAATTACTAACAGAATAAACAAAATACTGGTTGTTGCAAATTGTACAATAGTTAAAATGATGGGATCACTGTCATGGCAATATTTTTCAATCATTATCATATGAAGCGCAAACGAAAGTGCACAGCCCATTGATATTATATCACCGATATTTATTCCCGTGACACTACCTGCAGTAAGTAAAAATAACCCTATTACAGCACATATTACACCTATTACGTCGTATTTATCAGGTTTATTTTTATTGATTAGCCACGTAAGAAACGGGACAATTAATACATAGCTTCCTACAATAAATGATTGTTTGGAGGCTGTGGTATACTTTATTCCCGTAACAAGCGTGATAAATGCACCAAACATAAATATCCCGATTTTCACCCCATTTATTAAATCTACACGTTTAATTCTAATCAATTTTCTGTAATAAATTATTGATAGAAGTAAAGTTGATAATCCGAACCTGATAGTCATAAGCACAAATGGTGTGGTATGTGAGAGAGTATCCTTGATTATAGCGTAACTTGTTCCCCAGGCTAATGCAACTAAGGCAAAGGAAACAATTGACATTATAGACTTATTATTGTCATTACTAATCATTTATAAATCCTCCTCCACTAAAATCACTTTATTGACATATTCGGATAATAAAATAGAGTGTGGGATTATACTGCTCATTAATCTCCTATTCGGCCTTCATCAGTACCATCCTAGATTCAGCTTATGAAAATGGCTTCATCCGTTCTTAGAAAGTGAAAACATTTAGGATGTTAACTACTAATGTCCATCATGAGTATTATATCATGATAAATATTAGTGAGCAAAGAAAATATAGATTTTTAGGTACACCTTGAATATAATCTGCTCACTGAATAGCGTATTCTTGAATCATACCTCGAGTTAGATTTTTCACATTGATCATTGTTTTTGATTTGTAAACTTCCTGATTACGTTTACCATAATAAAATGTCTCCTATGATTTAATATTTTATCATAGAAGACCTTTAGTTTCTTTAATTTACAGACTTTTTTCACACTCTCGAATTCATGATTGATACATAAAATAATTTATAATCGATTATAAATTTCTTTCTTTTGAACCTTTTCCATTAGCAATAATATTTCCAGTTATTTTTAATTCTTTAACTTCACCACCATCAATATTCAAACTTACAACTTCGTCTCCATTTGTTTCAATGTTTTCTCCGACAACTAATTTTTCTATTACTGCACCTTGAAGCACACTTATACCGTCCGCCTTTAAAGTTTTTATTACACCCTTTACAAGTGTTTCACCTTCTCCACCAAAGGTTTCAATTGATTTAGTGATGGTGATTTTTCCTACTGGTTTCGAGAATTGCATGCCAATAGATCCATCTCCGACAGTTTTTATTGAATAAAATGTTGCGTCATTTATAGTACCGTCATATTGATTAAATCCTCTGGCACCTACGCCATATGTTTCAATTGGACTTTTAGCAACAAATTTCTCAACCCTTCCAAAATTAACAAAACCAATGCCACTCGATCCATAACTAATTACTTTTTCATTTATAGTCCAATCGTCTACTCTGCCCCACACATCAAGGACCATATCGTTGTTTCCGTATGTCTTAACTACGCCATTTGAAATAATTTTTTTTGCATGAGCACCGTAGACAATGAATATGGCACCTGTAATTAAATTAGGTTGACCTGTTGGAATCAATCCATTTGAGTAAATATCCTTTGTTTCAAGTTCCTTTACTTTAACTTTGCCGCCATTATCATTGAAGCCTGATATAAATACTCCACTTCCAAAAACCGGTGCAAGTTCTCTTCCTATTTTCAGGCCCTTAATGTTTGCCGTTATTTCACTATCTTCATATGGAGTATAGTTGTAGACTGTAAGTGCCCCTTGGGAGACAATTACACCATATTTCATAGGTCTTTCTGTTAATTCTCTTGCATCGGCAGCAATAATATCAAGATTTTCAATGTTTAAATTTAAAAATTTATTGTTTCCTCTTGTGAGAATTTGAACCACTCCGGTAACTGTTAGATCCACTAAATTTATATCTTCTAAATCTTTAAAATTTGAATTTACGAAAATTGCCCTTTCATTATGTGAGGTCTGAATTGCAAGATTTTTAACCTCATTATTGCCTTCAAGCCCGATCCCCCCACCATTCATAAAGCTTATAAGCACATTGTCATTTTTCCCGACAAGTTTTTTGCCTTTTTTCAGTGTGATTGAGTTTGGAATTGTAAATGAATTACATATCTCAATTAATTCATCGTTTGAATTTAACGCATTCTGTAGTTCTGTATAGTTTTTTACTTTCATTATTTGACCCCCTATTCAAAAAGCATGTTGTTATATTCAGGATTTTTTTCAAACTCTCTTTTTGCGTATGGACATAAAGGAATAATTTTAACATTCTCATTTCTCGCATTTTCGACTATCTTTTCTATAAGTTTGGAAGCATATCCATGACCTCTTAGGGCTCCGTCCACAGATGTGTGCTCTATAATCCAAATAGTATCGGAGGGTGAAAATGTGGATTCTCCAACAAGTTTATCATGCTCATCATAAAGTGCTGATCTATTCATATTCTTTTCAAATTCTACTCTCATTGTTTCTCCTTCATATTTATAGATAAAAATCTCTGTGGTTTTTAAAATTCAGAATCTTTTAATCGCTTAAAAGCGAGCTTAAAAAAGGCTTATTTATTCGGCGTTAAATTCAATACTTTCTTTTATAAATGTTCCATTGTTAAGTTCTTCAAAAGCTTGTCTAATTTCTCTTGAAGTATTCATTACGATGGGTCCCGCCCACGCAACTTCTTCTCCAAGCTTGTCAGAACTCATAAATAGTATTTGCGCCTTATTTTCTCCTGTTTTGATTGCTAACATGTCACCCTCTGACAATTTTGCAGCTGTTTTTTCTTCGATATGTTCATCTCCCACATAAACATCACCTATAAGTGTAAAAATCATGATAGATTTATCGTGATTAGTCTCAATTTTAAATTCCTTATATGGCTCTAAATGGATGTCGTAATAATCTAATGGTAAATGTTCTCCCTTAAATCCATGATGGTCTTTATAACTTCCGGCAATTAGACGAATCATACCACCATCAATGTCTATTTCTTCAATCTCATCTTTGCGAATCTTCCTGTAAGTTGGTTTACTCATTTTTTCCTTTTGCGGAAGGTTAAGCCAAAGTTGAACGCCCAGAAGTCTATCAGCTGCCGGAACCATCTCTTCATGCTCAATGCCGGATCCTGAATTCATCCATTGAACCTCTCCATCGCCAATTGCGTCCTCATTTCCAAGGGTGTCTTTATGAATCATCTTTCCCTGAGAAAGATAGCTGACTGTTTCAATTCCTCTATGTGGATGCATTGGGAAACCGGCAGTATATTCATCCGGATTTGTACTGTCAAATGAGTCGAGCATCAAAATCGGATCGAAATCTTCCACAGTTTCGTGACCCAAAACTCTTACCAAATTTACTCCTGCACCGTCTTTCGTTCTAAAACCTTGTATTTTTTTAATTACTTCTCTCTTCATAAATACCTCCGATTTTCTTTAAAGTTATAAGCAAATTTTCCTTTTCTTCTTCTGTCAACATCGAAAACGATTCTTCTAACATTTCTGTGTTTTTTATGACAACCCTTTCAATAACGTCTCTTCCCTTGTCTTTCAAGTGCAAAATACAAATTCTTTTGTCATTTTCACAAGGAAGTCTTTCGATATAATCAAGTTTTACCAAGTTATTTACAATAACAGAAATAGTCCCCACACTGCTTAAAATCTTTTCCATTACATTTCCAATGCTCATATCACCCTTACTGTAAAGAACCTCCAGAACTTCAAACTGCCCAAAGGTTAAACCTTCCTTTTGAGCAAGTTTCATTGTTTTTTTATCAATTTTATCAATATTCCTATGAAGTGCTATTATTAATTTCAATGAAATATCCATGTGCCACCTCATCAAATTCCTTATCCTCCCGAGGATTCATCGAAGTTCTATAAGTCGATTCAATCTCCGGAAAAATACTTTTATTTTTTAGTTACTTCAACTGAAACGAATAGATCTCAATTTTATCTCATTCACCTTGCAAATTAATTAAATTGCATTCTATATTATTAATTTTGCATGTTCTACAAAACTCAGTACACATTTCTTTAAGAAATTCCTGGTATCTTCGACCATTATTTTGTCATCATCAAAGAGATCTTGGACCCGCGATAGATAAACCTCCGGTTGCTGCATAGGGATCAAGTCTACATAAACAAAAGCTTGACGAAGCGCAAGATTTGCAGCCATCGCTCCATATCCACCAATTGACGCACTAAACACTGTGGCCGGCTTTTTCTTAAATCCACTACCTTCCGGATCTCTTGATACTACATCAATTATATTTTTTATTGCCGGTGTGTAACTTCTATTATATTCCGGGGTAAAGAAAATAAAGCCATCGTATTTTTTTACCTCTTCTCTTATATATCTAAAATTCTCATTTGGCACTTCTGCATCTAAATCTTGGTTATACAGTGGAACATTTGAAATATCAATAATATTTGCTTCCACATCATCCGGAAATAGTTGCTTTACTGTTAAGGCTACCTGCTTGTTCCATGATTCTTTTCTTAAAGAACCTACAATTAATCCAATCTTCATAAAACCCTCCTTAAATATATCTAATTAGATATTATTTTTTTGAAAAAAATATAGCATGGATTTAAATTTTATTTAACAAATTCATGCTGAAACTTGATAAAAATATCCTAAAGACTTGTTAAAAATTTTTTTCGCCGATTGTAAAATGAAGTTGGACATCTGAATAAAATAAAGATCCATGGCAGGATCTTTGGTAGAATGTAAGTCACCATAACAAACTTTCTACAGGAGAATCGCCACCATGGATTACTCTCATTCTACCATA
>JALENW010000035.1 GCA_022766365.1 Clostridiales bacterium | reverse complement strand
GGAAGCTATGGTAGAATGAGAGTAATCCATGGTGGCGATTCTCCTGTAGAAAGTTTGTTATGGTGACTTACATTCTACCAAAGATCCTGCCATGGATCTTTATTTTATTCAGATGTCCAACTTCATTTTACAATCGGCGATCATTTTTTGTTGCACTTAGATTATAAATTCAAGACAGATAAATTTTCCAACATAATTTACTGCAATAAAAGTTATTTGAATTTTATTGGCCGGGAATTAGATCAAATTGTGGGAAAACCAATATACAATGTCAGACCGGGAGCTAAACTTCCAAAAGTAATCGAAACCGGTAAGCCCATATTCGGCTTGTTGAGGAAAGAAGGATCTCAGGAATATTTCGTGAATATATATCCTATCAATGATGAGGATAAACTCACCGGCGCCATATCAATAGTAACCTTCTTAAATGATGCAAGGGTAATAAAGGAAACTCTTGAAGATCTCGACAAGCAGAGGAGATTCCTAAATCGCAGGATTAAAGAGTCTAATGGTGCTCATTATACCTTTGATGACATAGTGGCGATCTCAGAAAAATCCAAGGCTACCAAAAGATTTGCTAAAAAAATAGCCGGCTCCCCTGTCGATGTTCTTATTCAAGGAGAAACCGGCACAGGCAAAGAACTATATGCCCAATCCATACACAATGAATCCGACAGGAATATGTACCCCTTCGTTGCGGTGAACTGCTCCACTTTCACTAAAGATATTCTTGAATCTGAGCTCTTTGGCTACGATGAGGGATCCTTTACAGGTGCAATAAAAGGCGGTAAGATCGGCCTCTTGGAAGCAGCAGAGGGTGGAACCATCTTTCTCGATGAAATTTCTGAAATGGACGTAAATCTCCAATCAAAACTTCTCAGAGTTTTACAGGAAAGAAAAATTCGCCGTGTTGGAGGTCACAAGGAAATTCCCATAAATGTCAGAGTCATCAGTGCCTGCAACGTTAATCTGAACGATTACATCTCAAAGGGTAAATTCCGTGAAGATCTGTTCTATAGGATATCCACAATACCGATCAGCATTCATCCACTGAGAGAAAGGGAAGAAGATATCATAGTACTCGCAAATATTTTTATTAATGCCTTAAAAACCAGACTTAAAAGGGATTTATCACTGTCGCATAATTCCGAGAAACTGCTGAAGAACTACAGTTGGCCCGGAAATATCCGTGAGTTGAAAAACATCATTGAATTTTCCGCAGTGATGAGCGATGATGATATTTTGGATATCGGTGATTTCCCGCCTAAGATTGTCAATTCTTTGAAGCATGCACCAAACAACACCCCATTAAAAATGAGGAAAATAGAGTTCGAAGGAAAAGAGATTTTAAGGGAGCTTGATGCAAATGGTCAAAATAAAATAAAAGTTTCAGAAATTCTCGGTATATCCTTAGCTTCTCTATATAACAAAATAAATCTTTATAATAATTTAGAAAAATCACAGAATAAATTCTAAATTATTATAACCGCTTAAATCAAACTGATTATAGTTTGTATGCGGGTTTTATAAGAGTTAATTAGTGGATTTTAAGCACTTTGGTATATTGTTTTTCCAGTATTTTAGAAAAGCTATCACCGAAGTGCTATTATTTTGTTGAAAAATTAACGTTAAGTCTTTGGCATACTGTTTGCTGTTATATCTGTAAACATAATCATTTACTACTTAACTTTAAGGAGGTACTTATGAGCTTAGGACTTATAGGTTTGTTGACCATTGTAATTATGCTTGGTCTGATAATGTCAAAAAAACTATCCACATTGCTGGCGCTGATCATCGTCCCGATACTTGGCTATTTTGCTGCGAAGGCCCTCAATCTTCTTTCGGAACAAGATATGGGGTTAGGAAAATTAATTACTGAAGGGATAAAGAACATTGCTCCTACCGGTGTAATGTTTATCTTTGCTATTCTATTTTTCGGCATTCTGACAGATGCAGGAACTTTTGATCCGATCATCAAAAGGACTCTGAAAATTGTAGGCAACGATCCGGTTAAAATATGTATAGGAACTGTCGTTCTGGCCTCTCTTGTTCATCTGGACGGTTCCGGTGCAGTCACATTCTTGATCGTAATTCCTGCAATGCTGCCACTTTACGAATCTTTGGGCATGAAAAAAACTGTTTTGGCTACATGCGCTGCTCTGGGAGCAGGAACGATGAATATGGTACCTTGGGGTGGGCCAACCATCAGGGCAATTACCGCTCTTGAATCATCTTCCGGAGAAGTCTTTACACCGATGCTGCCATCATTAGGGGCAGGACTCGTTTTCATTATTCTGTCCGCAATTTATCTTGGTAATAAAGAAAAGAAACGTATAAGCAAACTTGATATAAAACCCGATATCAATATAATCCACGAGGACGAATCAAAGGAAGAAATTGATATGATGAAGAGGCCTAAACTTTTCTGGGTTAATATTATTCTCATAGTCGTTTCTGTCTATGTTTTAGTCAGAGGGATTCTTCCACCGGAAGTTGTGTTCATGATATCCACTGTTATAGCAATGATCTGTAACTATCCTGATATTGAACTGCAGAGAAAGCTCGTGGATAAACACGCTCCCTCTGCTCTGATGATGGCTAGTATGCTTTTTGCAGCAGGAGCATTTACAGGAATTATTAAAGGCTCAGGCATGCTTGATTCGATGGCACAGGGTCTTGTCTCTCTTATTCCTGAATCCCTCGGAACCAAAATTCCACTTGTTACCGGAGTTTTCTCAATGCCGCTGTCTCTTGTATTCGATCCGGACTCATATTACTACGGAGTCCTTCCTGTCATTTCCACAACTGCGCACTCTTTCGGTATAGAACCTGTAATGGTTGCCAGGGCTTCTATCATCGGTCAGATGACAACCGGTTTCCCCATAAGCCCTCTTACCGGTGCAACCTTCCTATTGACAGGCCTTGCCGGAGTTGACCTTGGGGAACACCAAAAGAGCACAATTCCATTCGCATTTCTTACTACTATTGTGATGCTGGTAGTTGGAATTATAGCAGGTGCAATTGTTTTGTAGAAGTAGAAACTGTTATTAAATTAGATGAGGTAAATTATGAAAAAAATAAGAATCGGGAGCGGTGCAGGTTACGCCGGGGACAGAATTGAGCCTGCTGTAGAATTGATGGAAAAAGGGAATTTGGACTATATTATTTTTGAGTGTTTGGCCGAGCGTACCATTGCAATAGGTCAGATGGATAAGCTGAAAAATCCAAAAAAAGGTTACAACCAGCTTCTCGAATACCGCATGGAAAAGATTCTTCCTATATTAAAGAAAAACAATATTAAGGTCATAACCAATATGGGGTCTGCAAATCCTGTTGAAGCTGCAAATGTAACCGCTAAACTTGCTCATGAAGCAAACCTTTCAGACATAAAGATAGCCTGTGTGACAGGAGATGATATTTTGTCAGATATAGCAGACTACTACAACAATAATATATTAGAACTTGACCCTTGTTCACTAGGTGAAATTAAAGACAAAATAGTATCAGCCAATGTTTACATGGGTTGTGAGGGTATCGTAGAAGCCTTGGAAAACGGTGCCGATATTGTAATCACCGGAAGAGTTTCAGATCCGGCGTTAACCATAGGACCATTGTGCTACGAATTTGGATGGAATCCCGATGAAAACATCTATGAGATGGGACAGGCAACTCTCGCCGGCCATCTGCTGGAGTGCGGCGGCCAGGCTACAGGAGGATATTATGCCGATCCCGGTTACAAAGATGTACCCGGCCTTGAAAGGCTGGGATTTCCCATCGTAGAAATTGGAGAAGACGGTGAATTCTTTGTGACTAAAGTCCCGGAAGCCGGCGGACTTGTTACCGAAGATACATTGAAAGAACAGACCATATATGAGATACACGATCCAAAAGCATACATGACCCCGGATGTAATCGCAGATTTTTCTCATGTTAAATTTGAGGAAATTGCAAAGGATATGGTAAAAGCTAGCAATGCTACATCACATGGGAGACCGGAAACCTACAAGGTGAGTATCGGATACAGAGATTGCTACATAGGAGAGGGAGAAATTTCCTATGGTGGCAGTAATGCCATGGCAAGGGCAAGACTGGCTGCTGATATCATAGAGAAAAGGCTGAAAATCGTCGGATGTGAATACGATGAACTGAAGATTGAATACATCGGGTTCAATTCACTCTACGGCAACAAGATATCAGCAGGATTTGCACCTGACAGCTTTTCAGAGATTCGTCTGAGAGTCGCAGCAAGAACAAGAGACAAAAAAGATGCAGATCACATTGGCAATGAAGTGGAAGCTCTTTATACCAGTGGTCCTGCCGGAGGTGGTGGAGCAACTAAGAAAACTTCCGATATAGTTTCAATCTGTTCGATATTTGTACCGCGCAGTGCAGTTGATATAAAAGTTAATTATTTGGAGGTGTAATATGAAACTGAAAGAAATTGCCCATTCAAGAACCGGAGATAAGGGGGATATATCCAATATTTCTTTAATTGCATATAAGGCTGAAGATTATCCTCTCCTCAAAGAAAAGGTAACTCCGGAACTGGTCAAAGAATATTTTGGTGAAATATGCAATGGAGATGTTATTAGGTACGACATAGATTCATTATGTGCTATGAATTTTGTTCTGCATAAAGCCCTCGGCGGTGGTGTCACCAGATCTCTTTCTCTTGACAAACACGGCAAGAGCTTATCCATGGCTTTGTTGGAGATGGAAATATAGCTTCACCGATTGTTCAAATCAGATTGCATAATACATCAGATATTGAAACCTGTTGAAAAGAAATCCTCAATCTCGATATACATGAGAGGATTCCGCAAAGTTTCGCTTAATACCGGAGTAAGTATGATACTTTCTTCGGTATTTTTTACTCCTGCCTGTTTCCTGTAGTAGAAACTTCCTGCCATAATATATTCCCCGATTGACCATGTCAAATAAGTCTTTCGTTGATAAATCGTCCAAACAGTTATTTTTTGGGGGAACAGATTGAACTGTTACGTCCTCTTTAAGTCATCCGATAAACAGCTTAAATTAATATGCCCAATCTTAGCGATAAAAAGTCTTTTCCCTTATAATCTAATATAATTATCCTCACTGTTATGAAGTGACCTCTTGTCAAGAGTAAATTTTACATTAACAAACTTTTCTCTCGACAATTGTCACATTTGTTGATTGACAGTATCTGGAAAGAGCCAGATTTAACAGTTCCCGGCATTTGGCCACTCTGTT
>JALENW010000025.1 GCA_022766365.1 Clostridiales bacterium | reverse complement strand
ATATCCATAAGTTTTGGATCCAGTTCATATTTCACCTGAACTTTCCCGGCGGTTCTGTTATCTGTGACTATATCAGCCACCTTCACGTAGCTGAACTCAACCCCTTCAATCACATAGTTTGACAGAGCCGTTTCGGCTGCCTTATTCCTTTCCCCTGTAGATTTATACTTTGATAGGTCTACACCGTTCTTTTCCGCTGCTGTTATGTCATACTTGTGAATTGTCAGAGAGCCTGTTTTGCTCGTATCGATAACGTCCTCTTGTGCTGCAAAGCTTGTAAAATTTTGTGTCAACAAAACAGCTAAACAAAAAAACATTGCTAAAAAAACGGCAAGTTTCTTCATCAACGTGTACACTTTTTCAACTACAAATTCCTTCAATTTTCTTATCTCCTCTCGATAAATTTTATTCCAATTAAAAACCACCATATACGGTGGCTATGTTGGTAATATAAATTTACAGATTTTCCCATAAGGTGTACATATTAATTTTTTGAAATGACTAAACTTGCCATCTAAATGTTGTTTATTGGAATTTCTATATTACATTGAATAATTTTTGAGACTATATACGATTATTCATCAGCTTTCCCAATTTTAGAATCTAAATCCATCAATTCGTTTCTTAACTTCTCGTGAATTACAAAATCAAGTGCAGAACATTCCTTTGCTTTTGGTAATCGCTTCTTTGTGCCGTAAAGTAAAACTATGAGGATTTTCCCCGGCGTAATCTCTGTATTGATATCCTTTTTATTAAGCCCTAGCCTTTCCGGATATTCCAGTGCCTCTTCTAGCCTGCTTTTTGTTTGTGGCAATTTTTCCACTATATAATTCCTTGATTCCTCAAATACTTTCTGATGGTATTCTATCTTCGCGGCTTCCAGCATATTGTCAAGTTTATTTTGGGGCAAATCATCATTATTCCTGATAATATTTCCGACTCGTTCAATATATTCATGAATAAATATATCGTAAAAATATATGATAATTTTATATATCTTTTCTTTCGTGGACAAGCCAAACATTAAATCACTCTCCCTTACTAAACATTAAATAGGAAATTCATCACATCTCCATCTTTCACGACGTAATCCTTACCCTCCGATCTTATCCATCCTTTCTCTTTGGCTATGGAAAGTTTTCCTCCACATTCCATAAGCTTATCATAAGCAATTGTTTCAGCTCGTATAAAGCCCTTTTCAAAATCTGTATGAATCTTTCCGGCAGCCTGAGGTGCCTTCGTTCCGTCTTTAATCGTCCAAGCCCTTACCTCATCCTCGCCTGCTGTTAAAAAGGAAATCAGATTCAAAAGTTTATATGATGCTTTTATCAGTTTATCAAGTCCCGAATTTGTAACTCCAAGTTCCTCCAGAAACATTGCCTTCTCCTCGTCATCAAGCTCTGCAATTTCCGCCTCAATAGCTGCAGATATTACTACTACCTGGGCATCCTCTGATTCAGCAAACTTTTTTAAATCTTGAATCATTGTATTGTTTTCAATCGCTTCATCCGAAATCTGATCTTCAGCTACATTAGCCACATAAATTACCGGTTTGTATGATAAAAGATCCAGCCCCTCGACGAAGTCTGCCTCTTCTTCGTCTAACTCCATGGCCCTTGCTGATTGTCCCGATCCTATAAAATCATGGACTTTGTTAAGAATGTCCAACTCCTTTTGCAAGCTTTTATCTCCTTTCAGATTTTTCTGAGTCTTGGAAATTCTTCTTTCAAGAATTTCCATATCTGAAAGAATCAACTCCATGTTGATCGTTTCAATATCCGCCATCGGATCAACCGTGCCTTCTACATGCACAATATTATCGTCTTGGAAGCACCTGACAACATGAACTATGGCTGCAACCTCCCTTATATGACTGAGAAATTTGTTGCCAAGCCCTTCACCCTTTGAGGCTCCCTTAACCAATCCTGCAATATCGCTGAACTCAATAGTGGTATATATTGTTTTCTTAGAATTATATACTTCATGGAGAGCCTTGATTCTCTCATCAGGAACAGTTACCACTCCGACATTTGGCTCAATAGTGCAAAACGGATAATTAGCAGCTTCAGCTCCTGCTTTTGTAATAGCATTGAACAAAGTGCTTTTTCCGACATTTGGCAAACCGACGATACCTAGCTTCATTTCTATATTTACCTGTCCGAAAACTCTTGCTTTATCAAGATTTTCGCCTTTCATTAAATTTCTATGATTGCTCTTTCCACTTATTTGAAACGGTAGCACAATCCACTTAACTGACATCTGAACAACAGTTTTTGCATTTTGTATGGCTTTCTATTATTCTTTACTATACAAAACAGATTGCCATTATTACAATCTTCCATTTACAAGTTTCATTTTCAATTTCATAAAAAACTCTATGCCTAATAAATTGTAGCATAGCAACTCTTTATTTTCAATCGGATATGATGTACAAATAGTTGGAGACTGTATTGTTACATAATAATTAAGAGGGCTCTTACTACTGTAAAAGCCCTCTTAAATGAGTGATAAAACTTCAAGTGAATTACATTCTCATATTTTGTAACATTCACTCGCTACATTTCAGCGCATAACTTAAGACATCTTTTTAATTATGCTCTTCTTGTCTTCTCTTTTTTCCAAAGAACAATAATAAACCTGCAGAAGCTAATATCATCATTCCATACAATCCTCCGTTTGTCGGATCAGATGTTTTTGGAAGTTTACCATTAGCCGGCTTTTTGCCTTTATCTGCCCCCTTGTGGGACGCCGCTGGATTTGATTTATCCGCAGTTGATTTATTGTCTATCTTATCCTCTTTGTGTTTTTGAACCTTTTCGACCTTAACTGTAACTCCGTCTTTAACCACCTTATCGCCTGCAATTTCATATTCGCCTGCTTTGTTGGCTTCAAGCTTTTCAGTTCCGATAGTTACAGTATAATCAAATGCGTCGTCCTTATTCAGCTTAAAGCTTACTTTTTCTCCGACAACTGCTTCCTTAGTCTTACCTCCATCAACATCAGCTGCTCCGTTTCCGGTGAATTCGATTGTTGTCTTGGTAGTTTTTACCTCATCTTCTTTGTGTTTTTTAACCTTTTCAACCTTAACTGTAACTCCGTCTTTAACCACCTTATCGCCTGCAATTTCATATTCGCCTGCTTTGTTGGCTTCAAGCTTTTCAGTTCCTATGGTTACAGTATAATCAAATGCGTCGTCCTTATTCAGCTTAAAGCTTACTTTTTCTCCGACAACTGCTTCCTTAGTCTTACCTCCATCAACATCAGCTGCCCCGTTTCCGGTGAATTTGATTGTTGTCTTGGCTTTTTCAGGATCACCTTTTCCGACAACAACCTTGAATTTAATCGGCTTTGCACCACTTGTGCTATCCATCGGTGTTCCTGTAACTTCTACAGTTCCATCTTTAAGACCAACTATAGAGTGAGTTGTCCATTTGTCAACATTCACATCTGTCGGATCAGTGTTGACTTTGTCAGATACTTTAACTATTCCCTCTTTACTGTAGGTCCATACAAACCTTTGTTCACTGGCATTTTTAGGAGCTACTTCTATTTCCAAGTTTCTAGCTTTATTTACATCTAACTTGATCTCTTTTTCTTTGACTGCTGCTGACTTTAACGGATGCAGATAATAGAACTCAACCTCGACTTCTCTGTTGATATTTTCATTTTCCGATAAGTAAGCAATGAATTTGGCTTTCCCCGCCTTCTTAGGCACAAGACCGTTTTCATGAAGGGGATCAAATTCTGCAATATCCGGGGTCAATGATTTCCATAGAACTGAATGGTAACTTGCATTATATGGTAATGTCCTCAAAGTAAATCCTGAGAATCCCCATTCTTTAACTTGTTCGTCAGTATAATATCTCATACCGTTGAATTTATCACCATTCGCATTCCAATCATGTATCGGCCATCTCTTCGGCACATCTCCTTCCATTCCGGTTTGAGGAACATAGGATGATGTTGCCTTGAAGCTCAATTTTGCCGTATCATCAAGCATTCTTATATCGATTGTATGTGTTTCAGGACTCCATAGAGCAAATGTACTACCTATAATATGCTGTTTTGGCTTGTATGCCAACTCATATGAGGTCTCAGGGAGTACGTTGAAATTTTCTTCTCCCTTATTCCTTCCCTTCAGGATAACCTTTACTCGCTCAGAGCCTGCAACAGGAAGCGGTTCGCCTCCCAATTCAACTTCCTTGTTGTCACGTATTGCATAAGCTTTTATTTCTTCTACATTTCCCGGAATTACTTCGAGAGTGAAATCCTTGGTGAATTGGTTTCCCCCCATGTCAAAAGCTACTCTGACTGTTTTCGTCCCGACTTTTCTAGGATGGAAACGGTTGGTTTGATCAATCCAGAACCAAAATGAGTTTTCATCTGATGCAGGATGATATACATATTCCTCTGCATGCCATTTCCTCACAAAGACAGAATTGTCCTCCTGACCGGCCATGAAGAATTTACCGGAATCAGTCATCTTCAATGTGATTTTATTATCCTTTACATAAGTTTTCTGTCCGGTTTCGTTGTCTTTAAAATAAATATCCGTTGACGTTGTTTTTTTAATCAGTATTTTTGCTTCAGCTTTTACCTTCCCCGCAGTTGCTGTAACCTTAACTTCTCCCTCTTTTACAGGTGTCAAAAGTCCGGTTTCGGATACTTTACATATATCAGCCTTATCAACAGACCACTTAATCTTATCTGTAGATTCTGATGGTGTAACTCGAGCCTTTAGCTGCAAAGGATTCTCAATATCCAAAACTTCAGGAGCATTGGTTATCTCAATTTTTTTTGCAGGAACATCGTTTACTTTGATTATAAACTCTTGTTGTCCGCCTATACAGCTTACTGTAACCTTTGCTTCACCAGGGTTCACAATTCTATACTGCAACCCCTTATCGCTGAAGCTTGCTTTTGTCAGTTGTGTCTGATCTAAAACCCCTGATGGATCGTCCACTTTAAAGGTATACGTATATGCTTCCTCTACACTCGGAATATCTGCCTGAAGATACCTTATGGTTCCGATCTTCTCTTCAATAACATTATTTTCTGCAGTATAAGTCTTCAACGTCTTATATTGCATTTGCCATTCCCACGTAGGACCGTGTTGAACATATTGCATTTCCTTCATATGTAAAACAGGTGACTGCTTCTTTGCAACAATTTTGATCTGTTGTTCAACATTGTCATCAACCAAAACATTCATCAAGAAGTCGCCTTCTTTATTTGTCCTTACTGTAAAGATACCCTTTCCTTCATCCTTAATTTCAAGGTTCTGAGCAGATTTATCTTCTTTGAATGAAATCTTCCCCTTTGCCCCATTTTTTAAAACAGGTTTAAGGTAAGTCTTCTGTCCCGGTACTGTTTTCAGCTCACCATTCAGCGGTGCATATGACTTGTCTGATGTCATATATCTTTTACCTTTTTGGTGAAAATCAACCTTATCAAGCTTTTTTTCAACCGCAGGCTCATCACCCTTAACTTCAATAGGGATATTTATATGGAAATTCGTATCTCCACCGTAGGCTTTGAATTTAAGTATTGCTTTACCAGGCTTTAAAGCAGTTATATTGTAATAGTAATTTCTAACTTGTTTATAATGGGTATCTTTTCCATTTGACAGCTGAACAATGTCTTTCTGCCCCTCGGTTTCTTCCGAAATATTCAATTCCTCAAGTCTGTAACCATCAAGCTTATGACCCGATTTTGCCTCTGGAGTCCTTCCATGCAGGTAAACACAAATTTTATCTCCCACATTCAAAATAAGACCTGATGATGGAATATCCTTGTCCGGATCATAGTTCCAGTCCGTCACTTCGTCTTCCGTGTACCCATCATGTCCCTTTTTCCAAGAGGCTAAGAGTTCATCTTTCTCTTTACTTTTATCGACAACGTCAAACTCCACATAGTTTGTTACACCCTGGCACTTTGCAGTTAACTTAACATGTCCTGTCCCTATGACATTGAAGAAATATTCATTTTCATTTCCTTTTTTAACTCTTTTTATCAAGTCAGAACCTTCTTCAACTGTCCATTCTACATTTGAGTCAGAACCTTTAACCACTGCCCTCAAGCCGTATTCATGCCCATTTTTGATTTCCTCATACAGCCCGGCAAATTGATGCTCTGCATTCAATTCCACCCATTTTGGCGTTATGCCTACGCCGTCACCATAGTTGTACCGTTCCAGCTTGACGCTTACCCCTTCAGCTTTGGCACCATCTTCAGCATATGCTCGTGATGTTGTCATTGTCATAGGTGTGACTGTGCTGAAAATCATAGTAAAAATCAGAACAGCCGCAAGCAGGAAACTGTGTTTTCCTTTTCTTAACATAAAAACCTCCTATAAATGTTTGACTACCAAACTCTGAGCAGGAAACAAAAAAACCTCGATTTACACTGAAACCAAGGAAACGTCAACAAAATAGGAGTTTTGATCACTCAAGACCCGATATTTATCGCATTGCTCCCTTGTCCCAAGAGTTCAGCTTTATTGTCAGCAGGTCTTCCGACTTAGATTCATCCTCCGGATCCCTTCCCATCATAATGACAGTGGCATAATCCTTCGTCCTCATCACGGCAGAGGCAACTGTGCAGGTTTCTCACCTGACTTCCCTATTAAAAGTTTATATAACTTACTGACAACTAGTATTATACAACAGTATCAAGAAAATGTCCAGAATCCTGAACATTGTTTTATAGGCTTATTAAACATATTTGGCAAATGGTATACTATAAAATGCGAGAGATTTCTCTGCCTCATTATCTTTATTAGATGTTACTGAAAATATATTATGCACAAATCATTCTCAAAGTTTGTATTCAAAATTTCCGTTTAAGCACATTTATCTCTTTATCTATCCCGTACATTTTTGTTTTTTAAAACTATGTACAATGTACTGCAAACTAAGATAGCTGCAAGGCTCATCAATTGAGCAATTCTAAAGTTACCCAACATCAGGCTGTCTGTTCTCAAGCCTTCCACAAAATATCTCTCAACAGAATAAAGCATTCCATAAAGTAAAGCAATTTGTCCCATGAAATTTCTTCTCTTTGACATGATAATTAAAAAGATGAACAAACAGAAGCAAAATAATGATTCATATAGAAAAGTCGGATGATACCTTTGTCCGTCGATGATTACAGCTATCGGAAGGTTTGTCTGTATCCCGTGAGCTTCCGAATTAAAAAAGTTACCCCATCGGCCAATAGCCTGTGCCAGCGCCACTGACGGAAATACTAAATCTCCCAGATTCATGATGTTTATTTTCCTGTATTTGCAAATAAAAGCGCCGGCCAGGATTCCACAGATCAATCCGCCATGGATAGCTAATCCTCCGTTTCTGATATTGATTATCTCCGAAAAATTACCCTGATAGTAGTCCCACTTAAAAATTACATAATATAACCTTGCTCCTATTATAGAAGCCGGCAACAGAACTATGGCAAAATCCAGTATATAATCGGGATTTATACCAAACTTATCTGCCCTGAGATAACTGATGTAAATTGCCAATACAAAACCGATGGCAATCAGAATCCCATACCACATTATATCTACGCCGAATATACTGAAAGCAACTGGGTTTGGTGCTATCATTTTTGCCTCCTAAATCACAATCTATTTTTCATTATAATGTAATTTCCCAACAAATTCAATACACAAAAGGAGTTATAGTTATCACAGTAATAAATCACACTCCTCCACAAATTTTACATCTTTGATAGCCTCTCTTCACAGCAATAGACATGTCCATTTGAATGAACCTTCGCTTTAATATACTGCAACTCTCCCTATGATATCTGCTGTCTCCGCTTTTAAAAACATAAACATTATTCATCATGGGTATACTCTTCGCTTTGCATATCTTGCACGGTTTATGGGACTTTTTAAATCTCTCTGTGAGCACAGCTTGACTCACATTCGAGGTAAGCATTCGACAATTTCTACCGTGAAACTTCCGTCCCTCGTTCGGAAATATAAAAACCGGTACGCTGTCCTGCTTACTTTCAAACATTCTCCTGTCTCCCGGGGATACAGACCTTTCAGCTCCTACAAATGCCCTCCCTACCACACTACCTTTAATTCTTATATCGTTAAAAATTCCGGTTAAACTCGGTTGCTTTACTCGCCCTCTCCAATGCAGACTTATCATTTCATCCATGTGTCCTGATGATTGCCTGAATATATCGGAGTATGCGAAAAAACCTCTAACAGCAACGTCCGAACTCTCTACTCTTGTAGTTACCTTCATCGGCAGCAATACTTCAGACTGCACGAATGCAGATGAAATACATTCAAGTCTCATCTCATCCGAAACTTGGTACACAATTCTCTCTGCTTTAGCCATTGCCGGTAGAACAGAAATAATTGCGACAATTCCAAGAATAAAGATTGGGAGTAGAATAGCAGCCTCCACAATATAACTTCCGATTTTATTTTTAATACCTTTAAACATACTATTACCATATGTCCTTTTTTAATAATAACTTTTTTCTATTACTACGGATCTGTTATTGACATTGAGCATCAGACTTAAACCTACATAGTATTCCCTTAATAGGAAATCTTCATAATAATTCAACCTCATATTTATCTGTATAAGGTCCATCATCCGCAACAGTTTGGTATCCTCGTCCATGATATACATAAAGAGGCTCAAATAGTTTTCGTAACTTTCTCCCACTTTATTATCCATATCAACATACCCTTCTTTTATCCCATGAGCTATTGAGTCAATATCCACGGCCCACTCTGCTCTATCTTTTCTGAGAGGAACTTTCCTGCCTCTTATTAAAAGTTGATAGTCATTTTCACTCTCTGCCAAAGCCCAAGCTTCGATTAGAAGTGCCTCAGTTATAACTGCCTCAGGGCCCGGAGTCAGAGCAGCCGCCGCGGAAGTTATCTCTTCCATCATATCGGGATTAGTTACTATGGTCATTGTATTCATAGCCTGCCTGATTCCCATGATATAATGTTTAACTTTTTTTCTATTCGATTCATCGTGGAATTTTCCTGCTATTATATATTCTTCCTCATTTGAAAACAAAGTTTGTCCAATGCCTTTATTATCTCTGTAATTTTTAAAAAACCCATGCACATACTTATCAACCATATAGGCTTCTCCCGCTTTCTTAAATATGCTCCCGATGGAATCGACATCTTTAAGCTTTGATATTAGTCCTGATATGGTTATGGTCTTGTTGTTACCGTATGAAGGTAAATCAGCTATTACGGCATTATTGTTTATAACACCTTGGATTTTATCTCGGCTCTCAAAGTAAAAATTATCTTCTATATCTTCCGGTTTTTTTCTTTCTATAATTTTTTTAAACTGCTCACTACCGGCAGCTCTTACAATCTGTTCTTTAAATACTGCAGAATTTTCTACATTTAAATTACCGAGATCCACTTTACATCCACCGTATTTAATATATTTTTTCCCTTTAAAAGAATATTTGGCCATATAATCTACATCCCTCTTTATTTCCTCGCAATCTCCATAGAACCCGTATATTCCATAATTCTTGTAAAGATGCCTATCGTATTTTCCGAGTTCACTTTGAAGCCAGACAGACCCCAAAGATTTAGCGGATGATATGACAGCTTCATTCTTAGCATTTTGAATAAATAGGACCGCTACAGAAATAATGAGTACGAAAAAGATTGCTAAATAAATTGATAATGAGCCATTTTTTCTCCTAAAAAACTTTGGTATACTAGTCTTCAAACAGATCAACGGCAATCCCTCCAATTCTCAGAATGCTTTCTTCATTCAGAACATATATTCTGTCCCACTTGCCGGATTTATATGTCTTTTGATTGATTGATTTTATACTTCTGCTATACGAATATTCTGTCCTGTTGATTTCAAATACAGCTCCTGATTCATTTGAATTATCTATAGATTCCCGGTGCTGCCTATACTGCATCGTAGAAGCTCTGAAGAAAAAAACAAGGAAGCAGAGAAGTCCCAATATTATTAGAATCACTATGGGCAGAACCATTGTTGCCTCCACCATCTCGCTTCCTTTTTTGTTAAGGAATTTTTTAAAAATCTTGTAGAGAGTCAAATGTATCATTTACAAAACTCGTAATTTCCGACTTGAAAATTAATCCGATTATTACAGCAATTGCTATTAGAATGGCAACTTGCACCATTTCCATTCCACCCTTATTACCTATTGGCGTTCTTCTAATTACTTTCTTTACTTTCCTAAACATAGTATACATCTCCTTTTGCCCGCTTTTTCATAACTCCATCATGGCAGGGGCCGCTGTTATAAGCATTAACACTATCAGCAATATAGAAAGTGGAAATGCTAACTTGCTCTCAGCAATATGCCCCTTCTCCTCTGCAACCTTTTTTCTATCGTGCCAGAGGATTTTGCTCTCATTTTCTAATTTATTTCGTATATCAATCCCCCTTATCTGACTATCATATATAATTGTTATTATCCTCATAAACTCACTAACAGCAGTCATTTCTGCCAGTTTTTGCAGGGAAACGATCGATGTGGTGTTGAGCATTTTCGCATTCTCTTCTGCTTGAACCACCATCTCTTCTAAAGGATTCCTTTCTTCAATCAGTCCGTATCTTTTACTCAATTTTTCCAAAATATCAGTGACTATCAACCCTGAATTCAAATACAAAACAAATTGATGTGTAAATTTAGGAATCGCACAACGCAATGCTTCAACCTCTTCCTTTTCAATTCTTCTTTTTTCACTTTTCGACAGCATTACTATTCCTGTTGGAATTACAGGAAATAACAATATCGCCTTTGGAAATCCGCTTTCTTTACTATATCTCCACCTGATTGTTTCACCGTCTCTCAATTTCTTTGGTAAAACATATCTCTTGTTTTTATTCTCGTCTGCAATACGTAATTCTCTCCGGATATTTCTGTTTATCCTTAATTCCTCTTCTCTCCTAACAGCTTTTCCTTCATCATATGATTTATGATTGCTTATCTTTTTTGACTGCTCCTTATTTCTTAAAGAATCTCTGCTCGACACTTTAATGTCTACAGGAACCTCAGAAATGTTCTTTCCATTCTTGATTTCAGCAATCATATGAATTTGCTCTGCCTTCTTTCGGTAAGGCCTTTCTATGGCAATTAAATTCCCATCGTTATCTGTGACAAATTTCGGTTGTAAAAAAAGGCCTTTGCAAATTTCAATTGTCATAATTAAAGATACAATCACAAAAGATAATATAAGGTATTTCTGATTTTTGCCTTCTCTCAAGATCGATATATATAGGTTTAAAGATTTTAGCATCGTATCTTTCTTTTCTATATTTCTATATTTCAACTTCTGTAATCCTCTCAATCATTACAAAGGCCAATATTGTCAATACAAGACCAAAAGTCATAACTATACGGCCTGATAAACCTTCATACAGAGGTTTGATATATTCAGGAGCAAACATATTTAAGAAAACAAGCAATGCTATTGGCATAACTCCGATAATTCTCCCCTCGAACTTCTTCTGATATGTGATGGCGTCTATCTCTCTATCTATCGTCAGTTTCTCTGCAATTAAGCCGGCACCCTTTGACAGAACTCCTGCAAAATCTCCACCACTTTCACGGCAGGCTTTATACATTTCAACAAAATCAATAACATCTTCAGTGGGTCTTCTTAGCTTGAATTCTTCTAAAACCTTTATTTCGTCATAACCGGTCAGCTTTAAGTGCATACGAATTTTCCGAACTTCACTTATCATCTGACTACCATCAGGATATACCTTACTTAGATTCTTCTCTGCTTCAATCAAGGCTTCCGATAGATGCCTGCCTGTTCCGAATGATCCACTCAAGGAATACAAAAAGTCTTTAAACTCACTGTTAAAATTCTTTTTCAATTTCTTTTTCTTATACTCCGTCAGAGTTTTTATCAGCAACAAATATACTAAGGGAGTGACCGCGACAAGTAAAAAACTTCTGTAAAGCAAATATCCAATGCACATTGACAGCCCGGCGGCATATAGAAGTAAAACTGCTTTTCTTGTGTGCGGAGTATTGTAATTATCCGTCATAACGTCTCGATTATCCACTGCCATGGTTTTATTCCTTCTCTAATTTTCTCATCTTGATTGTTCTTATCATCTTATTTTCTGTTCGTGTAAGATTCAAATTATCATCCATCTCATAGAGATAATTTAAAACATACTCTCCTTTCTCATAACCAACGAGTTCTGCTACAGATTCCACAGCTCTTGTCCCATCTCTTCTTCTGTTTAGATGAACCATTATGTCTATAGCTTCTGCAATCTGCATTCTTATTGCATCTACAGGAATATCTATAGCCATTAAATACATAGATTCCAACCTTCTCAACATCCCTTGAACAGAATTGCCATGACCTGTAGACATGGATCCGGAGTGCCCTGAATTCATAGCTTGGACCATTTGGAATACCTCACCTCCTCGAACCTCGCCAACAATAATTCTATCAGGCCTAAGTCTCAAGCTCGTTTTTATAAGGCTTGACATATCGACTCCTCCTCGTCCTATGCTGTTGGCATTCCGGCATTCCATGTATACAATATTATCCACTTGATTCATATTAAGTTCAGATGAATCCTCTATTACTACGATCCTTTCCTCAGATGGAATATAGTCAGAAAGCGCGTTTAAAAATGTAGTTTTCCCGGAGGAAGTACCTCCACTTACGAATATGTTATAGCCGGCTTTAACCCACTTTTTAAGTTCTTCTGCACATTCACTTGTTATAGATCCATAAGAGAGCATACTGTCCATGTTTATCTTCTCTTTCCTGAATTTTCTTATACTGAGTGCAGGGCCTCCTATGGCAACGTTGTTGTATATTCCACATACTCTGGATCCATCGGGAAGACGCGCATCAACAATTGGATTTAATTCATTAAACTCTCTGTGAACACCTCCTGCGATATATCGTATAATATCTTTGAGTTCTTCTTCACAGGAAAAAGAATCATCTATTCTCATGACTTTCCCGTTTCGCTCCACAAAAATATTATCAACTCCATTGACCATAACCTCATTAACTCCGGGATCTGAAACAAGCGGCTGTAGAATGCCAAGGGGTGATCTGAGTCTTAGAAGAACCCTATCCTTAATTTGTTTCATTTCATCTACGGTAATCCCCGATGATTCTTTGAAAATTCTATCTTCGATCTCTCTGATGAGTTCAGCATCTTCTATTTCTGCTTTCCCTGACTCAAACATAAGCCATGACTTTACAGACCTAACTATCTGTTCTGTAGTATCTATCCTCAAATCTTTGGGATTTGGTGCATACTCGTTTATTAACCTCTTAGAGTTACCTGTAACTTCTTCCATATTGCTAAAGTCTGCATACAGGTCTTCATTTATCTTATACATATGAATTCATCCACTCTCCCAGGGTCAATACTGATCAAGAGTTCACCTTGCTTACGAAAGTCTTCCTTACCAGTTCACATTTCATCAAATTGTCGATTAGGAATTCTAAATCATTGTTCAACTGAAAAGAATAACTGAACTCTCCGTCTCTCAGCATATTAACCTTATTGATATCACTTGCATAGCAACCCAGATCACTTTCTGTATTCGCATCAAATATTACATCTATGGTTCTTCTCCTATCCATATCGAGGGTATCCATACTCCCGGGGAAATTCCTGCTGCCCCGTACTATGACATCACACTCTCTCAGAAATTCTATGTTTTCCAAATCTAAATTATCACCGATATCACAAAATATATAATTATATTGATTGGAATCCTCAATCCAACGTACAAATCCGGATATACTGTTGTAATTCGGATTTCCCAAAAGCTTATCCGTTCCATATGTAAATATATAATCCAAATTATATATATTCTCTATTAAATGACTCATTTCAGAAAACGGCTTATCGTCCATATAAAATAGAAACTTCGCAAGTTTCCTGATATCCTCCTTATCACTGTATGCAGATTCACAACCAAAGTAATTTTTCTTCAAAAGAGAAAATGGCTTATGGCAAATATACAAACATTGACTGCTATACTTTTTAAATAATTTATCTGCTAAGACAAGTGCCAGTAAAGAAATCTCATAAGAACTGTCAATTGAGTACATACCGATTTTTACGGTTTTTCTCGGTGATCTTTCAATTCGGCTCTCATAATTCTCATTTGAATTATCTGAATCACCATATGAAGTAACATTTTCTCCAAATGATTTCAATAGTTTTCTTGATCCATTCTCCATTTCGGCATTTTCAATCTGATTACTGCGGCAGCCCTTATTTTTCTTCCAGTTCCCGCCATCGTTATTTCCATTGATTCCAAACAGTTGATTTAAAAACACTATGAACCTCCTCCATTGATTTTCAAACTGATATTATGATCGAGTTTTAATAAATTATCCTTGATTCCATCTTGTTTATGCGTCATTCCCGGTTTTTATTTTCCATTTTTTTCCATCTGTTGGCGACATTATATCTACTTCCTCATAGACCGTCAATAGACCGATCAAAAATTTTTAAAATTCTTGTGCGAAAACATAGAACATATTCTGATTGGTGTGGAAATTAAATATTTTGTCAGTACAAACTGCTGTTGATGATGATATAATACTCAAAAATCCTGCCTCGCATTGTATGAAGCATTTTCCAATCTCCGATTCAAAATCTAAATTCGCTTTATCAGTCGAAGAAGAAAAAGAATTTTATAGAGAGTTAAATTGTCTAAGAACGGAAAATATTTCTTCCACCTGTACGCCCTGCTTCTTGCAACAGGGTTGAGAATTGGAGAAGCTTTAGGATTAACTATTGATGATATAGATTTTACAAATAATCAAATTAATATAAATCATCAGCTTCATTACCGAAGAATAGACGGAAAAACACAATTCTATTGTGATTACGGCACTAAAACAAAAGCCGGAATGCGAATTATTCCAATGACAGAATACGTTCGAGCTATTTTGATTGAACAGATAAAAATAGTGAATGAGCTTGAGTTTGACAAGACGTTTGAATTGAACGGGTTTAAAAACTTCATATTCATATCAAATACTTCTAAAACCGGTAAACCGCTTTATCCTTCAAACGTAAGAAGAAATATGAAAAGTATATCCTCTAAAAATGAGAACAGAGATATTAAACTGCCCATTATATCCCCTCATATTCTAAGATATACCGCATGCACAAGAATGGTAGAATCAGGATTGAATATAAAAGCAATTCAATCTGTAATGGGTCATAGAGATATTAAGATGATTTTAAATTTATATACTCATTTGGATAATAATACTGTACGAAATGAACTCAGCAAATTACATGCTTACGCCAAATTTACGCCATTTTTTTTATAACCTACGTAGATTTACGTTAATTTATGTAAAAAAGAAAGAATAAAAATTTCTAAAAGTACTTGAAAATAGCCATATGTAGGCTTATAATAGGATTAACAAACTTAATAAATCTTCAGGGCAGGGTGTAATTCCCGACCGGCGGTATAGTCCGCGAGCGATGAATCATATTCGAGTACAATTTGATTTTGAGCTGACTCGGTGCAACTCCGAGACCGACAGTATAGTCTGGATGGAAGAAGATAGCTGAATGACAGTTGTTTTGTTGAACGCCCGAGAATTTTTTCTCGGTTTTTATTTGCTGAAACATGTGGCTGGTTCCAAGATTTTTTAAGAGTGCCCTGACAAGGAGGCACTCTTTTTTATACCCTATATTAAAGATAACTACTTGGAGGATTGTGAAATGATATCAAAAGAGGACGAAAAGTATATGAAAATTGCTTTACACGAAGCAAAAAAAGGTGCCGGATCGGTCAACCCCAACCCTATGGTCGGTGCAGTAATAGTTAAATCCGGTGAAATCCTGGGTATCGGTTATCACCATGCTTATGGCATGCCCCATGCTGAGCGTGAAGCGATTTCCTCTGTAAAAACCCCGGAAAATCTTGCAGGATCGACTCTTTACGTTACTCTTGAACCTTGCTGTCACTATGGAAAAACTCCACCATGTACTGAAGCGATTATTTCGGCAAATATAAACAGAGTAGTCTGTGCTATGACTGATCCTAACCCGGTCGTATCAGGCAAAGGTATTAATATTTTAAGAAATAATGGAATTGAGGTAGAAGTAGGTCTGCTGGAAAATGAAGCAAAAGAAATGAATAAATTCTTTATAACAAAACAGCTTCTGCACAGACCGTTCGTAGCACTCAAAATTGCCGAAACCATGGATGGCAAAACGGCTTCAGCATCCGGCATGTCTCAATGGATAACATCGGAAGCTTCCAGAAATCACGCCCATATACTAAGGCACAAGTATATGGGAATATTAGTCGGAATAAATACAGTATTGGAAGATGATCCGACTCTCAACTGCAGGATAGAAAATTTTAGCGGTAACAATCCTGTTCGAATAATTTTAGATGCCAATCTTAGGATACCTTTAGAATGCAAAATTGTAAAAACAGCTGATAAGATTAAAACCTTAGTCATATGCGGCAAAAATACTTTAGCTCAAAGGGGCAAAAAAACCAGTGGAGATAAGGTTTCAATTCTATCCGCTGCCGGAGTTGATGTCATTGGAATAGATGTGAATGAAAACGGCTTCCTCAATTTGTATGATGTACTCGACTATCTTGCAAAACCGCCCTACAACATTGACAGCATACTGGTTGAAGGGGGCAGTACCGTTCATGCAAGTTTTCTCGGTCACAAGCTTGCGGACTATGCATATTTCTACATAGCTCCAAAGATACTTGGTGGGAAAAATGCACTTCCAAGCATTGGAGGCTCAGGATTTCCGAATCCTAACTTCTGCCCTGAAATAAAAATCGAAGGATTTAACTCCTTAGAAAAAGATATCCTGATTTCAGGCAGAATAATTTATCCTCTTGCAGATCTAAAAGTAAACCGGGCAGGAACCTGATCAACTTCAGCCGAAATCAGAAACAGCCACATCGGTATTCGCATCAGCCACATCGGTATTCGCATCAGCATATATATTGTAATAGTGAACGTAAAATAATAAATAAGGAGATTTGAAATATGTTTACGGGAATTATCGAAGAAATTGGTACCATAAGAAACATCGAAATCAGAGGGCCGTCAGCCAGAATCACCATATCATCGTCTAGGGTACTGGAAGACAGTTCTGTCGGAGATAGCATTAGTGTTAACGGTATTTGCCTTACGGTTACCTCTATGAATTCCGGATCATTTACAGCCGATATTATGAACGAAACAATAAAAAGGACTGCCTTTCACAGTATGCGTGTAGGAACTAAAGTAAATCTTGAACGTGCAATGAAGGTTGACGGTAGATTTGGAGGTCACATGGTATCAGGACATATAGATGGTACTGCAACTATACAATCTATTGAGCAACAGGGCAATGCGACATGGTACAGTTTAAAACCACCCTCTGACTTACTGAGATATATTGTTGAGAAGGGATCTGTTGCACTTGATGGCACCAGTCTAACAGTAGCATATGTGGATCGAGACAAATTCAAAGTAAGCATTATCCCCCACACATCAGAGGCAACAGTTCTGTCAGAAAAAAGGCCCGGACAAAAAGTCAATATTGAAGTTGACATTGTCGGAAAGTATATAGAAAAGTTGATAGAAGGGAGAATATAAATTGAAAACCAATATGGATTCTAAGAACAACATGGGTTTTTCCGGCCTGAACAAGGCACTTGAGGATTTAAGAGAAGGAAAGATGATAATCGTGACAGATGACCCTGACAGGGAAAATGAAGGCGACCTAATTTGTGCTGCCCAGTATGCCACTACTGAAAATGTTAATTTCATGGCTAAATACGGCAAAGGGCTCATATGTATGCCTATGAGCAAGGAAATTGCCGCTAAGCTTGCCCTCCCCCAGATGGTTTCAGAAAATACGGATAATCACTGTACTGCATTTACTGTCTCAGTAGATCACGTAGATACATCCACCGGTATTTCTGCTGTGGAGCGAGGAATCACTGCCAGAAAGATTGTCGAAGATGAATCAAAACCCGATGATTTCAGAAGGCCCGGGCATATGTTCCCACTCGTCGCCAAGGATTTTGGTGTTTTAGAAAGAGGCGGACATACGGAGGCAACAGTAGACCTTATGCGGCTTGCCGGGCTTAAGGAATGCGGTCTTTGCTGTGAAATGATGAAGGACGACGGCACTATGATGAGAAAAAGTGAACTCATGGAATTTGCAAAGGCTCACGATTTAGCGTTCATAACCATCAAGGACATTGCAAACTACAGAAAAAGGCACGAAACCGTCGTAGAACAAGTCGTTGATACCTTCCTTCCCACAAAATACGGTGACTTTAGAGCATACGGATATATTAACAAAATAAATGGTGAACATCATATAGCTCTTGTCAAAGGAGAGATCGGCGACGGTGACGATATTCTTGTCCGTGTACATTCTGAATGCCTGACAGGAGATGCTTTCGGTTCAACGAAATGTGATTGCGGACAGCAATACGCCCAAGCTATGCGACAAATAGAAAAAGAAGGCCGTGGTGTGCTTTTATATATGAGGCAGGAGGGTCGTGGTATAGGACTTATAAACAAACTTAAAGCATATAAACTGCAAGATGAGGGATTGGATACTCTACAAGCTAATTTAGCTTTGGGGTTTCCCGGAGATATGAGAGAGTACTATATCGGTGCACAAATTCTTAAAGATTTAGGGGTTAAAAATATGAGATTGTTAACCAACAATCCACATAAGGTTTACGAACTTTCCGACTTCGGCCTGGAGATTAGGGAAAGGGTTCCTATACAAATTCCTGCTTCCCCTCATGATCTCTTCTATCTCAAAACAAAGAAGGAGAAAATGGGACATATTCTGGAATTCTAAAATGTGACTCATCGTAGAATTTTAAAATAGAAAGATTTTGAACAATAATCATACCGTAGCTGATGTAGCTAAGATAGATTAATGCATATATATAATAAAAATCCAAAGGAGACAAATTATGAAAGTATTTCAGGGACATCTTTCAAGTGAAAGAAACCAAAATGTAAAAGTAGCTATTGTTGTTGCAAGGTTTAACGAATTCATAACATCAAAGCTGTTAGACGGAGCGTTGGACAATCTTAGAAGACACGGAGTTCAGGAGCAGAACATTCATGTTGCCTGGGTTCCGGGAGCCTTCGAAATACCTCTTATCGCCGCCAAACTTGCAGCAAAAGATTATGACGGTGTAATCTGTCTCGGAGCTGTAATCAGAGGATCCACTTCACACTACGACTATGTTTGCGCTGAAGTTTCAAAAGGGATCGCCCAGGTTGGTCTAAAGTCAGGCAAGCCTGTCATGTTTGGAGTTTTGACCACAGATACCATCGAGCAGGCAATTGAAAGAGCCGGCAGTAAGGGAGGAAATAAGGGCTTCGATTCCGCTGCAGGGCTGATTGAAATGATGGATCTTCTAAAAAATATTTCGTAAATCTCTAATGCAAGTTTCTGATTATGCAATTTACAAATTAAAATTCAGAAACAGCCGCATAAAAGATATACACTCCGTATTTAAACTTATATTGCAATTTAAAAGTGTCACCTTTTGATAATTCCAAGTCATAAAAGTTTAACCTAAAACTATCCCGACCTTAGGAAATCATCTCAATTGGTGGCACTTTAATATTATGCGCATACTCTTATATAGTTTTTAATGATTTTCATATTGACTAAATTTACAAACGCATTATAACGCCGCTTCGTAAATTTTTAAAACATCTTCAGATGAAAGAGAAACAAAGCTGTGTTCGAACTTACCTTTAAGTTTGTCCGACATCTCAGAGAGCTTTTCTCTACCGATTCCCACTTGAGATAAAGTCATAGGAAGTCCCAGCGACCTAAAGAATTCAGAGGTTTTTTCGATACTCATCTCGGCAATTTCCCAATCCCCAATGCTAGAATCAACTCCCCATACATTAATGCCAAAATCCTTGAATTTCCAAAGAGTTTCTTCTGAGAGAACATACCCCATCCAGTGAGGTGTCAAAAGTGCCAAACCCTCTCCATGGGTAATATCGTAATAAGCAGATAGTTCATGCTCCATGCCGTGAACTGTCCAGTCAACATCTGCACCTGAACTCAAAAGTCCGTTAATAGCAAGACTTGAAGCCCACATAATGTTTGCCCTTGCTTCATAATTTCTTGGATTTTCGGCAGCAATCGGACCGTACTTAATACATGTCTTCAGGACAGCTTCAGCCATTCTTGCTTGAATAAATGCCCCTTTATTGGGTGCAAAATAATTTTCAAGAGTATGGCTCATTATATCTGCAACCCCTGCAACTGTATGTTTTCTGGGAACAGTATATGTATACTCAGGATCTAAAATAGAAAACACAGGCTTTAAGCATTCCGCCCCCGTTCCGAGTTTATCGTTTTTCCCCATATCGGAAATCACAGCAAAGGCGTCCATTTCTGAACCTGTAGCGGCCATCGTGAGAACCGAAACTACAGGAAGAGCCTCAGAAATTTTGCTGCCATCCAATACTAAGTCCCATGGGTCTCCCTCATATTTAACACCTGCCGCAATCACCTTTGCACAGTCGATACTTGATCCGCCTCCAACTGCCAAAACCACGTCAACGTCATTTTCCCTGCAAAGCGAAATACCCTCTCTGACGGTCTCTATCCGAGGATTAGGGTCTACTCCCGAAAGTTCCACCACCTTCATATCAGCAGCTTTAAGCTCATTCATAACCTGATCATAGATTCCGGCTTTTATGATACTTGATTTCCCGTAAACCATCAGAGCCGTGTTGCCATAAGCCCTGATTCTCTTCAAATTTGAAATCATTCCCTTTCCAAAAAAGATTCTCGTAGGTGTGTGAAACATGAAGTTGTCCATAAAATAATCCTCCTGACACTTAGGTGTGTTTATTAAAAGCTATCCTCGAATTTAATCGGGCTACTTATCAGTCAAGTCCCCTCTCTGACATTTCCCTATATATTTCTTCAATTTCCAGATTTCTTTTGGTTTTCTGAGTAGTGGTTTTCACGGTCGGTCTGTCGCTGAGAAAGAATTTATTAACCCTCTTAACCACCGGCATAGTTTTGTTAATCCGATCCATATCACACCTGAATCTTTCTTCAAGTTCTGTCAAAGAAATATGGTTCTCATTAAGATAATTCTTATCATAAACTGCTTTTAACCACAGAACAACGTCGTTATGCTTTTTCCCTGTAAACAAAACACTTTCTTCGATATAAGGAAGCGCATTTACAAGATTTTCAATCTCTTCGGGGAAAACATTTTTGCCGTTTTTCATAACGATTACATTTTTCTGTCTGCCGGTTATGAATAAATACCCGTCCTCATCAAAATATGCAAGATCTCCTGTATGAAACCATCCGTCTCTCATAACAGCCTTAGTTGCTTCTTCGTCCCCATAGTAACCTATCATCACATTGTCACCTCTGACAACAAGTTCACCTACACCGTCCTCATTAGGCTCCACGATTTTTCCCTCAACATTTGGCATAAGTTTTCCCACAGATCCCGCTCTGATATGCCTATAACTTTCGCTTGCAATAGTCGGCGCCGTCTCTGTCAACCCATAACCATTTACAGTTAATATTCCAAAATCATTAAGCCCCTTAGCTACCACAGGATCTATCGGCGCGGCCCCATTAATGAAAAATCTTAAATGTCCTCCAAGCTGATCTATTATTGGTTTGAACATCCTTCTTCTTATATCGATACCAAGCTTTTCAACAGCGGCACAGAGTTTCAGGGCAAATGCAATCTTTTTCTCCTGACCCTGAGCCACGATTGCTTTGTTGATTTTCTTATAGACGCTCTCAAGTAAAAGAGGAACACTCATCATTACGGTAACTTCATATTCCTTGAGATTTCTGCTCACATACTTAAGGCCGTCACAAAAAGTATTCTTAAGTCCCTGCACGAGGAATGTCAACAATCCGACCATTCCGTAACAGTGGTGTAAAGGCAGAACTTGCATATTTACGTCATCAGGATAAAAAAGCTCCTCACAACACATTCCATAGATACAGCTCATGTAATTCTTGTGGCTGAGCATAACAGCTTTAGACTGTTCCGTAGTACCCGAAGTGAACAAAAGAAATGCCATAGCATCCCTATCTATGGATCGGATCTCATAATCCTCATATCCTTCATTGACCAGTTCTCTGCCCTCCTCAATCAGCTCTGATACAGATGGTCTATCCGATTTCCCGGAATCAAAGTCCAGTGTAGCGGCAAATTCTATATCAGCATCGTCAGAAGATATAATTTCGTCTATCATTTTTTCCATTTTCTTATCATAGAAAATTATAGTTGACTTGCTTCTTTGGATACAGCTTATTATCTCCTCTTTTTCAAGAGCTTTATCCAAAGGAACCGTAACTCCGATACCGCAGGCTGCAGCGAAATACGCCAGACACCACTGATAGCTGTTTTCGCCAATGATAGCCACTCGTCTGTCCTTGTAGCCTCGGTTGAAAAGAGCTGATCCCAGGAAAATCATCTCGTCGTAAAGCCCTCGATAACTCGTATTTTTATAACTGACTTCCTTACTGCCCTTAGTCTTAATCTTCGTTACAAAAGCTATCTTATCTCCATACTTCTTTCCGGAATACTTGAGCATTTCCTTCAAGTCGCTGAATTCAAAAAATCTGCTCGCTAAATCCACTTCTTTAACTATCATTAAAAACTTACTCCCGTACAAAACTTTCCATATTAATAATTTCTCCGGACAGATTCCTATCTCCCGAATATTACTTCCGTAGTCTCCGAATCATTAAAATTGAATAAGATATATTAGAAAAATATAGCTTGTGAAAAATATTAGAACTCCTCAACTCAACAGTAATCCGAAAAAACGCAAAAATTATCTATTCTCCTGTGCTCCGCCTTATCCCCTTTGCAATTTAATCAGCCTTTGCGTTATCGCCTTCCGCACCTTCCACAGGCCAATATAAACAGTATACCTCGTACATTTCTCCAAGATATACCCAGACGTTTTCACCCATTTCAATCTTCTCCTCACCCTCAAAAACCAAATCAGGTATGAGAAGACGAATCGCTGTCCTCTTGGTACCCTTAAGTACCTCTCCCTCCTTTGTAGGATTTGCTCTGAATGCTTCTATTCTTTCTCTCAGATCATTAATCCCTGTCTCTTTGCCGAAATTCTCAGCAAATTGATTGATATCAGCATAAACGATATTGTCCGGATCTCTAAAAAATGTTGACTTCATAATATCCCTCCATCATGAATTCTAAATAAACAAAACAATTAAATGTCTTGAAGTATTGATATACAGAAATATTTTCATGTGCCGAAAATATTTATAAGTCAAAAACCATGCCTATGTCTACAGGTTCTCGTTACTGTCATAGCTCATTATAAGGGCTAAAATCAGATATGGAATCAGCTGAAAACCACATAATACAAACAAAGCTCTGAGGATATTCGAATTTACTCCGAAATACTCTCCAAGACCTCCGCAAACGCCCAATATCCAGCAATCCTTCTTGCTCAGTTTAGGTAAACCTTTCATCTCATTTTCCTCCTATCAATCGGCCTCTTCCCCAAATTTCAGTTGAGGTTAATGCTCTGCTCAATCTTATACATCAATACACTTTATCATACGTATATTAAAACATTTTTCAGAAAGTTTTTCAAGAGCTACAAAGGCATCATCAATACCCTAGAGGCTCATAATACGCCAGAACCATCTCATTTCAAGGAACTTTCCCACTTTATAAAAATTGAGTTGTGTGATATTATTTATGTGTTTACAAGAATACTACACGTTAAAATTAATTCAAAATTCGGCAAGGAGTCTTGAAATGTCCACTCTCGAAAACGTTCACAAAAATCTCATAACTACCTATATGAACTACGCACTGCCCTCAATTGCAGCAATGTGGGTTTTTTCAATATATACAATGGTAGATGGATATTTTGTCGGAAAATATGTCAGCGAAATTGCTCTGGCTTCGGTGAACGTTTCCATGCCATTTGTAAATACGTTTTTTGCTCTGGCAATAATTCTCGCTGTAGGTACTTCAACAAAAGTAGCCATATATCTGGGCGAAGGAAAAAGAGATGATGCCAAGGAGATTTTTACATTTACCGTAATTGCAATTATAATTTTCTCACTGTGCCTGTCCATTATATCCCGGATTTTTCTTAAAGATATCGTCCAGATCCTCGGCGCAAAGGGTGATCTTTTTCCCTTGGTGAAACAATATCTCAGCATCATACTTTGGTTTGTACCTTTTTTCATGGTTTCATATCATTTCGAAGTTTTGGTCAAGATCGACGGTTTCCCGAGGCTTGCAACATACGGAGTCATTTCGGCGGCAATTTCGAATATTTTTCTTGATTGGCTTTTCGTTGCAATTTTCCACTGGGGCATCGCAGGTGCAGCTCTTGCCACCGGGATAGCACAGGTTTTTTCTACGGTCATTTTTACAATTCACTTCCTTAGGCCAAAGGCAAGGCTTAAGTTTGTCAGGCTCAACGATGTTTTTACTACGGCAAAACAGATACCTTCTATACTTTCCCTGGGTACAGGAGATTTCCTCTCTGAACTATCCACCGGGTTCATCGTTTTTCTTTACAATATTTTTCTTTTGAAATACTTGGGTGAAAACTCTCTCGTAAGCTATACGATTGTTTCATACTATACATTGCTTATAAGCTCAACCATGACAGGTTTGACACAGGGAATGCAGCCTCTTGTAAGCTACTACCATGGCAAGCATGACACGGACTCCGGGAAAAAAATAACCCATTACGCTATTAGGTCCGTAATAGGTTTGTCATTATTTGCTATATTCCTCGGCATTGTGTTCCCTAAACAGATATGCCTTCTGTTTCTTTCATCGGGAAGCTATCTTCTGGATCCTACCATTGTTGCCCTTAGAAAGTTCGCTATCTCTTATCTGGCTCTTGGTGCAAACCTCCTGTTTGTAGGTCTGCTGGCCGCCAAGGGTCAGCCAAAAAAGGCCATAACTCTGTCCACCCTTCGCGGATTTTTGCTGGTCTATCTGGGGCTTGTAGTGGTAAGCGGCTTGCTTCCTCCTGAGTATATCTGGTACACAAACACACTCAGTGAGGGTCTTTCTCTGATCATCGGCATTTTCTTGGTGAGAGAACACCTATAATCCATAATATTATCGATTAATTTTATACATTTATTTATATTTTGCCTTTGACCCTCTTGTTCCGTCAAGTGTGTACGTTTGAAGACCGGAAAGAGTTTCCAAGAGCTGATGCACTCTTGTCACGGCAAGTGTGTACGTTTACCACAGAGAGTTATTCTTCAATATTGCTCTATATACGTATGGGAAATACCGTAAAACCGTAAAAATGCGTACCGTGTATAAGAATCAAACGCTGTTAAAGCAAAACAGTCTTCAAATATCTCAAACAACAAGGAATCCCTAATCTTAATATCAGTTCATTAAGATTTGTCATAGTACAAGACCCCGAGCCTTGGCTCAGGGTCCTTACTAATCTAACTGAAGAAATCTCTTATCTTTTCACCGAAACTTTTCTTTTCCTTGTAGCTTTCCGAAGTCAAGCTGTCACTCATAGCTCTTATGAGTTTCTTCTGTTGATCTGTCAAATTCCTTGGTACCTCAAGTTTTACTTTAACGTAAAGATCTCCATATCTTCCGGATCGGACATTCGGCATTCCCTTACCCTTTAGCCTGAACACAGTATCAGGTTGGGTACCTGCGGGAATCGTGTAACTTAATTTCCCATCTATCGAAGGTACAGTAATCTCGTCCCCTAGAGCAGCCTGTTCAAAACTGATAGGAATATCCAATTGAAGATTATCACCGTTACGCTTAAAAATCTTATGTGGTTTGACCGCGATCACAATGAACAAATCCCCTGCAGGGCCACCCTTATCACCGGGTTCACCCTGACCTCTGAGTGGAATTACCGTATCGTTATCCACACCCTTTGGTATTTTCACATTTATCTTCACAGTCTTCCTGATTTTTCCGCTTCCTCCACATTCGTGACATGGAGTTTCAATCTTCTCACCTGTTCCACCGCATTCATCACAAGTTCCTGTAGTTTGGAACTTACCGAACATGGTGTTTTGAACATGGGAAATCTGACCGGTCCCATGACACTTCTCACAGGTTACCTTAGAAGTTCCCGGCTCGTTTCCCTCGCCGTGACAGGTCGGACACTCAACATATTTGTTTAGAGAAATTTCTTTCTCAACGCCATGGGCAGCTTCGTCAAAGGTTATAGTAATGGCTTTCTGCAGATCTCTCCCCCTCATTGGGCCGGAGCTTGCAGAACCAAATCCGCCAAAACCTCCGAATCCACCTGATGAAGCACCTCCAAATCCGCCGCTGAACATCTGGCTGAATATATCTTCAAAACCGCCAAAGCCGCCACTTCCGCCACCGAATCCTCCGGCACCGCCAAAGCCGGCATTTGGATCTACTCCTGCATGACCGAACTGATCATATCTCTGCTTCTTCTCGGGATCAGACAGAATGCTGTAGGCCTCATTGACCTCCTTGAAAGCTTCTTCAGCCTTTTTATCTCCAGGGTTTTTGTCAGGGTGATACTTCATTGCCATCTTACGGAAGGCCTTCTTTATCTCCTCCTCACTGGCTCCTTTGCGGAGCCCCAAAACCTCGTAATAGTCTCTTTTATCTGCCATAATTCCTCTTTCTCATGGAATATGGCGACCACTCTGTGGTCGCCCTCAAATCCTAATTAATTGTCAACTTCTTGCTTATATTATTTGTTATCGTCAACCACTTCGTAGTCCGCATCAACAACATTATCTCCCTCTGATTGAGATGAATTTCCTCCAGTCTGAGAAGCACCTCCAAATCCGGCTGCTCCCATATCAGGACCTGCTCCGGCTGCTCCCTGAGCACCTGCTGCTCCTTCAGCCTGAGCCTGCTCATAAAGCTTAGTGGAGATTATATGGAACTTCTCAGTCAGCTTGTCGGTCTTATCTTTAATCTCATCGATGTTACCATCTTCGATTGCCTTCTTAAGATCATCCTTAGCAGTTTCCACCTCTGATTTTTCAGAGTCGGACAGCTTTCCTTCAAGATCTTTCAAGGATTTCTCTGTATCATACACCAGAGCTTCAGCCTTATTCCTTATCTCAATCTCTTCTTTTCTCTTTTTGTCTTCCTCAGCGTACTGCTCGGCTTCTCTTACCTTTGCCTCGATTTCTTCCTCAGAAAGCTTGGTAGAAGATGTGATTGTTATGTTCTGCTCTTTACCTGTCCCCTTATCCTTTGCACTAACGTTTACAATACCATTAGCATCAATATCGAAGGTTACTTCTATCTGTGGGACTCCCCTTGGAGCAGGTGCAATACCTGTAAGTTGGAATCGGCCGAGTGTAATGTTTCCGGCAGCCATTTCTCTTTCACCTTGAAGAACATGAATGTCTACAGCCGTCTGATTATCAGCAGCAGTTGAGAAAATCTGACTCTTCTTAGTTGGAATGGTCGTATTTCTCTCTATAAGTTTAGTGGCCACTCCACCTAGAGTTTCAATAGAAAGTGAAAGTGGTGTTACGTCGAGAAGAAGTACATCATGAACCTCTCCTGTAAGGACTCCTGCCTGAATGGCCGCTCCTATGGCAACGCACTCATCAGGATTGATTCCCTTAAACGGATCCTTTCCTGTAACTTTTTTGACTTCTTCCTGAACAGCCGGAATTCTTGTTGATCCGCCAACCAGAATTACCTTATCGATATCACTGTTGCTTACTCCTGCATCCTTCATGGCCTTCTTCATAGGCTCAATAGTTCTCTTTACAAGGTCAGCAGTCAGTTGATCAAATTTTGCTCTTGTGAGATCCATATTAAGATGCAGAGGTCCATCACTTGTAACTGTTATGAAAGGCAGATTGATATTAGTTGTCTGAGCACTTGAAAGCTCCTTCTTAGCCTTTTCAGCTGCTTCTTTCAGTCTCTGAAGGCTCATCTTGTCTTTCTTAAGATCTACACCGTGCTCCTTAGCAAAGCTTTCTGCCAGGAAATCAAGAACAGCATTATCAAAGTCATCTCCACCCAGTTTAGTATCACCGTTTGTAGCCAAAACTTCAAATACTCCGTCGCCAAGTTCAAGAATGGACACATCGAATGTACCGCCACCCAAGTCATAAACCAATATCTTGTGCGAACCTGACTCTTTTTCAAGACCATAGGCAAGAGAAGCTGCAGTAGGTTCGTTGATAATTCTCTTAACATCAAGACCCGCTATCTTTCCGGCATCTTTAGTCGCCTGTTTCTGTGCGTCTGAAAAGTACGCAGGAACTGTTATTACCGCCTCTGTAACCTTTTCTCCGAGATAACTTTCTGCATCAGCTTTAAGCTTTGCAAGTATCATTGCAGATATATCCTGAGGTGTATAGGTTTTGCCGTCAATCTCGACTTTGTGGTCGGATCCCATGTATCTCTTAATTGATGCAATTGTTCTGTCCGGATTTGTAACCGCCTGTCTCTTGGCAGTTTCTCCAACAAGCCTTTCACCATTTTTCGCAAAT
Organism: Clostridiales bacterium; assembly: GCA_022766365.1. Lineage (GTDB taxonomy): Bacteria > Bacillota > Clostridia > Peptostreptococcales > Anaerovoracaceae > S5-A14a. The sequence continues at coordinate 18,262 of JALENW010000025.1, read as the reverse complement.
GCTACAATTGAAGGTGTTGTTCTGTTACCTTCTGCGTTAGCTATAACTGTAGGGTCTCCCCCTTCCATTACGGAAACTACACTGTTGGTTGTTCCCAAGTCAATTCCTATTACCTTTGCCATATTCTTTCCCTCCTTAAGTATTCTCTGTTTGAATCTGTTAATTTCTCTTTCAATTTTATTTATTACAAGCTGAACAGTTTACTGTATTTTCAGCATTTAACTATTTTCAGCACTTATCAACTATCGGTCTATTTCAATTATTTACCTTAACCATAGATGCTCTGAGCAGCTTACCGTTAAGTGTGTAACCTTTCTGCATTACTTCAACGACTTTTCCACTTTCATGCTGGTGGCTGTCACAGGTCATTACAGCATTATGAATGTTCGGATCAAAGTGCTCGTTCTCAGCCTTGATTTCCTCAAGACCGGCGGCCTTTAAAGCGTCCATAAGCTGCTTGAAGATAAGGTGCATTCCCTCCGCATATTTCTCATCCTTGCTTTCATGGTCAAGGGCTCTTTCGAAATTGTCGATTACCGTCAGAAGACTCAACATCAGACTCTCATTTGCCCTTGCATAAATATCGAACTTCTCCTTTTCAGCTCTCTTCTTAAAATTCTGAAAATCAGCCATAAGCCTCAAAAATCTGGTCTCAGCATCCTCTGTTCTCTCAACATCGTCTTTATTTTTATCATTTTCATCTGCTTCGACTTCCGAACCGGATGATGAATTCTTCGTTTCATTACCATCAGTTCTTGAAGAATCCGTATTAACAGTCTCTCCTGAGGCCATATCATTTGGATTCTTATCGGTTCTCGTACCGCAATCCCGGTCTCCATTACATTCCCGAGCTCCCGACATCCCTGTCACGTTCTCGCCGGGCTCTTTCTCATTCATAGAGTCTCCCGTATTCTTAAGATCTTCCTCATATGTGTTTGTCTTCGTCAACTTCTTCTCCTTTCCAGCTGTCCAGGCTGAATGTGTCATTCAAATTATCGGTCAGATATTTAACGATTGAGGTTATTTCCCCATATCTCATTCTTGTAGGACCGATAACTCCTATCTTACCTACAGTTTGTCCATCGACGCTATAAGTCGCTGTAATCAGGGAATAATCTTGCAGCTCTTCGTCCTTATTTTCATCACCGATTGTCACAACAACTCCGTCATCTCTATTTAAAATCGTTCTCCTCAGCCTATCCTTATCATCAAAGATCCTCAAAAACTGTCTTGCACTGGCTATATCACTATACTCCGGCAAATCAAAAATATTCGAAAGGCCGTCGAGATACAGATTCACATCTAACATCTCCTCAAGCGTCCTCATGAAGTCCGGCATAATGAACTCCTCCAACTTATTCATTGCGGTCAAATCGCTTTGAAAAGTCTCAATGATGTTCTGCCTAACCAACTCGCTGAGAGTCTTCCCTTTAAATCTATAGGTTATGTTCTTCGACAAAACACCCAGCGCTTCGTCGGTGTACTCTACGTTCAATCGAAGAGTAGTATTTGAAATTTTACCATTCTCTGCTACTATCATGAGCACAACAGTATTGTGATCTACCGGAAGAAATTTGACAAAGTCCAAACGATTCTCTTCCTGACTGGGAGTCATTACAAAACTTGCCAGATTGGTGATATTTGAAAGCAACCTTGCAGCATTTTTGATGACCTTATCGAGTTCATTCACATCTGCTCTGAGTTGACTTTCAATTATCTGTTTTTCCGCCGGTGTAATCTCAGCATTTCCCATCAGTTCGTTCACATAAAGTCTATACGCCTTATCCGAAGGAACCCTTCCTGCCGAAGTATGAGGATGGGTGAGAAAGCCTAAATCTTCCAGGTCGCTCATCTCATTTCTTATAGTTGCAGGACTTATTCCAAGCTGATACTTCTTTGAAAGTGTCCTTGAACCAACCGGTTCTGCTGTGGAAATGTAATCGCTGATAATAGCCTGTAAAATTTTAAGTTTACGTTCTGTTAATTCCATGCTCCCTCCTCCCTTAGAAATTGTATCAATCCTTTTAGATTATATATAATCATATGTAAGGATTACATCGACTTCGTATCATCCGGTTATCTATTTGTTAGCACTCACCGTCTTGGAGTGCTAACCATATATATATGGTACTACTATTACCCGTAGATGTCAACCGATTTTCAGAAATATTTTGATTTTCACGGGAAACTTTTTTGCTTAACTAGAATTATCGTGGTATAATCTCTATCATACCTAGGGGGAACACCCTTAGTGGCTTTACCTTTCTCCGGCTTATCACATAATCTCTATCATACCTGGGGGGAACACACATTTGAAAAAGATATTTAATACTAAAATTATATCGGCTCTAATCGCGGCTATAATCATATTGGCATTGGCAATACTTGCGGTTGAGAATATAGATTTAAAATCTCGGTCAAATAATAAAAGCAGTTCTAATGACAGTTTGGGGACAAGTTCAGATAAGAGTCTGCCGAGCGGGTCAGGCACAGACAGAGAATCAAATGCAGAAACCGGAAAAGCCATTGCTGAAAAGTTAAGAAAGCAAAATCCTGATTTCTGGAAAGAACCCACCGGAAAATATCCGGATTTGTCCAAGGTAGCTAACCTAAATATTCTTGTTGACACAGACAAACAGCTTACATATATACGAGATGGTGAAAAGAATTTAACAAGTTTTGTAGTTTCCACAGGCATCTTCGACGGAGAATCCGAAACCCCTAAGGGGGAATTCAAAATTGAGTCTGAATGCGGAGAGTCCTTCTTTGCTGCAGAATTTCAAGAAGGAGCCAACTACTGGGTATCCTTCAAGGATCACGGTATCTATCTTTTTCACAGTGTACCGACTGACCACTCCGGGAATTATATCCCCAATGAGGCTGTTAAGCTCGGAGAGCCTGCATCTCACGGTTGCGTAAGAATGAGTGTATCGGATTCCAAATGGATTTTTGAAAACATACCCGTCGGAACCCCCGTAAAAGTTATATAGAGAAGCAGAAAGCCGAGGAAAACTTAATCTTCCCCGGCTTTACTCTTTCAAAAGTATAGATCTGGTAAATCCGGAAGATACAAAGTATCAAAAGCAAATCATCGATACACTTGTACACTCCATATATTTACATGATACGGCCGACGGTGAAACTGAAATCGCAATACTGTACAACACAACAAAAAATACCCGAACCCTCGTTAAGAGTTCGGATATATTTTCATTGGTAGGGCATGAGGGACTCGAACCCCCAACCAACGGATTCGAAGACCGCTACTCTATCCAGTTGAGCTAATACCCCCCGTGGTCGTATTTAATATTATACTCTCAATTTAATTTCAGGTCAAATGAAATTTATAACATCAAACGCCTTCATAGGAACTCTTTCCCTATATCCATCTCTTGAAAATATAGGGGTGCTGTGCAGATGTCCTCATGAACTACGTCTCCCTTATTGCACCATTTCCTTATTGCTCCATCACTCACATGCTTAAATTATGAATTATATTCAAAATGAACCGATCCTATCCCACAGCTTTTATCATGCTTCCTGATATGCCTGCGCCACGCATCAACTTAATCTGATAAACGCCTGCACATTATTTTATATGCCTCTTCCTGCTCATCACAAAGCACAAAGTTCCTACCCATAGATTTGCAAACAGCACCCAGAGTCCCTGATCCTGCAAAAAAATCTCCACACAGATCATCCTTCTCTGTAGATGCTGCCACAGCTCGCCTGAGAAGCTCCTCAGGTTTTTGAGTCGCATAACCTGTGCGTTCGGCCGATGTCCTGCCAACCATGGGAATATCCCAAACGTCTCGCATATTAACAAGAGTGTACCATCCCTTCTCATCTCTGAATTCCTCGACTCCCTTAAACTTGTACGGAGCAAATCCCCTGTTATATGACTTCTCCTTTTGGGGGGAAAATTTGTAATTTTCGCTTTTCCCATACACCAAAATACTGTCGTGCTTCCGTGCAAACCTACGACTACCGGCACCTCCCGACCTGTATCCCCAAATTATTTCGTTGACAAAATTTCTATGTCCGAAAATTTCATCCATAATAACTTTCACATAGTGAACGGCTCTATAATCCAAGTGCACCCAAATCAGACCATCTTCAGACAATAGCCGTCGTGTAATCACAAGCCTCTCAGCAATCATTTTAAGATACTCTTTAAATCCCTCAGGCCACAGGTCACTGTATGCCTCCTCCCTGCTGCCATCTTTGCGCCTCAAGAAATACTTCGCTTTGGAGTAGAAAGGGGGATCAAGATAAATCATCTGAAACCTTTCCTCATATCCTTTTTCAACCAGATCAATCATCAGGTCAAGATTCTCACAACAAAATACATTGCCATATGTAGCGTTTTCAAACTCAAATGATGTCAATTTCCCATTCACTTCTTCAGTGTATGGAAAAGCTTCACGAGGAGATGATTCCCCATGAAGCTCAAAATCTCTAATTCCCTCTACAATTTCATACAAATCTTTAACTGACATATTAAAATTCCCATATATTCTATGCGCTTATCTGACCCCGCTTGGCACTGTAAGCTATATACCTGCATGCCTTCAATAATTTTAAGGGCCAAATCGTATGAATTATCTGCCACCCTTATCATAAGGCTTAGCAACGGCTGCAGGAGCTCTGGACTTTTTCGAACTCAGAGCAAGTACGATAAGCGTTGCTATGAACGGTATCGACTTGTAGAATTCACTTGTTACCGGCAGATTGTCAAGGAAAGGAATCAGGTTATACGCAGCTGCAATCGTCTTCATAAATCCGAAAAAGGCAGCCGCCACTGCAATTCTTATAGGCTTCCACTGACCGAATATCATAACAGCCAAGGCCAGAAATCCGTATCCGGCAACATTTGAATCAAAATTCGTTGAAGTTGGAATTATAAAAACGAGCCCGCCAAGGCCGCCTAAAATTCCTGAAATGAATACACCTGCATATCTCATTTTGTACACATTTATGCCCACTGAGTCAGCTGCCTGCGGATGCTCACCGCAAGCCCTTAACCTCAGACCGAAACGTGTTTTGTATATGACAACTATGGCTATGATTAAAATAATTATCCCAATGAGTGTTGTTATATAAGTGTTACTGAAAAATAACTGACCTATAACAGGAATATCACCGAGAACAGGAACTTTATCTATCCTAAATGTATTATTAAACTGTATCTGCTGAACTCCCAGGGACTGAATAGTACGAGCACCGAATACACAAAACGCCGGAGCAAACATATTCAAAGCTGTACCTCCGATTATCTGATCTGCCTTCATATTAATGGCAGAGTATGCCAGCAACAGAGAAAACACTCCTCCGGTTGCCGCAGCAATCAGACAGGCAATCAAAAGAAGTCCTGTTCCGCTCATCTGATCCTGAACATTATTTATGAACAGTATGCTTGTGAACGCCCCCATAATCATAGTACCATCAAGAGCAATGTTGGTAACTCCACCTCTCTCGGTAAACATACCTCCAAGAGCTACAATCAGAAGTGGGATTGCAAAAAACATCGTCTGTTGAACTATCAGATAAACTATATTCATTATTCATCTCCCCCTTCACGACCACTCTGCACTCCGTCTGCATTTCCAACAGACACCGGAGTTTCGGATGAAGTTTTCAGCGTATCGTCAACCTTGTTTTCCTCCAAAACATCTGACTTTCCGAATTTCTTGATTATCATCGGCATCAACTTTCTAAAAAGAAGTGAGAATGCACTGAAATATATGATACATGCGACGATAATCTCAATTATCTCAGGCATGTAATCAAGACTTTGCAGATAGGTTCCGCCCTGATCCAGGTAACCGATGAATATAGATGAAAATATTATTCCTATAGGATTTGAAAGTCCCAACAAGGCAACCGACATTCCGTTGAAGCCGTCTACAGCCAACTCATCCACGACAGTAATGTGTCTGGCAGAAGGTCCGCTCAGGAACACCAATGCACCACCGATTCCGGCAAGTGTACCGGCAATTACCATAGATAGAATTATCTGCTTCTTTGAATTTATTCCGGCGTATTTGCTGGCATCTTTATTATTACCTACAGCCATTAACTCATACCCGAAAGTTGTCTTGTAAAAAATGATATACATCAGAATTGCTATGGCAACTGCAATGATGAATCCTCCGTTAAGGGCGGATGTGTCTTTGTAATTTCCCACCTGCGTGAAAAAAACATTATCAAGCCCCCATTTAGGAATGACAGCAGTCGTTGCCACATCTTTCGAAAGGTTTCTGTTAGGATCATAGGCATAATACCTTATCAGATAATTGGCAGCATACATACCTATGTAATTCATCATTATTGTAGCAATTACCTCATGAACGTTGAAGAAAGCCTTGAGAAACCCGGGCAAAGCTCCCCATAAGCCTCCTACCAGGCCACCGGCTAATATTGCCACTATCCAGTGAAAACTGCCAAGCCCTGTACAATAAACACCGACATAAATGGCCACAGCCCCTCCGGTAATAAACTGACCTGAAGCTCCGATGTTAAAAAGTCCCGTCTTAAACGCACAGCCCACAGAAAGACCTGTCATTATGAGAGGCGTAGCATAGTAAAGGACCTGACCGATACCCTGTCCTCCTCCCATGAATCCACCTCCGAGAATTGTAAAGAACCCTTCTCCGGCTTTATCGGGATTTGCGACAATCAGGATGATCAGCCCGAAAAATAAACCGATTATAATTGCTATTACAGAGGATACCGCCTTATTGAATCCGTCACCGGCGAGAATCCTAAGCGCTCTATTCTTATTCATAGGCCACCTCATCTCTCTTGGATCCAGCCATGTAAAGTCCCAGCTGGTTGATATCCGCATTCTTAGGATCAATGTCCGCAACAAGCTCCCCTTCGTGTATCACCAAAATTCTGTCGCTCACATTGAGAACTTCATCAAGCTCCAGAGAAATCAACAAAATAGCTTTTCCCTTATCTCTTTGGGCTATCAGCTGCTTGTGAATATATTCTATGGCTCCCACGTCAAGACCTCTGGTTGGCTGAACAGCTATCAGAAGTTCAGGCTTATCCTCTATCTCCCTGGCGATAATTGCTTTCTGCTGATTCCCTCCGGACATACTTCTTGTGATGGTTTTAATACCCTGCCCTGACCTTACATCGTATTGCTCTGCAAGTTTCTCAGCATAATCCTCAACTTTCTTAAAGTTGATAAAACCGCACTTTTGGAATCCCGGCTTAAAATATGATTTAAGGACAAGATTCTGTGCTAATGTATAATCCAAAATCAAGCCATCTTTATGCCTGTCCTCCGGTATATGCGCCATACCTGAGAGATTCCTCTTTCGTACAGAACATTTGGTTATATCCTTACCGTTTAAAATAATCTTACCTTCAGTGATAGGTGCCAGACCGGTAAGTCCGTACACAAGTTCCGACTGACCGTTACCGTCAATTCCGGCGATACAAACTATCTCGCCTTCTCTAACCTTGAAACTCACATCATTGACGGCCTTCTTGTCAGTCCCCTTCTTATCCATAGAAAGATGATGCACATCCAGTATGACCTCACCGGGATGGGCATCCGTCTTATCTATCTTGAAGTTGATCTTATGACCTACCATCATCTCAGACAGTTGCTCCTTAGTTGTATCCGCCACATTAACCGTGCCGACATACTTACCCTTCCTCAGTACAGTACATCGGTTTGCAACCTGCTTGATTTCATCAAGCTTATGTGTGATGAACAAAATAGATTTCCCCTCGTCGGATAAGTTCTTCATGATTTTCATCAGCTCACCTATCTCTTGAGGAGTCAGCACTGCAGTAGGCTCATCGAAAATAAGAACTTCGTTCTCTCTGAACAGCATCTTAAGTATCTCAACTCTCTGCTGCATTCCTACAGTTATGTCCTCAATAAGTGCATCAGGATCAACAAACAGTCCATATTTTTCGGAAAGTTCAACAACCTTCTTCCTCGCATCTTTAAGCTGCAATATGCCGTTCTTGGTATCTTCTGCACCAAGAATGATATTCTGGAGTACCGTGAAGTTCTGAACAAGCTTAAAGTGCTGGTGCACCATACCTATTCCCAGAGCATTGGCGTCATTCGGGTCCTTGATTACAACCTCTTTTCCATCTTTCTTAATCACACCCTTCTCCGGAGTATAAAGGCCAAACAAAACGCTCATAAGTGTGGACTTTCCGGCCCCATTTTCACCTAAAAGCGCGTGAATCTCACCTCTTGCTAATTGAAGCGTTATATTATCATTGGCAACAATTCCGGGGAATTCTTTGGTAATATTAAGCATTTCTATAATATTGTCCATAATATTCCTCTCAAGTTATCTTTATGTCTTAATTATACAATTTTTCAGAGCGATTTACCAGTAGAATTTGTTTAGAATATTCGAGAATCCCTAAACATTAGCTTATGAACTTTGTGAAAATAGCTGAACATCATAGTCATATAATTCTCATGCCGGGGATAATTGTAAATTTGCAGTATTTAAATGACATACTGACTTGATTATCAGTTACATATATATTACAATTTAGTTGAAAGGAAGTCAAAAAATGGGACTGAAAAAAGGATACATTCAAATTTATACAGGAAATGGTAAAGGAAAAACCACAGCAGCCATAGGTCTTGCAATACGTGGAGTTGGCGCCGGTCTTAAAGTATATATCGGTCAATTTATCAAGCAGATGGAATACAGCGAAATTTCTGTTCTAAGAAATATAGATGGTGTTAAACTTGAACTTTACGGAACAAACGGCTGCATATTTCATAGGCCGGTGAATGAGACTGATATGCAAGGTGTTACCCGGGGACTTAAACGTACTTTAGAAGTCCTTAGGTCAGGTGAATACGATATTGTGATTCTGGATGAATTCACTATCCCATTGAGTCTTGGAATGCTTTCTGAAGAACAGGTTATGGAAGTCCTCAAGGCAAAGCCTGTGAAAACAGAGCTTGTAATCACCGGCAGGGGTGCACCTAAATGGCTTATTGATGAAGCTGACCTGGTTACAGATATGGAGGAAGTTAAGCATTATTATGCCACCGGAAAAGTTACTTCTCGAAAAGGCATAGAAGTATAATAAAAGGACCGATTAGGTCCTTTTATTGTTGCTTTAATTCAAGGCTGTGCTTAGAGCAAATCTCAACCTAATTATTTATAATCGAGTTCGCTTTAATTTCGCACGATATCTGATTTCTGTCTATAGTATATCAACTATATAAATATTTAGGTTGTCCCCGTTTAGCATTACCATGCAATCTTTTGCGTGTCTGGTCATATCTTCTTATTCTTACTTCCTAGGCAGATAAAAACGTTATTGCCGAAAATATATATCTGTAAGTTCATTCCTTACATTTTATTCATTTATCCCTGTTTTGGGATTCCTTTCATTGGTATTAGTTTTTACGAATATGTTTATCATATATATGCATTTTGGAATATTCATTGCTAACATCAAACATTTTATATACAATAGTTTAATGCTGTAATATAAAATCTATTTTAGGAAAGATAAGTCATTTGAACCAACTTTTTTCAAATGCATTTCGAAAATATACACTGAAATATACTTAATGCTACCCACGCTTCCATTCTGTCCTCTTGATCAAGCATATCGAGCACTCCAACTAAAATTTATGCTGATAAACCACATACATAGTCTTGTATTTCATCTACAGTACTGACTTATGTCACCGTTATATTTTTACATGTAATCCTGCCATGAATACCATTCTTTATTTAGAATTTGCTCTATGACCTATCAAAACAGACTGTACGAAAAGCATAAACTTAAATTAGCTTATTTTACGAAAACCAGTGAAATAGCCGGTATATACGTAATAATCAGAAGGGCAATAACACCTATGATAAAGTATGGCAAAATATATTTAAACATAGACTCCATTTTTATTTTCGCAACGGCTGCACCTACAAACAAATTACACCCATATGGCGGGGAACAAAGACCTAGAGCAAGGTTAACAGCCATTATTACACCGAAATGTACCGGATCTATATTCAATGCCTTAACTGTAGGCAGCAGCATTGGTGCCATTACTATTATTGCAGGAACCGTATCTAAAAAACAACCTACAATAAGAAGGATAATATTTATAAACATCAGTACTATGTAAGGATTTTCTGATACATTTGTTAAAAACTCAGTTATCCCCTGAGGAACTTTTTCAAAAGTCATAAATGTAGAAAAAACAGTTGAATACCCTAGCAGAAATGATGTTACTCCATTTAAAACGGCTGTGTCAAGAAATGTTTTATACAAATCTTTCAACGTCATATCCTTGTAGACAAATAGACTAATTATCAAAGAATATACAACTGACACACACGCGGCTTCAGTTGGAGTAAATACACCGGAATAAATTCCTCCAAGAATTATTACCGGGGATAAAAGTGCCCAAAATCCTTCTTTGGTGGCAATTAATATGTTCTTAATCCGCCTCTTCATAAATTCCCTGGCAGGTATATTTTCTAATATTACATCATTGCTCGACTTTAAATCAGTCTTACTGATTGTACACATAACTATATTTGTTGCCACAAAGATAACTCCAATCAATGTTCCGGGAAGTATACCAGCCAAAAATAAGTCGGGTATTGAAACATTGGTGGAAGCACCATACAGAACAAAGGATAAACTTGGAGGTATTATAGGTCCTACAATTCCTCCAAAACAGATTATCGTAGCTGCATACGCCGGATCATAACCCCGTTTTTTCATCTCCGGAATCATCATACTGCCAATGGCTGATGCTGTAGCCATACCCGAACCTGACAATGCCCCAAAAAACATGCACGCTATTATACTCACGCAACCAATTGCCCCATTAACAAAATCAATCAGTGCAGCAGCAAAATTAACGATTCTTTTTGCAATTCCACCAGTTGACATTATCAACCCGGCTAGCATGAAAAACGGTATTGCCATAACTGTAAATGAAAATATTCCGCTATAACAATATTGAGAATTAATTACCATATCTAAATCTGATGATGTGAACATGGATAACATGGTTGCACCACCAATAGCAAACCCTACCGGAACTGCTATTAAAAGCAATATTGCCATAGAAATAAACAAAATACCTATTGCCATATATTAATTCCTCCTAACTACATTTTATCAATAGGTTCTTCTATATCTTTACCTATGAGCATCCTAAAGTTTTCATAAATCCTTCCCAATATCCTAAGTCCCATAAATGAACAACCTAAGACAAGAGATAAGTAACCCCACGAAGAGCTTATTTTGATGCCTGCATAATTTACATTCTGCTGAAATTGCACTAAAAGTATCGCATAATAAATAGTTACAGCCAGAATCACTAACAAGATGAAATTAGCAACAATTTCAATAATATTTTGATATTTAGGTGATAGTTTATCTACTACCATTGTAATTTTAATATGTTCATTTTTGCGTTGCCCAATGCTTATTCCAAGCCATGAAATCCAAACAAAAATAAATTTACCCAGTTCTTCTGACCATGATAAAGAGTTATTAAAAACAAATCTCATAATAATCTGTAAAAAAATGGCTAAAACCATTAGGGCAAACATTATCACTAAACAAACTTCCTCAGTTTTATTAAGAATATTAAAAAAGCCTTTCCTTTTTTCTTCCATAGCACTTATATGACTTTATAAATCACAAACTCCTTTCTGCAGTTGATTAAAATAATGGGGGACAGATTTGATTTGTCCCCTTTTCATTTCTTGTGTTATCATTATTTTTTTGGTTTTGTTGCAAGCCATTTATCAACAATCTCATCTCCGGCCTTTGAACGCATCCATTTATAAACAGGTTCACTAGCCTTTTCAAAAGCTTTTATCTCATCAGCAGTCAATTCATACACTTCTGCATTTTCTTTTTCGAATCGCTGTATATATTCTGCCTCCTTTTCTCTTTCCTCATCTCTTTGAGATTTCGCCATTTTATGAATACCTTCCTCAAGAACTTTTCTATCCTTCTTATCAAGCGACTCGATCCACTTCTTAGAGCAAACAATTGGGAATGGAGATGATGCATGATTAGTTAAAGTTATATAAGGAGCAATCTCGTGCAGGTTAAAGTCATTAAATACACCTAGTGAATGATCTAAAGCATTAATCTGCCCCTGAGATAAAGAGGTAACTACCTCACCCCATGCCATCGGCGTAGGGTTTGCACCAAGAGCATTCCACATTTCCACATTAAGATCGTTTTGAGCTATTCTGACTTTTTGTCCTTTTAAATCATCCGTATTATGATATATTTTATCCCTGGATATGAGCTGTCTCATACCATTGTAGTACATATCAATGCAGTAAAAATCTGCATCAGCAATAGTTTCATTAAATAGTTCTAAGCCGCCATTTTTAAATGTCCCCTCAATCCACTCATCATATGACGGATATAAATAAGGTAAATCTATACATGCTGATTTATATCCTGCAATCTGTGTGAACGCTGAAGATAGGTCGAAAACAATCTGTACTGTTCCTAATCCCAAGCCTGCAATTGCATCAGGGGTATCTCCTAATGATCCGTCAGAATAAACTTCTACCTTGAATCTACCCGGAGCTTCTTTATCTAAATATTTACCTAACCATTCAGCCCATTTATGTGTCGATCTCGATGATGAATCTGTATGAGCTATTTTAACAGTGATTACTTCATCTGAGGCTGTCTTCTTGCCTTTTGAATTTCCACATCCAACTAGTGCTCCAATACACAAAACAAACATAAGTAATAATGATATTTTTTTCTTCATTTTTAACATCCTTTCGTAAAATATATTCTTACATGTAATTGTAGCAAATTCCTTGCCAATATTTTATCAAACATAAAATCTATGCAGGTAACTGCGATTCAACAGTTTCTTTACTTAGTGTCGAATTTAATTTTACAATCTGTAACATAAATTCCACGAAAAAAATATCAGTTCCACTGAAATTATTTTCAGTAAAACTGATATATTAACACTATTTTCTTCTTGATATATTGAATTGTTTTAATTTATTCCATAATTGTCTTGATGTAATATCCAAACGCTGGGAGCATAATTCCACATTATTACCACATGTGATTAACATTTCTTCAATGTATTTCTTCTCAAAATCATTTCTAGCTTCTTTTAAACTCCTGGCCAAACTATTTGTATTATAGCTCTGCCATCCTCCGGGTGTGTTTAAATCCTCTAATGTAATTCTTCCATCTCTACTCAGAGCTACCATTCGCTCAATTATATTCCGCAGCTCTCTCACATTTCCGGGATAATTATAACTCATAAGAACACGAATTACATCTTCATCTATTTTTATCTCTCCCTTATTTTGCTCTATAACATTTTTATTTATAAAGTATTCAATTAATTCCGGTATATCTTCTCGTCGATCTCTGAGAGGTGGTATTTTCACAGTAATAGTATTAATCCTAAAAAACAGATCTTCTCTAAACGTGCCGTTGTTTATCGCATCATTAAGGTTTTTGTTAGTTGCGAAAATATATCTGACATCCAAAATTATATTTTTGTTACTTCCGACACGTTCTATTTTTTTTGTTTCTAAAACTCTCAACAACTTGCCCTGTGTCGTTAAAGGTAGATCTCCTATTTCATCCAAGAATAAAGTTCCCTGATCAGCTTCCTCAAATTTTCCTATCCTGGAAGTAATTGCCCCTGTAAATGCTCCCTTTTCATGTCCAAATAATTCAGATTCTATAAGACTTTCAGGGAAAACCTGACAATTCATCGGAATAAACGGTTCTTTAGCCCTTTTACTGATACTGTGGATATAATTAGCGACAACTTCTTTTCCAACTCCGGATTCTCCCAGTATAAGGATATTTATATTCGTATCTGCGGCTCTTTTACATATATCAAGGATTTCTCGGAATTTATCATTTTTAGATTCTAAATAAAATCGGCTTGCATTTTGTCTATTTATCAAAATTTCATTTTTTCGCTTGATTCTACTGTACCTAAAGATTCTGTTTACCTTCAAAACCAAATCTTCTAAATTTGAACTCTTGACAAAATAATCACTTACTCCCAACTTGATGGCATCCACTGCATTCTCAATACTTCCAAATGCTGTAATCACCAGAATATCTATGTTATATCCCCTTGCAATTACAGACTTTATTAATTCTTCACCATCTAAAACCGGCATTCGTATATCCGTCACAATCAGATCCACATCATTATGTTCAATGAAGTTTAGTGCTTCAAGACCATTTATGCACGTACTTGTCATATAGCCTTCTACACTGAGGATTCTCGAAACAACATTTTGGTATTCTACCTCATCATCAACAATCAGAATGTGGTAATTCTTGTTATCCATAACTACTCTCCTTATTTGTTGCAACCTCTATAGGAAGCTCAACATGAAAACATGTTTCCGTTCCATATGTACTCCGCACAGATATTGTACCGTTTATGCTTCTTAACTCTGTATCCAATATGTAAAGACCTAATCCTGTGCCATTCTCTTTTGTGGTAAAAAACGGATTGAATACAGAACCTATGGAATCTTTTTTGATTCCCACGCCATTATCAATAATATCTATTTTTAGTATACTTTCATCTCCATACACAATTATGCTTATGTTTTTTGGAGATGTTTGGGTATCTTTAAGCGCATCTATACTATTATTAACTAAATTTACCAAGCATAGTTTTAAAATATCCGGATTGACTCTGATTTTTTCTATACGACTTCTTTTAATATCCACGTTTATATCTATATTGTGTTTTTCCAGAGTCTTATATTCAAGGATTAATGAGGAATTGATAAGTTCTTCCACATTGACAACTTCTGTCTTTTCACGTGATAACCTTGAAAATCCCAGTAGATTTTCTATTAAAGTATTTATTCTATCAGCAGAACAATTTATTGCAGCAACATCTGCAGGGTTTGGTGGCTTAGAAATGTCCCTGCTAATTAAGTATACATAACTTTTAATTAACCCAAGTGGATTCCTGATTTCATGAGCTAATCCTGCTAATAATTCACCAATTGCGATCATTTTAGCTTCTTGACGGGTAAGTTTTTCGTATTTATATCTTTCAGTGTAATCTTCAATGCTAATAATGCTATTGTTACTTGAAGATGTTAAATTTTTCCTGTGTACCAGAAAATGTCTATTTTTATACAGAAATGGTTCCCTTTCTCCATCATGTATTATGAATTCGTTCAGAATATCGAAATCCGAAATATTTCTGCCAATAATGAACATTTGATAATGGATCTGAATTTAAAGGATATGAGGGTATTGAGAAAGCGAAAAGACGAAAAGGTATAAGATTTAAAATTTATTATGCTCACCCGTATTCTCCTCATGAAAGAGGAAGTAATGAAAATAACAATAGATTTATACGAAGATGGTTTCCTAAGGGCACAAAATTTAAAGATGTACTCAATAAACGAATTTTCGAATTACAACAATGGGTAAGTGAGTATCCAAGAAAAATGTTCGATGGGAGATCTAGCAAGGATCTATTCTTAGACGAACTCATAAATTTAAATATTAATTTTTCAAAACTTGCTATTTAATAACTTAGTAACAAGAAGTCCGGAAGTTAAACATTTTGTATTTTTAAGCACTATATTTTAGTGTGCCTAAAAATAGAGAATGTTTATTTTTTTATTTTCCTATTTTGTTAAAATGAAAAATAAAATACAATAAAAGGCAATAAATGTTAGAGAATTACATTTGTAAAAAAGTTTTATTTTTTTTATCAAAAAATGTTGACATTTAGTCATTATCAAATGTTATTGATTTAAAAATTTTATAAAAAGAACCTCCAAACGACCTTTCTAATCTATCAAATGCTCTTGCCACTTCCTCCGTGGTGTTTCTTTTTAGTTTTAGGAAAATGGGGAATCTGGTTTTCCTTTCAGTAAGAACAAGAATTGCACTTTTATCTCCACCACCTGAAACCACTGTGTCACCTTCAAAGTGTCCAAATTCAATTCTTTCTTTTATATCTACACACTCATCTCTTTTTTCAATAGAATATCCTTCAGGAGGTTTTCGATGAATTACTATTGATTTTCTCTTGGTCTTCTTCTTCCTTGCAACAGGTAAATGCTTTCGTTCTAAATTCAAAAAGATTTTTTTGTCAATATATGAATAGATAGTGTTATTGGACTTTATAGTTACGTTAAATTTATATTTTTGAGGATTTCTTTTAATTTTCAAAAGTACAGCTTCCGGTGATAATTTTTCATCACAGATTTGTTTTTCGATAAAATTAGCCAAGTTAATATCATTGGCAATTTTTAATCCCGGTCCTCTGTTTGACTTGTTGAAGTTGTGTTTTTCCTCAGCAATATATGCACTATAACTTTTAACTTCTCTATCACCTTTCCTTTTATAATAAATCCCTGCCTTCAATTCTTTGTAAATGTTTGAAAGTGAAGCATCTATATCTTCAGCAATTTCTTTAGGCTTGTATCCTTTGTTATATAGAACCTCAATTTTTATCCTATCAGCATAGGTTATCATTTTGTACTTTTTCACAGCAATATTTCTCCTTTTTTTATCGTATTTTATTATAATATACCGCATAAAAGGACAAAATTCAAAATATAAGTTTTCCACGACTTTAGCAGGTGCTTTCGGATAAGCTACATGGGAATCGCACCCCCGCTCCTATTCCAGATGGACCGGCTTCAACTTTAGAAGTATCATTATCATTGTTTACATCATGGACTTTAGAGCATTCCACCTCTCTATTTTAAGAACTTTATTTTGTCGCTACCCTTCTTATTTCCTTATCTTTAAATAAATAGTGTACATATGGATTGAGTGAAACCTCAATCAGAAGGTTCTTGGCGCTAAGTCTTACATCTCCGTAAACAACTAAACGTCCTGCTTTGGTCTATTAAGTTTTCAAGGTACATAATTTAATTAATCTTATATATAAATTATATCTTTTAAAAACCGTTTCTGCGGCCCAGTTTTTTTAAATAATCTTGACATTTTAAAAAATGTATGATTTTTATTACTAAGTTCCCATTTTCCAACTTCCGGACTTTTTGTTACTAAGTTGCCCCTCTTTTCTAACTTCCGGACTTTTTGTTACTAAGTTGCCTCTCATTTCTAACTTCCGGACTTTTTGTTACTAAGTTAGAATACTTCGTTTGCACTCATAAATAATAGCTTCTAAAATATTCACTACAATAGCATTTCCGAATTGTCTATGTAGGATTGTGCTTATTTGATTCTGTTTTGTCTTATGAAGATTAGATAGAACCTTAAAATCATCATCTGAAAACCCCATAAGTCTGCACACTTCTATAGTAGATAAGGATCTATAGCAGTCATCTTTTACTCTTATATATCCAATATAATTACAATCTTGTTTTGTGGTGATTGTATATGCATATTTATCTATGATTCTTAAACGATGATATTTTTTCAACCTCCTGATTGTTGTCTCCGATATAATAAATTGTTTCCCGGGATTTTCCTCAAGAAAATCGTCGAGATTTTTCATAGGTAAATTTTTCAAATTTGAAAAAT
The DNA here is from genome assembly GCA_022766365.1 of Clostridiales bacterium. Classification (GTDB taxonomy): domain Bacteria; phylum Bacillota; class Clostridia; order Peptostreptococcales; family Anaerovoracaceae; genus S5-A14a. The sequence continues at coordinate 724 of JALENW010000025.1, read as the reverse complement.
TAAATTTAGTCTTTCCTCTTGCACTTACACAAAATAATCTAGGTCTTGTTTGCGGAATACCAAAGTCAATGGGGGATAAAACTTTCCATGATGACGTATATCCTAGGTTTGATAGTTCATCTAAGTAATCATAGAAAATGAATTCAAAATTCTTAGATAAAACATTTTGTACATTCTCCCATATTATTATTTGAGGTTTTCTTTTACATTCAGATACGATCCTTACTGTTTCCCATAGTAGACTGCTTCTTGTCCCGCTGCCCGGAAATGCTCCCTCCATCTTTCCTGCAATAGAAATGTCTTGACAAGGACTTCCATGCATTAAAATGTCTATTTTTTCATCAGGCAATGAATAACATCTAATATCTTTTGGTATATAATTTTCATTATAAAGAGCATTGTAGCTTTTAACTGCATTCGCATCTTTTTCCACATAATCCAGAACCTTAAAATTAATTTTCAAATTAATCATTGCTTTCCTTATGGATCCGATTCCCCCAAAAAGTTCAACAACTTTAATTTCTTTCATATTTTTTCTCCCTGTTTCACGTACGTTTTTGTAATTTAATATCATCGCAATTTCTTGGAAAATCTCATGGGAGATTGTCCGTGCAAGCATAGATTTCTTCCATAACTTCGTATGTTAGAAATCAGCTTTTTAGGGAGTACCCTAAGACCCCTTTCTCAATTTTTTCTTGTTACTACAGAAAAAATTACATCGCAA
>JALENW010000030.1 GCA_022766365.1 Clostridiales bacterium | reverse complement strand
CAGTCCGTATCTGTTCTGCAGAGTTGTTGTAATAGCTGCTGTCAGAGTTGTCTTTCCATGGTCTACGTGACCGATGGTTCCGATGTTAATATGCGGTTTCGTTCTCTCAAACTTTTGCTTTGCCATTTGTCATTCTCCTTTATAGTGTGGCAGCATCTACGACATACCAAGATTACCTTGAACGATATCTTCGCATGCACGCAAATGCCACACATTGTTTTTAATATTTTGTATTCGTTTCACCCATATCCTAAGACTTGTTTTCGTAAAATCGCCTAATTGCGATTCACACAAAATACTTCGCTCCGGCAATGGTTACTTATTGTTGATTTTTTCGATCAAGCTGTCAGGCAACTTCTCAAAGTGATCCATCTGCATTACATACACACCTCGACCCTGTGTCTTAGAACGCAGGTCTGTTGCATAGCCGAACATCTCAGACAAAGGAACCATACCTCTTACGATTGTTCCTCCGTTTATCATCTCGGATCCCTCGATTCGACCTCTTCTTGAGCTGATATCACCCATTACGTCACCCATGTATTCCTCAGGAACCGTTACTTCTACCTTGAATATCGGCTCGAGGAGCACAGGCTTAGCTTTCTTAACAGCTTCTCTAAATGCCATGGAGGCGGCAATCTTAAATGCCATTTCTGATGAGTCAACTTCGTGGTATGAACCGTCATAAAGTTCCACACCAACATCAACAACATTGTATCCGGCAATTGGACCGGTCTCCATAGCCTCTTTAATTCCCTCTTCGATCTTAGGAATGTATTCCTTTGGAATAGCACCACCCACGATGGAATTCTTAAATTCAAATCCTGTTCCGGGCTCCAGAGGATAGATCTTAATCTTAACGTGTCCGTACTGACCACGACCACCTGACTGCTTAGCATACTTGTGATCCACATCGGCGTCCTGAGAAATTGTCTCTTTGTAGGAAACCTGTGGCTTGCCGACATTAGCCTCTACCTTAAACTCTCTCAAAAGTCTGTCAACGATGATTTCAAGATGGAGTTCTCCCATTCCGGCAATTATAGTCTGTCCGGTATCCTCGTTTGTATATGTCTTGAAAGTCGGATCTTCTTCTGCAAGTTTTGCAAGTGCAATACCCATCTTTTCCTGGCCGGCCTTTGTCTTAGGTTCGATTGCTATCTCAATTACAGGATCCGGGAATTCCATCGACTCGAGAATAATCTCCTGTTTCTCATCACAGAGAGTGTCTCCGGTCGTTGCATCCTTAAGGCCTACTGCGGCAGCAATATCCCCGGAGTAAACTCTTTCGATTTCTTCTCTCTTGTTCGCATGAATCTGAAGAATTCGTCCAATTCTGCCTTTTTTGCCCTTAGTTGAGTTATATACATATGAACCCGCATCCAAAGTACCTGAGTACACTCTAAAAAATGCCAGCTTTCCGACGAAAGGATCAGCTACAATCTTAAATGCCAGCGCTGAGAAAGGTGCACTGTCATCAGCAGGTCGTGTATCTTCCTCCCCTGTCATAGGGTCAATACCCTTGATAGGCGGAATATCCAGTGGAGACGGCATGAAATCAATAATCCCGTCAAGTACCATCTGAACACCCTTATTTCTGTACGCAGATCCACAGAACATAGGAACCATCTCTCCGGCGATTGTTTGCTTTCTGATGCTTGACTTGATCTCATCGACAGTCAGTTCTTCTCCCTCAAGGAACTTCATCATAAGGTCTTCATCACCTTCTGCAACGGATTCATGAAGCTTTTCCCTCCACTCCTCTGCAAGCTCCTTCATATCGTCAGGAATCTCTGTAAATTCGATCTCCTTACCAAGCTCATCTTTATAAATCTCTGCCTTCATCTCTACTAGATCGATAATTCCAACGAAACTATCTTCCGCGCCAATTGGAAGCTGAACAGGTACTGCATTAGCACCCAGCCTATCCTTAACCTGTCCTACAACTCGGAAGAAGTCAGCTCCGATGATATCCATCTTATTGACAAAAATCATTCTCGGAACTCCGTACTTCTCCGCTTGTCTCCAAACGGTTTCCGATTGAGGTTCTACACCACCTTTAGCACAAAGTACTGTAACTGCGCCATCAAGTACACGTAGTGATCTCTCTACCTCCACAGTAAAGTCCACGTGCCCCGGTGTATCTATTATATTAATTCTATGACCTTTCCATTGTGCAGTAGTAGCAGCAGAGGCAATTGTAATACCACGCTCCTTCTCCTGATCCATAAAGTCCATGGTTGCACCACCGTCATGAGTTTCCCCAAGTTTGTGCGTACGGCCCGTATAGAACAAAATACGTTCAGTGGTGGTAGTTTTGCCCGCATCGATGTGGGCCATAATGCCGATATTTCTGGTTTTTTCCAGCGAAAATTGTCTACCAGCCATATATTATCCTCCCTTCTGCTATCTTTAAATTCTCAGTAAAGACTACCATCTGAAGTGGGCGAATGCCTTGTTTGCCTCGGCCATCTTGTGGGTGTCTTCCTTCTTCTTTACAGACGCACCTGTCTCATTAGATGCATCAATGAGTTCTTTAGCTAATCTTTCGGACATTGTCTTCTCGCCTCTAAGTCTTGTGTACTTAGTAAGCCATCTAAGTCCCAGAGTCTGTCTTCTCTCAGGTCTGACTTCAATCGGAACCTGATAGTTAGCTCCTCCGACTCTTCTAGCCTTAACTTCTACTGTCGGCATGATATTGCTCATTGCCTTCTCAAATACTTCCAGTGGCTCTTCCCCGGTCATCTCTTTAACCCTGTCAAAAGCAGTGTAGACGATATCCTGGGCAGTACCCTTCTTTCCGTCCAGCATAATGCTGTTGATGAGCTTAGCCACCACAACACTTCCGTATACCGGATCCGGAAGTACTTCTCTCTTTGGTATGTTACCTTTTCTTGGCACTTCTCTTCCCTCCTTGTCTTACGGGGGTACTCGACAGCTTTTAGATAAGCTGCCGTGCGCGCTCAATATATCAATAAAATGAGATTAAAATTTATATCAATATCAAGGGCTCAACGTATCCCGCTTAATTACTTTTTCTTTGGTCTCTTTGCTCCGTATTTGGAACGAGCCTGAGCTCTGTTTGCTACGCCGGCAGTATCCAGTGTACCTCTTACGATGTGGTATCTCACACCTGGGAGGTCCTTAACTCTTCCGCCCCTGATCAGTACCACACTATGCTCCTGCAGATTGTGGCCGATTCCCGGAATATAGGCAGTTACTTCGATACCGTTTGTGAGTCTAACCCTGGCAACTTTTCTAAGTGCCGAATTAGGCTTCTTAGGTGTTACAGTCTTAACTGATGTGCACACGCCTCTCTTCTGAGGTGAGTTAGTATCAGTATACTCTCTTCTTAGGGAGTTCATTCCTTTCCCCAAAGCTGGAGAGTCAGACTTCTTAACTGCACTGGTTCTTCCCTGACGTACTAATTGATTGATAGTAGGCATTTTAATCTCCTTTCATTTAAAATTATTATTTTCGGTTAAAATGACCCTAAAGTTAGGCTTTAGGGCCATTCTAATAAAAACCACAAATTATTGTATCATTTTTGTCGTGTCAATGCAAGCACTTTATAATCGCCTTAATGACCTGATGCCATCAGTCATCTTCATCAATTAAAAGATGAAAACTTGAAATATTTGCTGCGATTAACTTCGTTTAGCCTTAAGATATATTCTGATATGTCTTATTCAGCTTGTTCATCATCATCGGCATTGGATTCACCGTCAGCTTCCGTTAGCCCACGATTTTCACAATCCTTATCATTTTCTTCTGAACTTGCATTCTCCATCTCTTCCGGCGTATCTGATATATCGGATTTTGAGGACTCATCTGCCTCATTGCTACCTTCAATGTCAACCTCTGCAATAATTGAAGCAGTATCAAATTCTTCTACAGAATCATCCTCTAAATCATCAACTGAGGTTTCATTTTCAGACTCAGCTTTGTTCTTCCTTGAATAGCCGCCATCCTCATCTTCAGACTCTTGAATTCTCTTTAGTCGTTCTTCCTCAGCCAAAGCCCTGCGTCTCTGAAGTTCAGCCTCCACGAAAGCCTTGTTCTCGCCGTAGTCTACCTCAACATTTCGATATTGCTTCATTCCTGTACCGGCCGGAATCAACTTACCTATGATAACATTTTCCTTAAGCCCAAGAAGCCTGTCATTCTTACCCTTGATAGCTGCATCCGTAAGCACACGTGTTGTCTCCTGAAATGAAGCAGCTGACAGGAACGAACTTGTTGCAAGGGAAGCTTTGGTGATACCTAGAAGCGTCCTCTTAGCCTTAGCAGGTTCAAGTCCTGAGGCCAAAGCCTCCTCGTTAGCCTCATCAAGCTCTACCTTGGAGTACTGACCTCCCGGCAAAAGCTTCGTATCTCCAGAGTCCTCTATTTTGTACTTGGAAAGCATCTGGCTGACAATAACTTCTATATGCTTATCATTTATATCCACACCCTGGTTCTTATAAACTCTTTGAACCTCTCTAAGCAGATACTGGTAAACCCCCTCTGCTCCTTTTAGTCTGAATATATCGTGCGGATTCAAAGGTCCATGGGTGATGTTTTCACCGGCCTTAACCTCATCTCCGACCTTGACGGCAATCCTTGCTCCGTATGGAATTGTGTAACTCTTGTCAACACCTTCCTCGTTTGTAACAAGAATTTCGGTCTTGTTATCGCTTCTAAGTTCAATAGACTTAACCGTACCATCCTCTTCACATATCTCGGCAATACCCTTCGGCTTTCTCGCTTCGAAAAGTTCTTCAACTCTTGGAAGACCGTGAGTAATGTCAGATCCTGCAACACCACCTGTGTGGAATGTTCTCATCGTCAGCTGTGTACCCGGCTCACCGATTGACTGAGCAGCTGTGATACCAACTGATTCACCGATGTTAACTTCTTCTCCTGAAGCTAAGTTCCTGCCGTAACATTTAGCACACATGCCTGTCTTGCTTCGGCATGTCATTATTGACCTTATCTTTACAGATTCAATACCGGCATTCACAATGTCCATAGCAGCTTCATCGGAAATTTCTTCCCCACCCTTTACAATCACAGCACCACTCTTTGGATCCACGATATCCACAAGGGCAGTTCTTCCTGCAATTCTCTGATTTAGCGGTTCAATCATTTCTTTACCGTCGACGAATGCTCTGACTTCGACACCTTCATCTGTTCCACAATCGAATTCTCTGATAATCACATTGTGTGAAACGTCAACAAGTCTCCTTGTAAGATATCCTGAGTCGGCAGTTCTTAAAGCCGTGTCTGCAAGCCCTTTTCTTGCACCGTTAGATGAAATGAAGTATTCCAGTATTGAAAGTCCTTCACGGAAGTTTGCCTTGATTGGGATTTCTACAGTCTTACCTGTTGCGCTGGCCATCAAGCCACGCATTCCGCCAATCTGTCTTATCTGGTTCTTGCTGCCTCTGGCTCCTGATGTGGCCATTATGTAAAGGTTATTGCTCGGATCAAGAGAATCCATCAAGGCATCAGAAACCTTATCCGTTACATTATTCCAGATTTCATTTATTCTCTCTGTTCTCTCAGCACTGGATATGAGACCTCTTCTGAAAGCTTTGTCGAACTTGTCAACTTCCTTCTGCCCCATTTCTATAATATCCCACTTTTCGTCAGGAATCTTCATGTCATCCACACCTATGGTCACAGCTGCCACTGTCGAATAATGGTAACCCATATCCTTGATATAATCCAGCATCATTACAGTTCCTGTATTTCCATGTTTCTTATAGCATTTATCAATGATGCGTCCAAGAGCCTTCTTGTCACAGAGGAAGTCAACTTCCAGCTTATATTCTTCCTTACTCCTGTCAACAAAGCCGAGATCCTGCGGAATTTCCTGATTATATATGAATCTCCCTACGGTAGATTCCACCAATTTTCCTCTGTCATTTTCGTCCTTAAACAGTCTGACCTTAACTTTTGCGTGTATGCTTACAACACCCGTCTGATATGCCATCAGCATTTCTTCCATATCGGTGAATACCTTGTCATCACCCTTCTCAGGAACACGCTTAAAGCCATCTTTCTTTAATCTGTCCGCCGTTGCCTTATCGGTGAATTCATCCATCTCATAGACGACCTTTTCTTCCCCGTTAACCATCTCGGTTTTAGTGCACGTCCCCGGGTAAGTCAAATAGTATGCCCCAAGAATCATGTCCTGCGTAGGAGTAGTTATAGGTGATCCGTCCTTAGGCGCCAAAATGTTGTTCACGGACAACATCAAAAATCTCGCTTCAGCCTGTGCCTCCAGAGAAAGAGGTACATGAACCGCCATCTGGTCTCCGTCAAAGTCAGCGTTGAAAGCTGTACAAACAAGCGGGTGAAGCTTAATAGCCTTACCCTCAACCAGTACAGGTTCAAATGCCTGTATTCCAAGCCTATGAAGGGTTGGAGCACGGTTTAACATTACAGGATGCTCTCTGATTACATCTTCGAGAACGTCCCATACTTCAGGCTCAACCTTGTCCACTTTCTTCTTTGCATTCTTAACGTTATGTGCTATTCCTCTTTCCACCAGTTCCTTCATTATGAACGGTTTGAAGAGTTCCAGTGCCATCTTCTTCGGAAGACCGCACTGATAGAATTTCAGGTCAGGACCTACTACAATTACAGAACGGCCTGAATAGTCAACACGCTTACCCAGGAGATTCTGTCTGAACCTTCCCTGCTTACCCTTTAGCATGTCAGAAAGTGATTTGAGCGGCCTTGATCCCGGACCTGTTACCGGTCTTCCCCTTCTTCCATTATCTATAAGAGAGTCTACAGCCTCCTGGAGCATTCTCTTTTCGTTCCTTACAATTATGTCAGGAGCAGCCAGTTCGAGCAATCTCTTCAGCCTGTTGTTTCGATTTATGACTCTCCTGTACAAGTCATTTAGGTCAGATGTTGCAAATCTACCCCCATCAAGCTGTACCATAGGTCTTAGATCAGGCGGAATTACAGGAAGTACCTCCAGAATCATCCACTCAGGTCTGTTACCGGACTGCCTGAATGCCTCCACCACCTCAAGACGTCTTATCAGCTTAACCTTTTTTTGTCCTGTCGCTTTTTTAAGTTCTTCTCTGAGTTCTTCAGAAATCTCATCGAGATCGATGGACTTTAATAGTTCTCTGATGGCCTCAGCACCAATTCCGGCCTTAAATCCGCTATATGTTGCAAGAGCCTCTCTATACTGAGCCTCAGTGATCAATTCCTTGTACTTGTACGGACTGTCTCCCGGATCCAAAACTATGAAATTTGCAAAGTAAAGAACCTTCTCCAAATTTCTGGGAGTAATTTCTAAAATCAATCCCATTCTGGTTGGAATTCCCTTAAAATACCATATGTGAGAAACCGGAGCAGCAAGCTCTATATGCCCCATTCTCTCTCTTCTGACCTTAGATCTGGTCACCTCTACTCCACATCTGTCGCAGACGATACCCTTATATCTGATCCTCTTATATTTACCGCAGTGACACTCCCAGTCCTTCATAGGGCCGAAAATTCTTTCACAGAAAAGTCCGTCCTTTTCAGGTTTAAGAGTCCTGTAGTTTATAGTCTCAGGCTTTGTCACTTCACCCCTTGACCACTCGAGGATTTTTTCTGTAGAAGCCAGCTTTATCTGTAGTGATTCGAAGTTGGATAGATTGAAATTCGTTGCATTATTGTTATTTTCCATCAAAGTTTAACTCCCCTCTTCTACAGCAGTTCCTCGTCACTGCTCTCCTCTAAGTTGTAATCTCCATCGAAACTATCTTCAAGTTCCGGATCCGACAAATCGTCTTCGTCATCTTCAGAAACTTCCTCAAAGTCGCTCTCATATGTGCTGTCATCATTTGCATAAAGGCTGGCATTTTCCTCATCTTCGCTTCTTGCCACGTAGCCGTTGCTCGTGAGAATAGCCTCTCTGTCTTCTGCTTCTGATGAATCCCCTTCTATCTCAGTTTTGTATGACATATAATTGTCAAGACCCAATCCGGAATCGTATTCGCTCACTTCCTTCAGAGAAATCTCTTCATTGTTTTCGGACAAAACACGAACATCCAGCCCCAATGACTGCATTTCCTTGATGAGGACCTTGAAAGACTCAGGTATGCCCGGTTCAGGTATATTGATGCCCTTTACGATTGCCTCATAGGTCTGCACTCTTCCAACTATATCGTCAGATTTGACAGTCAGAATTTCCTGAAGTGTATATGCTGCCCCATAAGCTTCCAACGCCCACACTTCCATCTCTCCAAATCTCTGTCCTCCGAACTGTGCCTTACCGCCCAGAGGCTGTTGAGTAACCAAGGAGTATGGTCCTGTACTTCTGGCATGTATTTTGTCGTCAACCAAATGGTGAAGTTTCAGCATATACATATAACCTACTGTTACAGGATTGTCAAAATAATCTCCCGTTCGTCCATCTCTAAGTCTCAACTTTCCACTTCGAGAGTAACCCACATCTTCAAGCAGGTCCATGATGTCGTGTTCGTTTGCTCCATCAAATACAGGCGTGGAAATATACCACCCTTTCTTCTTCGCCGCAAGTCCAAGATGTACTTCAAGAACCTGTCCAACGTTCATTCGGGAAGGCACTCCCAACGGATTGAGCATAACCTGCAAAGGCTCACCGTTCTCGAGGAAAGGCATGTCTTCTTCCGGCAAAACTGTCGAAATAACACCTTTGTTGCCATGACGACCCGCCATTTTATCTCCGACATTTATTTTTCTCTTTGTAGCTATATATGTCCTAACAAGCTTGTTAACTCCCGGCGGAAGTTCATCACCGTTTTCCCTTGTATAAACCTTTACGTCTACTACGATGCCCGTCTCACCATGTGGAACTTTCAGGGATGTATCCCTGACTTCTCTAGCCTTCTCACCAAAAATTGCCCTGAGAAGTTTCTCTTCCGGGTTGAGATCACTTTCTCCCTTAGGAGTAACTTTGCCCACCAGAATATCAGTAGAATCCACCTCAGCTCCGATTCTTATGATTCCGTCCTCATCAAGATCCTTGAGTGCGTCTTCTCCAACATTCGGTATATCTCTTGTAATATCCTCAGGTCCAAGCTTGGTATCCCTTGCTTCAGCCTCATATTCCACTATATGTAAAGACGTAAGGACGTCGTCCATTATCAGTTTCTCGTTAAGGATAATGGCATCCTCGTAGTTATATCCTTCCCATGTCATGAATCCAACAAGCAGATTCTTTCCCAGGGCAATCTCTCCCATATCAGTTGACGGTCCGTCTGCGATGACCTCCCCGGCTTCCACGTGCTCGCCGTGGGCAACAATCGGTCTCTGATTTATACAGGTTCCCTGGTTTGATCGCTTAAATTTCAGCAGGTCAAACTTTATAACTTCTCCATCCTCATCCTTCCTCAAAAGGATAGTCCTTGCATCAACATGTTCTATAGTTCCTGCAGCAGGGGCAACTATAACTACTCCCGAATCCTTTGCAGCTTTGTATTCCATTCCGGTTCCAACAATCGGAGCCTCAGTTACAAGGAGAGGAACAGCCTGTCTCTGCATGTTCGATCCCATGAGTGCACGATTGGCGTCGTCATTTTCAAGGAACGGAATCATGGCTGTTGCTACCGAAACCACCTGCTTAGGGGATACGTCCATGAGATCAACTGAATCCCTTGGGAACAGGGCTATCTCGCCTCCGTTACCCCTGCAAGCTATCTTTTCATTCACAAAATAGCCGTCTTTATCCAATGGTTCGTTTGCCTGAGCAATGACAAGAACCTCCTCCTTATCCGCAGTCATATATCGAACCTCATCTGTAACTCTATGACTCTTCTTATCTACTACTCTGTATGGAGTTTCGATAAAACCATACTCATCAATTCTTCCATATGTAGTAAAAGATCCTATAAGTCCGATGTTAGGTCCTTCCGGTGTTTCTATAGGGCACATTCTCCCGTAGTGAGATTGGTGTACGTCTCTGACCTCAAATCCCGCTCTCTCTCTTGAAAGTCCTCCAGGACCAAGTGCGGAAAGTCTCCTCTTGTGTGTAAGCTCCGCCAATGGATTGTTCTGATCCATGAACTGAGACAGCTGAGAACTACCAAAGAATTCCTTGATGGCAGCTGTTACCGGCTTAATATTGATAAGAGCTTGAGGTGTTGCAACCTCCACATCCTGAATAGTCATTCTCTCTCTGACCACTCTCTCCATCCTTGCAAGGCCGATTCTGAACTGATTTTGGAGAAGCTCTCCTACAGTTCTAAGTCTTCTGTTCCCAAGATGGTCTATATCATCCACACTGCCGATTCCATGTGCCAGATTGAGGATATAGCTCACGGAAGCAATGATGTCGTCAATAATAATATTCTTAGGTGAAAGTTCCTTCTTATTTTCTTCCAAAACTCTCTTAAGAGATTCATCGTCATGATCTTCATCGAGAATCTCCATGAGTGTCGGATAATGAACCTTTTCAGGTACATCGACACCTTCCAGGTTCACAGAAACATATTCCTTGATATCAACAAAGCAGTTCCCTATTACTTTAGTGCTGACATTTTCGTCATATGCGGATTTTACCAGGACGGAGCGGATTCCTGAGTTTTCGATTTCCTTAGCTGCTGCAGCAGTCAGCTTGGTTCCCTTTTCAAGGATTTCACCCGTAGATGGTATCTCAACATCTTCATCAAGTACTGCTCCGGCAAGTCTATCTGCCAATCCCAGCTTCTTGTTGTACTTATATCTGCCTACCTTTGCCAGATCATACCTCTTAGGATCGAAGAAAAGCGAATTCAAAAGAGACTTGGCACTGTCAACTGTAGGTGGTTCACCGGGTCTGAGCTTCTTGTATATTTCCTTGATTCCGCTATCATAATCTGTTGTGGTATCTTTCTCCAAAGTTTTAAGAAGTCTCTCATCAGTTCCAAAGAGGTTGATGATATCCTCATTTGAAGATATACCAAGGGCTCTGAGTAAAGTTGTCATTGGCTGCTTTCGAGTCCTGTCCACCCTCACAGAGATTACCCCCGCAGAATCTGTCTCATATTCAAGCCACGCACCTCTGTTAGGAATTATCTGAGAGGAATAAAGCTGATTGTTTGACTTATCAGCCTCAACGCTAAAATACGCACCCGGTGATCTCACCAGCTGTGTAACTATAACTCTCTCGGCACCGTTATATATAAAAGTTCCCTTGTTGGTCATTATAGGGAAGTCCCCCATGAAGACCTCCTGGTCCTTGATTTCTCCTGTCTTTTTGTTAATCAGTCTAACCTGAACTCTCAAAGGAGCGGCGTATGTCACATCACGTTCTTTACACTCTTCTTCTCCATATTTGGTGGTTTCATCAAGTGAGTAGTCGACAAATTCTAAGGTAAAATTGTCAGCGTAGTCCCTTATAGGAGAGATATCCTCAAATACCTCTTTAAGCCCCTCCTTAATGAACCAATCATAGGATTTCGTCTGGATTTCAATAAGGTTAGGCATCTGGCCGACTTCATTTATCTTAGCGTAGGTCATTCTCTCTTTACGACCAACTTGGATAGGTTTTGGCATAATCATCACTCCTTATTAACTCTATACTTATACTTCATGGCAGTCTACTATAATATCACACCGCAAGCAATAATGCAAGCTTTTTTTATTATCTCAAATGAGTCAAAAGACACCAACAGAGAAAACTTCCTCCGCTGGTGTCCTTTATTCAATGCTAATCAGCTATTAGATACTAACTATTAGCTAAAGCAATTCGCCAAAAGAGTGAATACTACTTAAGTTCAACAGTAGCTCCAACTTCTTCAAGCTGAGCCTTGACAGCATCAGCTTCAGCCTTCTCAACGCCTTCCTTAACAGGAGACGGTGCATTGTCAACAAGTTCCTTAGCCTCCTTAAGTCCAAGACCTGTAATCTCTCTTACGGCCTTGATAACCTTAATCTTCTCACCACCTACTTCGGCAAGAATTACATTAAATTCACTCTGCTCAGCAGCACCGCCTGCAGCATCACCTGCAGCAGCAACAGCAACCGGAGCAGCAGCAGATACGCCAAATTCTTCTTCGCAAGCCTTAACTAGCTCGTTAAGCTCTAGCACAGACATCTCTTTTATTGCGTCAATGATTTGTTCCTTTGTCATTTTTCTTCTCCTTATAAAATAATTTTAAAATCTCATTTTCAAATTTAAATGCTGTTCCCAGCTACTATTCAGCTTTTGCGTCTGCAATAGCCTGAATAGTTCTAACCATTTTGCTAACAGGGGACTGAATGCTTCCCATGAATTTAGCAATCAGGACATCTCTTGAAGGAATGCTTGCAATAGTCTTGATTCCCTCGTTGTCATAAAATGTTCCTTCTACAACACCGGCTTTGAACTCCATCTTGTCAAAGTCCTTTATGATGGCTGCAAGTTCCCTCGCAGGTGCAGTCGCATCGTCTTTGCTTACCGCAAGAGCTGTAGGACCTGCAAGGACTTCAGATAGTCCTTCAAACTCTGTCCCATCTATAGCTCTCTTGATGAGAGTGTTCTTGTAAACGGTGTAGTCAACATTAGCTTCTCTCAGCTTCTTCCTCATGGCATCAGCCTCTTCGACAGTGATTCCCATATAGTCTATAACCACTGCAGACTGTGCGCCATCAAGTTTCTCTTTGATTTCATCTATGATAGCTTGTTTAGCTTGTTTAGCTTCTACTGACATCTTTTCTCCTTTCCAGAGGCAAATCTGCCTCTTTATTAGGTACTTATAAAGAAAACCCCACGGAAAACCGCAGGGTCAATATCTATATATTGTACCTCGGCGGGGAATTAAGTCTTAGACACCCGCTGTCTACGGTTAGAAATTTCTAATTTAGTTGTACTGTTCAGGATATATGTTTAAATCTATTGTCCCAAAATAGCCGGATTAACCTTTACTCCCGGACCCATAGTAGATGTCACTACTACGCTCTTCATATACTGTCCTTTAGCAGCTGCAGGCTTAGCCTTGATAACTGCCTCTATGATAGCCCTGAAGTTGTCCTCAATCTTCTCCTTACCGAAAGAAGCTTTCCCGATAGGAGTATGGATAATATTCTGCTTGTCAAGCCTGTACTCAACCTTACCGGCTTTAATCTCGGAGAGTGCCTTCTCAAGGTCCATAGTAACCGTACCTGACTTAGGGTTTGGCATCAGACCCTTAGGTCCCAAAATCTTACCAAGCCTTCCTACAACTCCCATCATATCAGGGGTTGCAACTACAACGTCGAAGTCGAACCAATTCTGCTTCTGAATCTTCTCCGCCATATCTTCAGCGCCGACATAGTCTGCACCGGCTTTCTCTGCTTCCTCTGCCTTTGCTCCCTTGGCAAATACTAGAACTTTCTTGGATTTGCCTGTACCGTGTGGTAGAACGATTGCACCTCTAACCTGTTGGTCAGCGTGTCTTCCGTCTACTCCCAATCTGATGTGAACTTCGATAGTTTCATCAAACTTAGCTGTCGCTGTCTCTGTGATCAGCTCCATTGCCTCGCTTACATCATGTAGCTTGCTCTTATCAAACTTCTCAGATGCAGCCTTAAATCTCTTGCCCATCTTTGGCATATCTTACCTCCTCGTGGTGTTATCGATTTTCAATCAAATATCACATTAAAAACTGACCTTTGATCTACTTATCTCCCATCTCAACTAATCTTCTACTACAATTCCCATGCTTCTAGCTGTACCCTTAACCATTGCAACCGCAGACTCTAAGTTTGCAGCATTCAGGTCAGGCATCTTAGTCTGAGCAATTTCCTCAGCCTGTGCCCTTGTAATGGTAGCAACCTTCTTCTTATTCGGTTCACCTGAACCGGAATCAAGTCCTGCGGCCTTCTTCAGCAAAACTGCAGCCGGTGGTGTCTTGGTGATAAACGTAAATGATCTGTCTGTGTAAACAGTGATAACTACCGGGATAACCATTCCTGGCTGATCTGCGGTTTTAGCGTTAAACTGTTTGCAGAAGTCCATGATATTAACACCCTTCTGACCTAGGGCCGGTCCTACTGGAGGCGCTGGTGTAGCAGCTCCTGCCGGGATTTGAAGCTTAATGTAACCATCAATCTTCTTAGCCATGCTAAACTCCTTTCTTCTGGCATTATATTACATCGAGGTCTAAAGGACCTTATCCACCTGTCCGAATTCAACTTCGACAGGTGTTTCTCTTCCGAACATGGAAACACGAACTTTAAGAATTTGCTTTTCCTTCTTGATTTCTTCAATTACAGCCATGAATCCCTCAAAAGGTCCATTGATAATTCTCACTGTATCGCCGACTTCCACATCCAGGTCGATGTACACTTTTTCAACCCCCATACGGGTGATCTCTTCATCCGTAAGTGGGATCGGGTCCGAACCGTGACCAACAAATCCTGTTACCCCCTGCGTGTTGCGCACAAGATACCATGTCTCATTGTTAACGACCATCTTGATGAGAACGTACCCGGGGAACATCTTCTTAGTCCTGGTCTTAACCTGTCCGTTCTTCACTTCCGTATGGTCTTCGGTGGGAACTTCAACCTTGAGAATCAGGTTCTGCATGCCTCGGTTTTCGACCATTTTTTCAATATTCGCTTTTACACGTTTCTCGTGGCCCGAGTATGTGTGTACTACATACCATCTGGCTTTCCCGTCGCCACGTATTCCCTCACCCTCCAAGGGTGAAACAACATTTGTCGTCGTAACTTCTGACATAATTCAACCTTCTCCCAAAATTCCAACTCTTATGACCCGATAACTGCTCTCAGAGCTGCAAGAACTGCAGAGTCAATAGCCCAGAAAGCCAAGGCAAAGAAGGCACATACAGAGATAACCACCCCTGTAAAAGTGCCGAGTTCCTTCTTTGTAGGCCATACTACTTTTGATAGCTCTGTTCTCACACCTTTGAAATACTCCTTAGCAGAAGTATTGTTCTTGCTTGCAGCATTAGCACGTGCTGCCGCAGTTCTCCTAATTTTTTCTCTGTTAGTAGCTGCCATAATTGACACTCCTTATAATTACTTTGTCTCCTTATGAAGAGTAGTCTTCTTGCAGAACTTGCAATACTTCTGCATTTCAATCCTTTCAGGATTGTTCTTCTTATTCTTCATAGTGTTATAGTTTCTCTGCTTGCATTCTGTGCATGCAAGGGTCGCTTTAACTCTCATCGCTACCTCCCTCTCAATGCGTTATTATAACATCAAAATTCAGAGTCCTTGGACTCTGTTCCGAAATTAACCACAAATATGCTTATATATTTTACTCTATCGGAACATCTATGTCAACTGCTAATTTCTTATCATCTTCATAATTTGGGAATGAGCCTTATCTATTACTTTCTCATCTTGCTCCATAACATATGCATAATCCCCCGGCGTGGAATACAACACGTCGGAGTTGCCTTCCCCTGTAAGATTTTGAGTTTCTATGTCCCAACCACCAATGTGAGTGAGCTCATTCTTGATTATTTTTCTTATCTCATCTTCTCTAATGTTGGTGTTCATGTAACCTTTGAGACCCCTCAGAATACTACCATAGTTCATAAGAATCGTCTTGCTGCTTGTAGCTTTCTCAATGATAGCCTTCATAACGGCCTGTTGATTCTCATTTCTGTGGATATCTCCTTCCTCATAGGACTCTCTTTCTCTGGCAAAACGCAGAGCTTGATTTCCTCCGAGAAGGTTATTTCCTTTCCTATATTCGTAAGTATCCCCACTTTCATCGTCCAGAAGCAAATGTCTGTCAGAGTACACTTCAACGCCGCCTATGGCATCCACAACCTGACGAACCGTTGCATAGTTCACTTTAACATAGTAGTTGATGTCCACATTCAGAAGGTCTTCCACAGCCTCGACAGTCGTATCTATTCCATAAATTCCGGTATGCGTCAACTTATCTGAGGCTCCTGAAAATTTCTTCATGTATATTCTGTAATCTCTCGGAATAGAAGTCAGCAATACTTTTTTCTTAACAGGGTTGACGGTTACTATCATATTCACATCAGATCTGCCGTTTTCGTTTATTTTCTTGTCATTGTCAATTCCACTTATCAGTATATTGTATGATTCTTTGGTTACGTCCTTCCTTTTTGCTATATCTCGTGGATGAATCCTGACCTTTATTTCTCCTACGATCTTGGTCTCATTACTGAAATTCGGTGATATGTCCAGCATTTCCGATTTTCCCCTGTCACTCAGCATGATCAGATCACAATTTCTGTTTAGCAAATCCGTTCCAAGATCCGGCAGGTTGTTATAATAATCAACTCTTGCAAGATATTCCTTCCTTAACTTTTCTTCAACATCTTTCTTTCCCGGAAAGTCACCATCAAGTGTATAAACGGTACTGTCCGCTATGTCCTTCAATTTGTTGTACCGAACATCATCAGTTCTTGCAAGCACTTCAAAGGTTTTTTCCGTATATTCGCCGGCAGTTACACCCCCCAGAAAACTTATGGTGCCCGTCAGATAGTATATACCTGTAGCATAGATGAAAATCATAAAAGTCGAAAAGAAGAACGCAATTATTTTTCGCGATTTTCTAATCTTCATAAGATATAGTGCAGGGAACATCAAAATCCACAATACAGCCACAATAGCAAATACGCCTATCATAAGTTTTAACGGCAAAACATCCAGATAAACCAATATTGCAACAAATGCAACACTCACCAGCGTAAAAAAAGCCCCCCAAAATTGCGTAAATTGCTTGAAAAATCCTGTCTTCCCTAAATTGTTTCTCTCAGAATGTCGACTCATGAGAAAATACCCCTCTACGAAATAAAGGAGCTCTCAAGAGCCCCTTTAAAATAAACTCAATATAGTTACCGACCCAATGCAGAATCACAAGGAGTTTGATTCCACAGCCTGTGACTCTGAACCAACTCCCCTTATCACAAGCGTCGCCCTATATTTTAAAAATTATCGTTTCAGATCTTACTCGATGATCTCAGTAACAACTCCGGAACCTACTGTCCTTCCGCCCTCTCTGATAGCGAATCTCAGTCCCTCTTCGATTGCGATTGGTGTAATCAGATCGATCTCCATTGTTACGTTATCTCCAGGCATACACATCTCTGTTCCTTCCGGCAGCTTCAGATCTCCTGTT
>JALENW010000020.1 GCA_022766365.1 Clostridiales bacterium | reverse complement strand
TCAGATTGTACTTGGTTTTGAGAATTTCACTTCTCTTTGACTAAGTTTTCTTACACTATGAAGTTTTCAAGGTTCTTGGCACTTTTTCTCGTGCCTTTTCGCTCTCCACTTTCGTGGTCAGCGATATATATTCTACCATCGTTCGCGTTTTATGTCAATACCTTTTTTTACGTTTTTTTATTTTATTTTTGCATTGACTCACGCTCTTTTGCTTCTGTCTTCCTACTCGTTTCTCTTTCGGTTGACTTCCGCCGTTTTGCGACAGCTTGAATATATTACCACTCCTTACTACCTTATGTCAACTGTTTTTTTCTCTTTTTCCGATAAATTTTTTTCAGGCCGCATCAGGGTGCATTTAATACATATGTACAAATACTTTTACACATGACTTATCCGTGAATCAGTGGCACATAACATAATATGTTTGAACTTAGACTCCAATCTCCGGTCGAAGCGAAAATCATCCCACAACTTTTTTAATAAGATTGTGCCAGTTCTTATACTTTATAGCTTCCATCTCCTCTTTATTGAATCCGGCTTTTTCCATAAGTCTTAAAAGCTCCGGAACCTTAGTAGCATCTTCCAGCCCCCTTGTATACGAGGTGTCCTGATCGCTGTATGATGACATACCGGCCGGGTTCAGGAACTCAAAGAAGTCGAAGCCGAAGCCCACATGCTCCACACCTATTTTGTCGCTTATGTAAACTATATGATCAACCAGCCGTTCAATCCTTTGGTTTTCTATCTCCTGACTAACAAACAAGTTGAACGAGTTCATACCCACAAGACCACCGGTTTTTTTAATTTCCATTAACATGTCATCAGTGAGATTTCTTGCGGCATTACTGAGAGCACGGGCGTTAGAATGGGAAGCGATAACCGGACCCGTAGCTACCCTCATAACATCCCAAAACGATTTGTCGTTGAGGTGCGACACATCCATAAGCATTCCAAGCTGCTGAATTTTCTTAACAGCCTTCACTCCGGCCTCTGTCAGTCCCCGGTCAGGATCCCCTTGAGCACCTGTTGCCAAGTCATTTGTCTCATTCCATGTGAGCATGCAATGTCGAGCACCAAAATCGTAAAGTTCATCGATTTTATCCACATCACTGCCTATATACGAAACTCCTTCAAGCCCTATATAAATGTAGAATTTTCCTTCTGCCTTCGCCTTTTCCATCTCTGCCGTATTGTGAACGATGACAAAATCTTCAGTCTCAGCCATCTCGTCCCTGATGGCTTTCATTATCTCCTTGCTCCTTGGAACCGGCTGCTTATCATATGGAGGATCAATCCAAATGACGAAAATACTTCCTTCAACACCTCCCTTTTTCAGTCTCTTAAGATGATGGTTTCGCAGAACATCTGTCTCACCTTCTAGTCTTTTAATCGTAACATCAGCAAAAATGTCCGAATGTCCGTCAAAAATCATAGCTTCTCTCCTTTATAAGTTTTGTTGTATTTAATTCAACTCCAATGCCTTAATTATCATACATCTGCATTACCTGTTTATTATATGCAAAATATCTGTATTATTTGCAAAATGTCCGTATTACTCGAAAAATTTCCGTATTATATGCAAAACATCTGTGCCCGGTAAAGTTTCTTTCGTTTTAAGTTAATGTTTCGCTTCAGTATTTTCTTCACTTCCTTCGTTTCAGACCACGATGGGTTAACTGAGAAGATTTCCGACAAAGAGTCCCATATATGTTCCGATAACGTAGCCTAATGTCCCGACGAGCATTATCGGCCCTACCAATTCTACCCATCCCTTTGAAATAGCCATTGCCGCTGCAGTTGTAGGTCCTCCTATATTAGCATTTGAAGCTAGTATTATATCTTCGAGATTGAACTTGAGAAGCTTACCAAACACAAAACAAATCAGCATGTTAACAATGACCATAATCATACAGAATACAAGAATTATAGGCGCATTGATTACAACCTGCATAATAGAAGCAGGAACACCTATTACAAAGAAGAACAGATAGATAAGCCACGTACCTATCTCCTGAGAACCGTCAAGTTTGGCTATATGCTTTGATCCAAAGGTTGCCAACAGCATTGCTATAGTTGTAATTACCAGATACTGGTTGCCAAGCATTCCGTTGAGCATTTGAAAAAAAGCATTGCCGGTTGGAATAGTCTTAGCAAGAAAATCCGCAATGATCTTTGAAACAGCAACGATTATTCCACTTATTGCCATATTTATGGCTATATCCTTAAGGGAAATCTCCTTCTTGCCCCAGTAAGATGCGGCTAAAGTCTTTTGTTCGTCGCTGACCTGATGGGACTCCACTGCATCCAAATGGGGATGTTTGTAATGCTTCCTGAAAAACGCAATCCCCGGTATCATCACAAGGACGAAAAAGTAGAGTGCCATTAGCAGGTTGTCGGCAACTGTGGTTGCAGAGACAAGTTCTCCCGGTATGTTAAAGGCTCCTGCCAGTGCAGCAAAGTTCACACCTCCACCAATATATGATCCTGTCATCATACCGGCGATTCCCGGAATGTGGGGTATATGTTTTCCGAGCAAAACAGTACCAAGGATGGCTCCTGCTACAGTTCCCACCGATCCTATCAAAAAAATTATCAATAGCCTTCCTGATTCCTTACCGATCTTCTTTAGATCACATTGTAAAAGTAGTAGCGGTATAGCCATAGGCACCACATAACCCCACACAATGTCGTCAAAAAAAGGTGCACTGGTCGGTATAATTGCTAAATTTGTCAGTACAAGAGCTCCTATCAGTGCTACGATTGCTCCTGACATCTTAGCAGCAATCTTCCATTTCTGTTCCGCATAAATTGAGAATGCAACCCAGCCGAACGTTATCGCCATGAGCACCCACGTGTTATCCGCACCTATAAGCGGATTATCAAAATCTAAAATCCTCCCCCACATAAAAATCTCCTTTCGCTTTAATTACCAAATGTAAATAACGTATACATATTCTACCATAATTTTAAAAATTTAAAAGTGTTTACAACAAAATACATTCCACAAATCACTGTCTTCATTCCTTGGGGCCGGAACGATCTCCTATTTTTAAGTAATTTTCGAACTTTCATGGGTTTTCGTTTATCGATGCACCTCACGAATCAAAAGTCATAATTATTATTCGAGTTTTGTTTATTCATCTATATACATATTAAGCTATATGGATTCTAAATTCTTGACAATCACAATCAGATAAACTTAACATAAATTTCAGATGCATAATTTTATAGCAGGCTTTCTGATTTTCGTTTTTGAAACTGTTTTGTAAATTATTTATCAGAAACATACATATTTGAAAGTTCCGGACTTTACATTAACAATTTCCCTCATTTCCTTGCTTATCAGCTATGGTGATGTTATACTCTAGACAGTAGAGTAAATATTGTGCGTGAAGTGTTATGGGATGGGATGTTGCCCATAAACGAAGACCGCTTGTATCTCAAATGACTATCAGGATCATATTATTGCCGATATGCTGTGAGACAGGAGGTTGCGATACAATATTGCGTCCACTACTACACCACATAAATACAGAGAAGTCTATTATCTCTAATCAGGGTGTAGTTTGTGAATACACACTTGAAAGGAGATATTTTTATGCGCAAACCTACTACCAAACAATTAGTCACCATCGCTGTCTTCATCGCCATCGAGGTGATTCTTACGAGATTTTTGTCCATACAAACTCCGATTGTGAGATTAGGATTCGGATTCCTTCCTGTTGCCATGCTTGCAATCCTATATGGCCCCATCTGGGCAGGTGTGGCTTACGCCATTGGAGATGTGCTGGGAATGATGCTATGGCCCAGCGGAAGCTTTTTCTTTGGATTTACCCTCTCAGCTTTTCTGACAGGAATAGTCTTCGGTATTTTCTTTAGAAACAGAAATGTCAGTCTTCCACGAGTTCTCATCGCCTGTGCCATCATTGCATTCTTCATAAATTTTGGTCTTGATACTTTATGGCTCTCCATACTGCAGGGAAGAGCATATATGGCAATTTTACCGGCAAGAATAGTGAAGTGTATCATCACTTACACACTTCAGGTCCTACTTATTCCTATTGTCTATCACGGGGTGGTTAGGAATATACCGGCTCTGCGTGTCCGGAACGCAGAACGCTGATAAACATATTATTAATTCAACGCTGAATATTCTATCAAGTTGCCGCTGTATCTGAATATACAACTATAGCCGATATATTTTTGCTAGAATGGCAATAATATTTTTTTAAACGACCTCATTTAATTAAATTAAGTGAGGTTTTAATTATATATAGCGATACCTTGTGAACTTACATTCACAAGGTATTACTTACGTTGAACATCTATTCAAAAATCAATGACCGACAAAATTGTTGTAAATAGACTCTACCGATTCCTCATACTTCTCCTCCGGCACACCCACGAGCATATTGTATCTCCTTGGGCCGTGGTCGATGAGCTTCACGTTGATTCGCTTCATAGAAAGAGAATTGAGCACACGTACCGCAACGTCGGGAGTCGTACCTAAATTTCTTCCTACCACTGCGATGATGGCAAGATCCGCATCCACGGATACTTTGAAATCAGAGAGATAACTTTCCAAGGTGCTTCTTACAAAGTTCTTGACATCGGGCACACCGGTCAACTCACCTTTATCCACTATTACTGTAAGGGAATCTATTTCCGCCAAGGTATGCTCCACATTTATCCCCTGTCTTTTTAACCTGTGAATAACTTCACCTCTCAGGTGAGGATCTTCATTTAAATTTTCTTTTTCTATTAGGATACTCATGAGATCAGTTTTACCGGTAATTCCCGAAATTAAATCCCCACTGCGATAATAATCGGCATTTTCCACAATTAGTGTACCCGGATCCTCAGGTCTTTCTGTACTCTTTATGTTGATGGGAATTGAAAACTGTTTGACCGGCTTTATAGCATCTCTGTGCATTACTTTAGCTCCCATATAGGCCAGTTCTCTAAGCTCTTTGTATGTTATAACCGGGACAGTTACAGCATCTTTGACAATGCCGGGATCTGCCATCAGAAGACCGGAAACATCAGTCCAATTCTCATACAGATCCGATTTTGATGCAGCCGCCACCAGAGAACCTGTAACATCGGAGCCGCCCCTCGAAAACACATGTATTTTGTTGCTGTAGTCTCCACCGAAGAATCCCGGAATAACAGCATTTTCGTGGCGTTTAAGTTCTTCGGACAGCAGCTTTAAAGTCTCATCACCCATAAGCACACCGTTTCCGTCAAACCTGATAAATTTCTCAGGAGAAATGAAATCATAGTTTAAAAATTCCGCCATTATCTTACCTGTAAGATATTCTCCCCTGCTCAGAATGTATTCCACCTCATTGATACCTTGGCCGTCTTTAGGAATTGCACTTCGAATTTCTGCGAAATCCTCCTTCAGTATATCCGGAATTTTAAGGTCAGAAACTATGGAATTAAGTCTGTATTCAATCTCCGAAATCAGTTCCAGCCTTTCCTCCCTTGTAGCGGTGTCGTCAGTCATAGCAACAAGAAGATCCGTTACTTTGTTATCCCCTCGAAACCTTTTCCCCGGTGCAGATACTACGACAAACTTCCTTCTGACATCACTTTTAATAATATTGCGAACCCGCTTAAACCCATTTGCACTGGCCAAAGACGAACCCCCGAATTTACACGTCACAGTGTCTCCGAATGACTGAAGCTTACTCAGTCCTTCATCAGTAGTAATCTGGTCAATTACATAAGGTGTTGACTGATACACAAAATAGTTTAGCCAGTTGCTGTACAAGAGGTTGGCGCTGGATCTCCATGTCACCAACGGTGTTTTGCTGTCATCATTTTCAGGGAAATAGTTTTCAGGCACTTCAGGAGAAATCCCATCCTTCACATCCCTTTCATATTCCTTGAGTAAAGTATCCCGGTCGTACTCGGAATGCCCCATTATAAAAAACTGTCTGTCATTTTTTGACTTTATGGCATATAGTCCTGCTTCTTCAGATGAAGATAAAATCTCAAGCTCCGGTTCTGCTTCCACTTCCTCCCTTCTCACTTCGGTGTTTCGGGAGTGAGGTGCCATGAAGATATCATCAAAGCCTCTGAATAACATGCTGTTCTTCTTCTCCACCACATGAGGAAATACCCCTGAGAGTTTTTCTCTTAGGGGGTATTTGCTAATTCCGTAGTGGTAATAGAGTCCGGCCTGGGCACCCCAACATATGTGGAATGTGCTGTGCACATGACTCTTGGACCATTCCATAATTTCACATAGCTCGTCCCAGTATTCGACTTCTTTGAAATCAAGATGCTCTATAGGCGCACCTGTAATTATCATTCCATCGTAGAAGTTAGATCTGACCTGAGAAAAAGTTTTGTAAAAAGCAATCATATGCTCTTCGGAAATGTTTTTGGCCTTGTGGCTTGCTGTCTGCAAAAGTTCAAGCTCTACCTGGAGAGGTGTATTACCAAGAAGTCGAGTAAGCTGTGTCTCCGTATCGATTTTAGTTGGCATAAGATTGAGTATCAGTATCTTTAGAGGCCTGATATCCTGTGTCATGGCCCTGGTGTCAGTCATTACGAAAATGTTCTCTTTTGTCAGGGTTTCCACTGCCGGAAGGTTATTAGGAACTTTAATAGGCATTATCGTTCCCCTTCCTAGCTATTCAATGAATCAGCCTTGTTGATGGCATCTAAAGCCTGCTTTAAGTCATCAATTATATCATCTGCATCTTCAAGTCCAACAGAAACTCTGACCATTCCAGGCTCAATTCCCGCTGCGATAAGCTGTTCATCAGTTAGCTGTCTGTGGGTCTCCCCTGCAGGATGGAGCACGCAGGTTCTAATATCAGCAACGTGTACCTCGTTTGATGCCAACTTAAGGCTATCCATGAACTTGATGGCATTATCTCTTCCACCTTTGATTACCACTGATATAACGCCGCTGGATCCCTTGAGATACTTCTTTGCAAGCTCATGGTATTTGTCTTCTTCCAAGGCAGGATAGCTTATTGATTCTATCTCTTCTCTGTCTTTCAGAAAATTAGCCACTTTGGTTGCATTTTCACAGTATTGTCTCATTCTGAGGCCTAATGTTTCAAGTCCCAAATTCAACAGAAATGCCGAATGTGCAGCAGGATAGCACCCGAAATCTCTCATCAGTTGCATTCTTGCCTTAAGGATATATGCCGGTTTTCCATACGTCCCTACATATGTTATCCCATGGTATGAATCGTCAGGTTCTGTGAAATCAGGGAATTTTCCCGAGGCTTTCCAATCGAAATTTCCACTGTCTACAATCACTCCTCCCCCTTGAACCGCATGACCATCCATATATTTTGTTGTTGAATGGGTTACGATATCGGCTCCGAATTCAATCGGCTTACAGAGTATAGGAGTTGCAAAAGTGTTGTCTACAATTAACGGTATACCGTTGTCATGTGCAACTTTTGCAAACTTTTCGATATCCAGGACAGACACCGCAGGATTTGCAATTGTCTCGCCGAAAACCGCCTTGGTATTTGAATCTATTGCATTCGATATTTCTTCTTCCGACGCATCAACATTCACATAGTGGCACTCTATACCCAGTTTCTTTAAAGTGAATGAAAAGAGGTTAATAGTTCCTCCATAAATTTGGCTGGAGGCAACAACATTGTCCCCCGCACTGCATAAATTAAGTATAGCAAGCAAATTTGCTGCCTGACCCGAGGAGGTGCACATTGCGGCGACACCTCCTTCCAGTGCCGCAATCTTTTCTTCAACTGCCATTACAGTTGGATTTGCAAATCGACTGTAGATTAGCGCTTTGGTTGGATCATCGAATACCGCTGCTACGTCGTCTGTCGAATCGAATACGTATGTGGTGCTCTGCACGATTGGCATCACTCTCGGCTCCGAATTCTTAGGTGTGTAGCCAGCATGTAAACACTTGGTATCGTCTCTCATTGTGTTCTCCTTTCTCAAATTTAATACATCGTTTTTGTTAGCACGCATAAAATTGTAACAGATTATTAGTTGTTATGCAACAATTTTTTGAATTATTTTGACTGAAAGTTATAGATTTCTCTATATAAAAATTGTACTTACCAAATATTTTCAGTCATATCACAGAAATCCGTTAAATCAAAAAACCGTAAAATAGCAATATGATACTGAGTATTCCCGAGTTTCTCGGCAACTTAGTAAGGACACCGTACATCTGCTAATAACCTTTGATTTAATTTACAACCTCATACATTCCCTCGGCATCCTCTTTACGGGTACCTTCCTTTAACGCCATAACCTTTACCGATATGGAATTATTTCCGAATTCTATGTGAATAACATCTCCTATTTCAACCTCGCTGCCTGCCTTTGCAGTTTTATCGTTTATACTGACCCTGCCCTGATCACAGGCAGCTTTTGCAACAGCTCTCCTTTTTATCAATCTTGAAGTTTTCAAAAATTTATCTATTCTCACCCACTGACTCCTCAAGTATAATTTGATCAAATTTGCTAAAACAAAGGGACGACCAAAGCCGCCCCAAAATTAATCATATTAAATCTAATATTTAAGTCTAATAATAACCTATTTAGCGTTAACTGCGTCCTTAAGAGCCTTACCAGCCTTGAATACAGGTGCCTTAGAAGCAGCGATCTTAATAACTTCGTCAGGCTTTCTAGGATTCCTTCCCTGTCTTGCTTTTCTCTCTCTGGTTTCAAAAGTTCCGAATCCGATCAGTCTAACGTCATCTCCCTTTACAAGAGCGTCCTGAACTGTAGATAGCAGTGCGTTTACAGCTGCCTCTGCGTCCTTCTTCTTTAGATTTGTCTTCTCTGCTACTGCAGCAACCAATTCTGTCTTATTCATAATTTCCTCCTTAAAAACATTTAATGGCTGAGTTCTTTCTTGGCTCTTTGCCAAAGCAGATCCAGTTCTACAACATTCATATCCTCCATAGATTCCCCTTCCCGGGCAGCAATCTCTTCCATCTTCTGAAAACGAGATATAAACTTATCAGATGAAGCCTTGAGTGCCAATTCCGGATTTATCTTCAAGAATCTGGATACGTTGACAACTGAAAAAAGTAAGTCTCCGAGTTCCTCGTCCATATGCTCCAAAGAACCTTCAGAAATGGCTTCTTTCAGCTCTTTGAACTCTTCCATGACCTTTTCTAACGCCCCTTCCTTGTCATCCCAATCGAAACCCATCTTAGCGGCCTTCTTCTGAATCTTATAACTTCTCATAAGGGAAGGTAAAGCGTTTGGAACATCTGCCAAGCTTTGAGATACGTCGGTCTCGGAATGTTCCTTACTTTTAATATTTTCCCATTTTTCAAGGACTTTGTCAACAGTTTTTGCCTTATTAGCCGTATTTTCAGCGGAAAAAACATGTGGGTGGCGCCTGATCATCTTTTCACATTCCTCATTTAGCACATCCACAAGGTTAAAATCTCCGTTTTCCTCCGCAAGACTGCTGTTAAACACCACGTGAAGGGTCACATCTCCCAGCTCTTCCCGCAGGTTTTCCATATCTCCCCTATCAATAGCATCTACTGCCTCATAGATTTCTTCAATCATAGCACCTCGCAGACTCTCATGGGTCTGCCGAATATCCCACGGGCATTTCTTCCTTAAAACAGCAACGATCTCGTATAGCCTTCTCACAGCCTCCTCAAGGGTTTCGCCACCCTTAGAAAAATGCTCATATTCTTTCAGCATCTTGTACTTCATTGAATTTATTTTCTCATCATTCATTTGAATCTCCTCATTAAATTAGCCAGCCTTCTGAGCTGCGGTACCGATTCAATTTCATCAACAGTAATACCCCTTATAGCCAGAATTACAACAAAATAGATTGCCGCACCAAAGACTATAGCTACCACAGTTGATATCTTCATTCCCAATAGAGGATTTGCAAGTCTCCATGACAGATATGCTCCTAAAGCCATGAGGGCTGACGCTGCCATTGGTTTAAGAAAGGCAGCAACAGGATCTATTTTCACCCTTGTGGTTTTCTTAATATCCCTGAAATTTAATGTAAAGGCAATTACGTATGCAGTCATTGTACCGATAGCAGCCCCATTAATCCCTATTACCGGAATAGCAACTAATACATATGTCAAAATAATCTTTGCAAAAGCACCTATAGCAAGATTCTTAACAGGTTTCGTCTGCTTGTCGATGGCCTGCAAAATTCCCGCAGTAGTCTGAGATAATGCAAGGAATACCACTCCTGCTCCCATGAGCATCATCGTTGGTATCGCGTCCACAACCGCATCTTGCTGATTAAAATACAGAGTTTTCAATATAGGTTCAGCTAACGCAAATATTCCAAAAGCACACGGAAAAGCCATTATCATCGTAGTGCGAATCCCGAGCTTGATGTGAGACCTTGTATCCGCATATTGCTTTGTTTGAAATTTACCTGATATCGCCGGAACTAAGCTCTCTGCAACAGCAGCTGTAAAGATTTGCGGAAGTCCTATGATAGGAACCACAAAACCGGTCAAAAGCCCGTACAACCCCTTTGCTCTCTCGGGATTTACACCGCTGTCTGTCAGCCTGTTGATTATCAAAGTGGCATCGATCAGGTTCATTATAGGCATTATTTCCGCTCCGATGACTATGGGAACTGCAATCCAGATAATCTTTTTCAAAATGGTTTTGTTAGAGTCTACATAAGGATCATGAGCGAGGATTTTTCTCTTAAACCCCGGCTGATTAAGCATTAAAATCAGCAAAATCAAAATAAGCGCAACGAAGGAGCCCGCTGTAGCCCCAAACGCTGCTCCAGCAGCAGCATAGTGAAGTCCTTGACTCACAAGGGCAAAAGCCAAGGCAATCCCCACAACAGCTCTCACCGTCTGCTCCATTACCTCAGACAGAGCAGTAGGATTCATGTTCTGCCTTCCTTGGAAAAATCCCCTGGTGGCAGCAAGGATTGAAACGATAAAAATGGCAGGGGCAATTGCTTTCAATGCATATGATGCCTCCGGATTGCCCATTTTAGCAGCAATGACGTTACTTCCAAAGAAGCATATCAGGAAACCGATACCGCCAATCACTGCCATTATACCTGCCGAAATGTGATATACCTTGTGTGCGTTTTTGTACTGACCCAAGGCAATTTTTTCAGCCACAAGTCTTGAAATGGCAACCGGCATACCTGACGTGGCAAGTACGAGGAGAGTACCGTAAATCGCATAGGCATATGAATAATAGGCCATGCCGGTATCTCCTATAAGATTGGCAACCGGTATCCTGAACACAGCTCCTATTATTTTCACAATGACCCCGGCTGTCCCGAGAATAGCCGCTCCCTTGATTATTTTTTTTCCTGATCCGCCGACAGCAGCTCTGCGTTCTGTAGTATTTTTGTTATACTCCCTCATACCAGTTGCAAAATCCTCTCAGTTTCTCTGTTGGCATTAGCTATAACTTCATCGATATCAAACTTTGTAAATTCACCGTCTTTATATAAAAGTTCTCCGTCACAAACAGTCATTTTGATTATTGACGGATCTCCTGAATATACCAAATTATTCGTTATTTCATGAATCGGATTCATGCATGAATCCTTCAGGTTCACAGCGATAAAATCGGCCCTAAACCCTTCCTTAATCGCACCACAATCTTCTCTCCCTTGAGCCAGTGCTCCGTTTCGCGTTGCCGAAGTCAAAATATCCTCAGGGGAAAGAACTCTCGGATCCATCGTGGATATTTTGGCAATCAGTCCCGTCAGCTTCATAGCTTCAAAGAAATTTAAGCTGTTATTTGAAGCTACGCTGTCTGTACCGATTGCAACTCTCACTCCCTTATTCATTATTTTATAAACCGGAGCTATTCCGCTTGCAAGTTTCAAATTGCTCTGCGGATTGTGTGAAACCGTCGCTTTTTTTTCTCTTAAAATATCTATATCTGAATCGGTTACCCACACACAGTGAGCCGCCGTTGTCGGAACATCCAGCAATCCACATTCAGCAAAATACTCACATGGCGTCATTTTTCTCTTCAATACGCAGTTCTCATGTTCTTCTCTCGTTTCCGAAAGATGTATGTGCATTCTCATACCGTGAGCTCCGGCATATTCTGCAATTCCTCTTACTGTCTGCTCATCGCTGGTGTATTCCCCATGTATGCTTGCCTCGATTATTATTCTTCCGTCTCTGTATCCGTTGAAATCTTTGTAAGCAGTTTCCATCTCTTTAAAGGATTCCATCTCAGTATAGTAAGTACCGTCAAAGTTAACAAGGGCTCTCGATATATTTCCCTTGACCCCTGCATCAACATATGCTCTTACCATGTCAGATGTGAAGTAATACATATCTGTGGAAGAAACGATTCCGTTTCTGATGGATTCAGCCATGGAAAGCATTGTTCCCCAATAGATACTGTCAGAATTCAGGTGAGCTTCAAATGGCCAGATTTTATCACTCAGCCATGCATTTAAACTCATATTTTCCCCATAACCTCTCATGAGGCTCATGGGAGAATGGGCATGGCTATTATAGAATCCGGGCATTATTAGAAGATCTGTACAATCTATCTGTTCTTTGTCGCTTCTAGATTTAGCGGCTTGCCTCTGAGGTGCTCTCTGATAGTTCACAGGGTTGCCCATCAGTCCTGACAGATTGTCTTTCGATCCTGTCAGATCATCGGTAAACTCGACAAACCGTCCATCTTCTATCCGCAAGTATTTTGTGGTTGCTAATTTAAAATTCTCATCCAGATAGGTAACATTCTTGAGTAACATTTTCCCCTCCTATTTTCAATGATGATAATGCTGAAAATGATAAAATCATAATAACTTATCCGTGATTCCTCTACATCAGTTCCGGTTCACATCTTGATCTTCTGCCCCGGGTCTGAGGAATTTCATAAGCTTAAGCAGCTTTTCCGTCTTTTCCTGCTTTGAAGCTTTAAGTCTGAGGCGAGGTTCAACACCTGCATTAATTATCATATCATATCCGAAATAAGCTCTCGCATCGGCCAAATTCTCAGCTCTAAGCATATTTTGACCTTCCATTACCACTACGATGGTGTTCTTTTCCTCATATATTCTTTTTACACCTATTTCCTCAGCGATTGATCTTATATAGCTCAGACGCATAAGATTCTCCGTTTCCCTTGGCACATCTCCAAACCTGTCTATGAACTCATCTGTCAGATCCGACATATCAGAATCGCTTGAAACTCCGGCACATTTTTTGTACATCTCCATTTTTAACTCTTCCTCAGCGATGTACCATACAGGTATTATGGCTGAAACCACCAGGTCTATCTGCAAATCTTCAGGCTTTTCTTTAACGATTTCCCCTTTCATTGCTCTGACAGCATCATCTACCATCTTACAGTAAAGTTCATACCCTATATTCATCATGTGTCCACTTTGCTCTGCCCCGAGAATATTTCCGGCTCCTCTGATTTCAAGGTCTCTCATAGCAATTTTAAAGCCTGAACCGAATTCTGTAAAGTCCTTGATAGCTTTTAGTCTCTTTGAGGCTGCTTCATTTAGGGATTTGCCTCTCTGATACATGAGATACGCATACGCCATCCTTGTAGATCTCCCCACACGCCCTCTCAACTGATAGAGCTGTGAAATCCCCAACTTGTCCGCATTCAGTATTATCAAAGTATTGGCATTTGGTATATCAATTCCCGTTTCTATGATCGTTGTACAGACCATAACGTCAGATTCTCCCCTGATGAAATTCATCATTACATCTTCAAGAGCATGCTCCCTCATCTGTCCATGTCCTACCACAACCTTTGCCTCAGGTACCAGTTTTCTTACTCTCTCTGCAAGGGAAAGTATGCCCTTCACTCTGTTATATACTACGAAAACCTGTCCTCCCCTTGCCAGTTCCCTGTGTATTATATCCTTAATTAAAAAATCGTCCTCCTCTACGACATACGTCTGGACAGGCATTCGATCCTGTGGAGGCTGAGAAATGAGACTCATGGCCTTAATTCCCGAAAGACTCATATTAAGCGTTCTTGGTATAGGTGTTGCTGAAAGAGTCAACACATCTACATTTGTTTTCAATTCTTTGATTCTTTCTTTATGGGCAACTCCAAATCTCTGCTCTTCATCGATTACAAGCAACCCCAAATCCTTGAATCTCACATCTTTAGAAAGAAGTCTGTGGGTACCTATCAGCAGATCTATCTTTCCGTTTTTCATATCCTCCAGTATCTCTGTCTGCTTTGCTCTGCTCTGAAACCGAGATATAACTTCTACCCTCATGGGAAAATGTTCAAATCTTTCCTTCAAGGTGTAATAGTGTTGAGTCGCCAAAATAGTTGTGGGTACAAGGATTACAGCTTGTTTGCCGTCTGCCAGACATTTAAAAATCCCCCTTGCAGCTACTTCTGTTTTGCCAAAGCCCACATCACCGCAAAGGAGCCTGTCCATGGCGTGCTCCTGCTCCATATCCTCTTTAATTTCCTCTGTGGCTATTAACTGATCCTCTGTTTCAGCATATGGGAATGTATCCTCGAATTCCTTCTGCCAAGGTGTATCAGGTCCAAAGGCATACCCGATTTGAGCCTGACGCTTAGCATAAAGTTCCAGCAGATGACCCGTCATCTCTGCAATTGCCATCTTAGCTTTGGCCTTGGTAGCCTTCCAGTCTCCGCCGGATAATCGATTAATTTTCGGTGCAATTCCGTCAGCGCCCACGTATTTTTGCAAAAACCCCATCTGATCAACAGGAACATACAGTTTGTCGTTACCGGCATACTGGATTAGAAGATAGTCCTTTCTCTCTCCCTCAACAACAATCTGCTCCATTCCCTTAAATAATCCTATACCGTGGTTCTCGTGAACGATGTAATCTCCCACCTTAATATCTGCAAAAAACACAGATTTTTCCTGTCTCGAAATTTTCTTTTTCTTTACTGACTTAACCCTTCCGAAGATATCAAGTTCCGAAAGAAATGCGATTTTTTCTTCGTAAAAGTCTGTGCCTCGAGATATGTCTCCATTGCTGAAGGTAAAACAGCTTAAATCAAACTTCTCCTGCAGCAAAAATTCCCGTATCGATTCCAATTTCTTTTCATCTTCGATTATTATGGTAATATGATAGCCGGAATTAAGAAGATTTCTGACCCCCTTGGAAAAAAGATCCATTCTCCCCTGATAACCTTCTGCAGGTCTTGCCTTCACGTTAACAACTTTGGTAAGTTTAGAAACATTTTTTAAGGTCTTGGGGAAGGTCATTATGAGTCCGAGTTCTACCCCGGTCATGTTGTATATACCTTTGAAGTCATCAAGGCCCACAAGGAGTTCTGATTCACTCCTTATCGCCCGACCTGTTTCGTAATATGAAGCAAACTCTCTGTTGTTTTCTTCCTCCTGAGCTTTGATATATTCTTCCACTTTATCAGGCTCTTCTACAAATATCGTGCCTCCCGGATTCAGGTACTCCCACAGGAAAGAGGTCTCATCATAAAAGTATTGGATATAGTTTTCCATCAGGCTCATACTCATGACAGTTTTCAGCCTATCGGAAATTTCCCCTTTCTGTCTTAAAAGATTATCAATGGCTTCGGCATTTTCCATAGGGAATTTTGATAGTTCCCGAATTCTGTCACTGTAGTCTTCTTCTATTCTTGTGGCCACCTCCCTGAACATTGATTGATCCTGATATATATCCCTGGCAGGAAAAATTGTAATATCTTTGAGATTCTCAAGTGATCTCTGATTTTCGGTATCGAACGTCCTTATTGAATCAACTTCATCTCCGAAGAATTCCAATCTGATCGGGTTCTTCCACGATGGGGAAAAAATGTCCACAATTCCCCCTCGAGTGCTGAACTCACCTACCTCCTCAACCATGGACATAGGCTCGTATCCCATTTGTACCAGTCGTTCCTTAAGACTATCAAAAGGGACAGTGCTGCCTAAACTGATTTCAATCTTATTTTCTGTATATATTCCTACAGGTGGGAGTTTCCTCATAAGTGCAGGGGTCGCAGCGACAGCTATTACTCTCTCTCCTGCTTCAAGGCTCTTTAGGATTTCTATCCTTTTTAATGTATTTACTCTGCTCTTTGCCTGATAAGCCATAAAGAGGTTTTCTCTTTGTGGCATGACAAATACAGGCTCGTTGCAGAAGTAGGAAAGATCCTCTGATAATTCTTTTGCCCTGTTTTGGCTGGTGACTATAACCAGAATAGGACCTTTCAACTCATCTTCTCTTCTCGCCCGTGCTATAACCGGTGCAACTGAACTATCAGAAGCTCCTATGTATGCTATAGTTTTATTCATCATCTACCTTTGCAGTTTTCTTTCCTTCCGTTTCATTATTGCTCGTTATATTCTTCTCCTTCACCTTTCTCTTCTTAGTATTATATCTATTCATTGCAATATCCAGAGATTCTGATATCACGCACTCTATTGCAGAAACCACATTGTCAACGGTGTCCTCAAGAATTTTCACTTCTTCCTTTTTGAATCCCCCAATGACATAATTGATTATATCTTCATCTCCATTTCCGCCGATGCCTATTCTTATCCTTGGAAATTGATCACTCCTCAGCTGATACACCACTGACTTCATCCCATTGTGCGTTCCCGCACTTCCCGACTTCCTTATTCTGATGTGTCCAAGAGGCAGATCTAAATCATCATATATTACTATTATATCGTTCGTATTGACTTTGTAATAGTTTGCCACCTCCCTCACAGACTCTCCGGAAAGATTCATATAGGTCTGAGGTTTCACTAATAAAACTTTTTGGCCGGCAATTCTACCATCACCGACCAAAGCCTTAAACTTAATCTTATCAACTTGTATATTATGTTTTTCAGCTAAACGATCTATAGCAATAAACCCCATGTTATGCCTGGTGTTCTCATACTTTTTCCCCGGATTTCCAAGTCCAATTATAATATACATATATGTTTTTACTTCCTTTAAAATTGCCCTTATTTTTTGATTGAAACACTAGTCCGGTTCTATGGAGAAATTATACGAACAATTTGCTTACAGAACCGTTTGTAAAAATCCTGGTCATAGCCTCGGCAAAAAGAGGTGCAACAGATAAAGTCTTAAACTTATCTATCATCTGATCATCTGCAATAGGAATAGTGTCCAGAAGCACAACCTCTTTGATAACCGACTTATCAAGTCTTTCAACAGCAGGGCCTGACAGCACTGCATGAGTCGCACAAGCATATACGTCCTTGGCACCCAAATTCTTAATAGCAGCTGCTGCGTTGCATATAGTCCCGGCAGTATCTATCATATCATCAAGAATGATACAATTCTTACCATCTATGTTGCCTATGATGTTCATAATTTCACTCTTGTTCGGCTCAGGTCTTCTTTTATCGACAATTGCAATCGGGCAATCAAGGAGTTCTGCCATATTCCTTGCACGTGTAACACTGCCATGGTCAGGAGAAACCACCACGACATCTTCCAGGTTTTTCTCTTTAAAATATTTTGCAAGAATCGGCATCCCTACCAGATGATCCACCGGAATGTCGAAATATCCTTGAATCTGATTTGCATGGAGATCCATTGTTACCACCCTATCTGCTCCGGCAGCAACTATGAGGTTTGCCACAAGTTTAGATGTGATCGGATCTCTTGCTTTTGCCTTTCTGTCCTGGCGAGCATAGCCATAATATGGTATTACAGCATTGATTCTGCCGGCTGAAGCTCTCTTCATGGCATCGATCATAATCAAAAGTTCCATCAGATTATCGTTTACGGGATCACATGTTGACTGAACGATATAAACATCAACTCCTCGAACAGATTCCCATAAATTCAGAGAAATCTCCCCATCACTAAACTGAGCGACTTCACACTTTCCAACGGGTTTTCCCATGATGGAAGCGATTTCCTCCGCTAGAAGTGGATGAGCATTGCCGGTAAAAATCTTGTACTCTGAGAATGAGCCACTCTTCATTAATACTACCTCGTCTTTCTTAAAATACTCTTTGAACAGTTCCCTTTTATTTATATATTTAAATTAAATCTGTATAAATCAATAAAGTTAAATTTTTAAGCTATACTTATTCTTTTAGCTCTGTCTCTTGATTCATTTTTAGTTTAGGTTTACTTTACCTCAGGAATTTCACCTATCTCCTTTTACTTGTCATTCTTTCTGTATAGGCCTCTTTCCCTGGCCCAACCCTCTATCACTTTCTGCTTCGATCTTCCCACACATAGGGAATCCTCAGGTACGTTCTTTGTGACAGTGGTTCCGGCAGCTATATACGCACCTTTTCCAACCGTTACGGGGGAGACAATATTAGTATTGCACCCTATAAAGGCTCCATCATCTATAGTGCTTCTATACTTGTTCTTACCGTCATAATTCACAAAAACAACACCACACCCAAGATTAATGTTGTCTCCAAGGTCTGAATCTCCGATGTATGTCAAATGGCTGGCCTTAGTACCATCACCCAATGTTGAATTTTTGACCTCGACAAAATCTCCGATTTTACAATTCTTTCCGACTTTACTCCCGGGTCTGATATATGCAAATGGACCTACGGAAGTTCCTTCATCAACAGAACTGTCGAGTATTACAGAGGACATCACCTTCACTTCAGAGCACAAAACACCGTCCTCTATCCGGCTGTTCTGACCGATGATACAGTTATCTCCGATTGAGGTTCTTCCCCTTATCTGCACACATGGCTCAATGACTGTCCCCGTACCGATTTTTACCCCGGGATCAATCCATACTGTGTCTATATCGAGAAATTCAACACCTGTCTCCATATATGAAACTATTCTCTTACGATTCTCTTCCTTCTTAGTCAG
The DNA here is from genome assembly GCA_022766365.1 of Clostridiales bacterium. Classification (GTDB taxonomy): domain Bacteria; phylum Bacillota; class Clostridia; order Peptostreptococcales; family Anaerovoracaceae; genus S5-A14a. The sequence goes on along the minus strand of JALENW010000020.1, from coordinate 42,127 downwards.
ATATTCTTCGTACTTCATCTGTCACTTTTCTTCCTTCTTTACTTTAAAATCATATTTCCGATTTTAAACACATCTCCCGCACCCATTGTGATAACCAAATCGCCGGGTTCAGCCTCCCTACAGACTGTATCGGCAATTTCTTGAAATTCTTTGATATATCTCACATCCTTATCCGGATGGGTTGTCCTGATTCTCTCTGCCAGTTTATCCGAAGAAACTTTGTATATGTTCTTCTCCCTGGCAGCATAAATATCCGTAAGGATTAAGACGTCAGTCTTCTCGAATGCATTGGCAAACTCATCAAATAGAGCGAGAGTCCTGGTATATGTATGCGGCTGAAATATCGTCCACGTCCTACCGTGGGGAATCTTGGTTGCAGCCTCAAGTGTTGCCTTTATCTCCGTCGGATGGTGAGCATAATCGTCAATTATCTTCACGTCCTTTCCTGTAAGGCCCTTGATATCGAATCTTCTCTGAGTTCCCGTAAATCCCCTCATATTCTTGATAATGGTTTCAGGAGGGACACCCAACTCATGACAGCAGGCAAATGCTGCCGTAGCGTTTAAGATATTGTGTTCTCCCGGCATGGAGAGCTGCATTTCTCCAAGATTTTCTCCATCTTTAAAAATGTGAAAATTAGGCATTCCGTCCTTAGTAAACTTCACATCTCTGATGGAGTACGTGCTGCCTTGAGCATACCCGTATGTTATAGCGTTTGGAATGTCCTCCAGCACCTGATTGACAAAAGGATTGGCATCATATGCTATGATCATCCCGTTTTCCGGCACCTGTCTGGTGAAAGCTTTGAACGACCTCACTATATGCTCTATATCCTTGAAATAGTCCATATGATCTGAATCAATGTTGAGAATCACCTCAATCCTTGGTTTCAGCTCCAAAAAACTATCCCTGTACTCACAGGCTTCAGTAACAAAATACTGGCTTCGTCCGACTTTTACGTTTCCGCCGATCTCTCTTAGGGTGCCACCCACCAGAATCGTCGGGTCAAGTCCTGCTTTCTCTAAAATTAAAGAAACCATAGAAGTCGTTGTGGTTTTTCCGTGGGTGCCGCTGATTGCAATTGAGTCTTTGAATTCCTTCATCAGAACGCCAAGTATCTCAGCTCTTGTATACATCGGTATACCAAGTTCCCTGGCTCTTACAAGCTCAGGATTTTCATCAGCTATAGCCGCTGAGTAAATAATCAAATCAGCCCCTTCCACATTTTCCCTTCTATGGTCCGGATATATGATTGCACCCTCTTTTCGAAGGTGCTTAATAATTTCGTTTTCATTCATATCGGAGCCGGAAACCCTATCTCCCCTCGCCAGAAGAATTGAAGCTATCGCAGAAACCCCAACGCCTCCGATTCCAATACAGTGTATATTCTTATAGTCAGATAATCTTATATCAGTCAACTTTCTCCTCCAAAATTACTGTCTTGATAGAACTATTATAGCATATATGCAGGTTTGTTTTCCATTATTTTAATTTGTTTTTAAATTTTGATGTCATGGTTGTCAAATTACACGCTACATATTATAAAACGCTCTCGATAAATAAACCCTGTTGACAAAATTATTCGATTTATTCTATGATAGCCTTAGATTTTTGTGATAGCATTAGAGGGTATTCATTTAAAGAATATCCATTGAACTTTCAGATCTATGCGCAAACAAATCGGGAGGTATATAATTGAAAAGATCCATCAGAATAGCATCTATGCTTCAAGATTTATCCGGCAGACCAAGTGTATTGTTTAAGCTTCAAGATTTCTGTGATAAGTATGCAATTTCAAAGGCAACCGCCAGTGAAGATGTTTCTTTTGCAGCTCAGGCTTTGTCCGAATCCAACCAAGGAGAAATAATTACTATTACGGGCCCCTCCGGTGGTGTAAAATTTGTTCCGACTATTTCCCCCTTTGAAGCTGAGATTATCCAGAAAATGTTCTGTGAGAGACTGAACGATCCGGGAAGAATCCTTGGAGGAGGATTCTTATACACCTCCGACATAATGTACGATGTTGCATTTGTCAGAGATTTAGCCAGAATATTTGTAACAAAATTTAAAGATCTCGAATCGAATTATGTGGTTACCGTAGAAACAAAGGGAATACCTCTTGCTTCGATGGTGGCATATATGCTGAACTTACCCCTTGTGATTATAAGGAGAGAGCCGAAGTTTTCCGAAGGTTCTACAGTGAGCATCAACTATTTTTCCGGACCGGATCAAAGAGTACAGAAGATGTCCATCGCAAAGAGAGCTGTCACCTATGGAACCAAGGCAATAGTAATAGATGATTTTATGCGTGGAGGAGGTAGCATTAAAGGAATTTGGGAAATTCTGGAAGAATTTGACATTGATGCTGTTGCAACCGGGCTTGCAATAGTAAGTGCAACCCCTGAAATGAAAAAAATTGATTCCTATATGCATCTTGTAACGTTAAACGATGTAAATGACAATTCAAAATCGATTGACATATTACCAAATGTTAACATTTTTTAACACTGTACTTGCATTAACATCAGGTTGGTATTATACTATACTCAAGTAGAGAGGCTATATGCCAAGAAAGGAATGTGTAGATAAGTGCAAATTACTGATGTTAGAGTACGAAAAGTTGCCAGCGAAGGCAGAATGAAGGCTGTTGTTTCAATGACGATTGATAACGTTTTTGTTGTACACGATATCAAAGTTATCCAGGGAGCAGATCACTTGTTCATTGCAATGCCGAGCAAAAAGGTCGGCGAAAAAGGTGAATTTAGAGACATTGCTCACCCACTGACATCTGAAACGAGAAACATGATCAAAGATATCATACTTGACGCCTATGAGAAGGAGTTACAGTCAGAAGAGATTAATTCCGAATCCATCGATGACTCTTTTGAAGATTCCGAGTAATGTTATAATCTTTCAAATGATACATTGTAATCTGATGATTTAATGAGTCATTAAATTTAATGCTCAGTTCTATTCGTTCACCTGCTTATGTCTTGGACGGAGGAACTTGATACCAAAAATTGAAATCCCACGTTTTTGTGGGATTTTGCTTTCAATGAAAATCTCCCAAGTTTGATATATATGACAAAACTTGTCGGTACAAAACGCCGTGTCAATTGGAATTCCAATTGGTATAGCGTTTTTATTTTTTTGAAATAAGATAAATGCCGGACAAAAAGTATGGATTAAAAGCTATATAAATTGAAAATCCATGCTGGCATCACTTTTTAACATAATAAAATCCTAAAAAAGAGGACCTCTACACAATGGTGTAAAGGTCCTCTCAGCAAACAATATTATATCGTCACAATATTGTTTTTCCTGTATTCAGTTGTATTTTTCATATCAAATCAGATATCATATTGCCTTAATTCTCTCAAAACCTATCAGTCATTCGAGTTCACACCAGTTACCTATGGTAACTTTAAATGTGCAGACAACAGGATAGTATGACATGTTTCCCGGTACAATGAGTTCATCTCCAGCAGCTCATCAGCATTATTACCAATGAGAATCAATTACTCATTAATCTTACTTGTCTCCTGCTTCTTTTCTTTTTTGCCAAGAAGTAGCAATATGCTTGCGGCTAATGATGCTAAAAGTCCATATAGACCGGTTCGAGATTCATCACCTGTTTTTGGTGAATCACCAAGCTTATTAACAGAACTATTAGTTAGAATCACATTGGAGTCGGTTGAACCGGAATCATTTTGTGTTAAATTAGTATCCTTAGTTCCTTCTCCACCAGTCTTTCTCAGTATGGTAACCACAAAAGTTTTGCTTGTTGTTGCTCCGTCCTTTTCTGCTTTGACTGTGATTGTGATATCTTTTCTTTCTTCTGCTCCATTCCAGTCTACACTTGGTGTTCCCTGAATTGTTCCGTTTTCAAAGACTAAACCGTTTCCTAATCCGTCTACTGTTACTTTAGAGCCCTCTGTAACTTTTGGTGTCACAGGTGTGATGGCATTGCCTTCTACCACTGTCTGATTTTCGATATCTTCTACTGTTGGCGGAACAATTATCTCCGTCTGTGGAATTGAGTTAGGATCTTTTGGATCAGAACCCTTATTGATTTCCTCAGTGTCAGGTATTCCATCGTCATCATCGTCCGGATCATCTACATCTGGGATTCCGTCCTTGTCTGTATCCCTTTGCACTGTTACTGTTACTTCTACAGTCTTTTCTTCCTTACCGTGATTTACTGTTACAGGTATCTTAACCTCTTTCTCCTCATCATTTCCCCAATCGTCTACTGTTGGTGTTCCTGTGATGTTTCCATCTTTATCTACACTCAGTCCGTTGGTTTCAGTTGATGTGATTGTCGAATTAGGCTTGTTTGGTGTTACTACCTTCTCTGTCTTGATAGGTTTTCCTTCTATTGCCTTATCCGTTGGGTTTGTTACTGTTACATCAAGAGCGTCAAATACCTTTGGATTATTATCATCTTTATCAGGTATTCCGTCGTCATCATCGTCCGGATCGTCTACATCTGGGATTCCGTCCTTGTCTGTATCCCTTTGCACTTTGATAGTAACAGGTTTATTTACAAGTGATCCGTCCTCATTCTTTACCTGCACGGTTACAGTATAATCCCTTTCTTCATCTTCCTTTCCTCCCCAGTTTGTTATATCGGGAGTTCCGGTTATCTTCTTTCCTGCTTCATCATACCTTACTCCGGCAGGCAGCTCACCGTCTATGCTTACCGTTGCCTTCGGATCCTCAGGAGTGATCAAAACATCTGTAATCGGATGTTTATCTATTACTGTCTGCGCATCCTTGGAGATTTCTACTCCCGGTGCAGGGACATCAGCTTTCTTAACGGTGATCGTAAAGCTTGTGGATTTTTTGATATTGTAATCCTCTGCATCATTAGCGGTAACAGTTACTTCAAATACCCTCTCTTTTTCTCCCGGTTTCCAGTCGGTAATTTTAGGCGTACCTTTGATGGTAATATTGTATACAGGATTTTTAGGATTTCCTCCTTCCAGCTCAACACCCTCCGGTAAGCCTTCGGCCTCAAAGAAAACCTCCTTATTGCTAACAACAGAGATATCCTTGATTGCCTCACCCTCTTTAACTACTTGATTTTCGATCTTGTTAATCTCCAAAGGTGTCGTTGCAACAACATCCACATAGGTTTCGGAAGATACAGGGTGCTCTCCGTCCGGAGAATATGCCACAACTACAACCTTATCTCCTGCTACGAATGTCCCCGAGTTCACAGGGATATCAAAAGAACCGTTTTCCAATTCTTCATAAGGGATTGTAACCTCTCCTTTTACTTCATTATCCGAGTAGTCGTTATCCCCATCTACATATTTGTAAGCTCTCACTATTACATTGCCTGCATCCGGATTAGTTGCCTTTAGTACGAGGCTGTTATTGTCAGGATGATTATACTTTATCTTAGGTACCGATCCCGTTATATGCTGGTCATCTTTGTCAGCATATATCTTTTCAGTATCCGGTTCAGGCTTGCTCACTAAGTATGATCCGGCATCCAGAGGATCGGTCTTGTGCTCAAGAACCTCAAGATTATCAGGGACTCCGTCTTTGTCCGTATCCACGTCAAACTTATTAGTGCCTATTTCGTCCTCAACAAAGTCCACCAAACCGTCACGGTCGGAATCCAGAACTTCCAAAAATGCGTTTGCATATGAATTCTGAAGTCTCTTGTTAGGCTGTCCGCCATCCGGCTTTATAATTTCTTTAAATACATTAGTGTCATCTACAAAATCCGCCTCTAACCATGATTCAAACGTCATCTGGCTATTATTTTGCTGTATAAACTCATTTAGCTTTTTTGCAAAATCAGTATTCGTAACATTATCTTTCAGGCGATACTGTATGGTATAGGATCTTCTCTGTCCAAGTACGCCTAAAAATACTTTTTTGTCGAGGATGTCCCTTACAGATTTTGCCTTAGCCCAATCTCCCCCGTCTGCTATGCTGATTTCAGGAGTATCCTTAGTTGAGATTATTCCGTTTCCATTTTCATCAACAACTATATTCAACGGTGCATCTATTATGAAATTGCCCTGTGGATCCGACACACCAAGTCTGACATCGGTGGTATCAATATATGGAAGCAATTCCTTAGGAATCGCATCGTTTACATAAAGCACCCACCCGCTGTTTGCTTGAAGAAAGTTCTGATCCGGTTTAAAAGAAACAACTGACTTGATTACCTTTTCCTTTGCATCATAAAGGACAACCTTTGTCATAGCTCCTTCTGTAAAATTACCATCCTTGGATTTTGTCCCGTCAGAACCTAGTTCATTCATTCCTTTGCCAAGGTAGGAGTCATTCCCATCTGCCGGATTTATAGGCAGCTCGGGTATGTTAGGATTATCTTTTAAGATAAAGCCGTTATCATGTCCGCCGACATCAGAGTATCCGTCGCCTCGAACCCAAAGAGTAGTAAAGCTGATCTTTTCCTTTGCCAGGCCTAAACTGTCCAAAGTTTTTCCATTCTTAAGCTTGATAACAACATCATCATTGGTGATTATCCCGATTGAACCTGACTTGAAAGTTTGAGTGTTGATGGGAACCTTCCACAGTGCTCCCCCTGACTCGCTTTCAAACTGTACACCATTAACTTCAATTGATTGAATCTGGCTGTAAAATTCTTCCTTGAAAAAATTCAGTATATATCTTCCATTATATGGGCCATTTTCAGTATATCCCCAACCAGTTGATCCATTGGCCCATTTACTTACATTCAGATGAATATCTCCGTTTGAATCGGTTTTCACATAGTCCGTTCTTCCATAATCCAGGTCTCCGTCTTTCTCCCCAACGATATCATAATGAACATCATTATTTACATTATAAAACCCAAGCCCACCGGATGAAGCGGCTCTTTTTGCCCGTGGCTTTGCTGTAGGCGTTGCTTCTTCTTGAGACGGTTCAGCATTATCAACAGTCTCTGTTGTTTTTTCAGTTGAATCTGTAGCAGCACTCTCGGTGTCAGCGGCCTCTGCCGTATTTTCTTCCTTGGCAGGACTTGTAGCAATCTCCGTCTGTTTATCCTGTACAGACACAATTTCCAAATTTGCGTTTGTATCCGCACTTACGCTCTCTGCACTTACCGGTGCCGGTGCGAAGAAAATCATGTATCCTATCACACACGAAACCAACCCCACCGATAGTTTTCTGATTCCGTATCGTGGAGTTTTTGCATTTCCTCTTAACTTCTTCTCTTCAATCAATTTTTTAAAATATTCCATTTTGTCTCCTATATTGATATTAAATTATTTTGTCGTTTTTCTATTTCTTTCTTACTTAAGAAAGTCCAATTGCCATTCTGCACCAGATTCCCCATACACACAAATTATGTTTATTCAAATTTTATGGGAATTTACATTATTTTTGATTCCTCTCATGAGAATTGATATAACTCTTTTACAGAAACCTTCTTCAGCATATAGCTGCATTTCCTCGATTTTTAAAATATGGATTAATCTATATTGCAGTTCTGTGATTATAATTCCATAAAATAAGAAATTAAATCATCAACAGATTGACTTGTTTGAAAACGAGCTATATTTTCTTTAAGTGCTGTCATTAACCCTGCATATTGCAGTTTAGTCAAATCTTCACACACATATTCTTAGCTGTTTAATATATTTTCTCTCGTACTGCAACACCAACCTGTCTGCCTAAACGCATCACAATCCATATAATTCAAAATTATGACCATTTCTTATTTTAGTTTATGCTCTACCTCCCCAATTAAAACAATACCTCTTGCGTATTGTTTTAAAATAAAAGCCCAATCACCAACTAACTTCATGTCCGCACTAAGGCAATATGATATTAAAACCTCTGCACCTCCTCAATAGAAAAATAATACCCATTTTGTATCGTTTTAAAAAAAAATTAATCCTTAAAAAATATCTGTCCATATCCCCGAGGCATAGCAGCAACAAACATATGCTCCACACACTTCACTCCTCCGGACTACATTCAGCTTACATAGTCCCAAAGTCCCGGTGTTTTTACAAACTGACATGCTCTACACACTTCCTTTCATTTCCTTGCTTATTTATTCCCCTCTTCAAATTTACTTTCTGCTTCTTATGTAGCGGTGATAGTCACCTGCGATATATAACATCGACTAATACTATTATCTTTCTGCAACTGTCATCTCCCATGCATAGAATTGAGACAGATTACATCTGAGTCAGACTGACCTACTCTCACTCTTCAAACGCTTTCTAAAGAAAGCGCAACCGGCAAACTATAAGCAGAAACGTTCATAAAAGTTCACTTTTATGAACACACACCAGTTTAACTTTTTCCAACAATTATCAATTTATTTTTTGTTTTTTTATTATAGCACACCCGTTCTCAAAAGTGAACTATTTTGGTCATTTTTATGCTAAAAAAATTTTTTTATATTTTTTCAGTGTCATTTTAAGGCTTTCCGCCAACATTTGCCCATGCATTTTCAGCTATATTTCTTTGCTTTTCCAAATTTTAATTACATCGCTAAGGCAATGACAAAGTTCCCCTCATATCTCACTAAATGTCATGTAATCGCATTTTTCTTCTGCTTATCATCCCTTTGTGTTTTAGCGTGGGATTAATTATTTTCTTTGACTCATATATGAATAATTAGCTGTGAAATTACAATGCAGAAGTACAAATATATCTGGCTTTTATACTTATTTTTCACCTGCTCTCCCTCTTTAGGGTCGTAAGCCTAAATCACGGCCCCATGTCAAACGTGGGGTTTTACATATACAAAAAGACAGTAGTTTTTTATCATTCTACTGTCTCAAGCTTAACTATTCAATTCAATCTTATATAGCTAAAATATGAGATTATATCTGTCTGATTCAAAAGAAAATTCACGTCTTCTGAATAAAAAATCCCCTATATAAATTCACCTCTCCCGCAACCGATAATCTTTTTTTTAATATCCTCTGCATTGTTAAGGGCAATAAGAATCACTACAAAAGTATAGATATCAGAAAATAAAACCTGACAGTCTTCAAACTCACCTTAAAAAGTCTGTATACATCACTCGGAAGATGACAATCTATCAATGATTCCAAAACAATTACCATAGGTGAAGGAGATGCTGCATGAGAAGACTCACAAGGGTAATAGAAACCCAACAGGCAAATCCCATAAGCAGAGGCTTGCCGCCGGTCTTTACAAGTTTCACAATATCAGTGGAAAGACCAATAGCAGCCATCGCCAGGATTATAAAGAACTTACTTATGAACTTCATAGGCTCAAATATACTCGGACTTATTCCCATGCCGGTTGCAACTGTAGTTATAACAGAAGCAATTATAAAGTAAAGAATGAACATCGGGAAAAGTTTTAGAATCGAAACTCTCTTAACTTCCTTACCCTCTCTGCGCTCTTCTTCTTCAATTTCCTTTTCCTCTTTGTTCACCTGCAAAAAGGATAACGCAAGGCTGATAGGGATAATTGCCAAAGTTCTTGTGAGTTTCACAGTAACAGCCTTGTCTAAAGTAAGGGTACCGAGATTATGCATGGCATCCCATGTGGAAGCACAAGCAGTTACAGATGATGTATCGTTGACAGCCGTTCCGGCAAAAATACCGAAGGCATCCCCTGACATGGTATCAAAATGCAAGGCATTTCCAAGAGCCGGAAACACCAAAGCCGCCACAACGTTAAAGAAAAATATGATTGAGATCGCCTGCGCAATCTCCTCATCTTCCGCTTCAATCACCGGAGCCGTTGCTGCAATGGCTGAGCCTCCGCATATTGAAGAACCGACACCTATCATCATAGCGATTCTGCCGTTAGTGCCCATTATTTTGTGGAGAGCAAATGCAACTATGAGAGAGGTGGCGATGGTGGTTAAAATTATCGGTAGAGATTGTTTGCCTGTTTCCAAAATGACATTGAGGTTTAACCCGAAACCTAGAAAAATTACTGCCCAGTGGAGGACTCGCTTAGAGGTGAACGATATTCCCTCCCTGGTGACAGTCCCGGTCTTATGAAACACAGTGATAAGCATTCCTATAAGGATAGCGATAACAGGACCCCCTACGACAGGGAATAAGTGCCCAAGAAAGTAGCTTGGGATTGCAATAGCCAGGCAGCACAAAAACCCCGGCATAATCTTTTTTAAATCAGTCTTAAATATACTCATGGTAAAAATTATACACTGAATTCAGGTAGAAATAAAGTAGGAAAAAATGTATACTATTATTTGTAAGCTAAAGGAATTTCCGATTCATCAGATGACGTGATTCCTGCTGCCATAGAAAAGTTGCGCACAGTCAATCATTAGTGACGTATACACAGAAAAGAGTAGGTGAGCTATGAGAAAAACAAAAATAATTTGTACCCTCGGGCCTGCGTCCGAAAGCAAAGATGTAATGGAAAAGCTATTTAAGGCAGGTATGAACGTAGGCAGGATTAATTTTTCGCATGGAACCCATGATGAGCACCTAAAAAAAATCGAGAATTTCAGGCAGGTTAGAGATAAACTTGGACTAGCCGGAGCCGTTTTGTTAGATACTAAAGGACCCGAGATTAGAATCGGCAAAATGAAAGAAGGCGGAGCATATCTCAGCCGTGGAGAAGATTTTACACTGACCCTTGACGAAATCGTAGGCGATGAGCAAAAGGCGTTCGTGAAATATCCGGGGTTTACCGATGATGTTGAGCCCGGAACTACTATTCTTCTCGACGACGGCAAAATATCTTTGACTGCAAAGAAAGTCACTTCGAAGGAAGTATTTTGTACAGTGGAAGTGGGAGGACTCCTGAAGGATAATAAGGGAATAAATCTTCCGGACGTGAGGCTGTCCATGGATTATTTGAGCCCGGCAGATAAGGAGGATATCGCCTTCGGCGTTAAAGAAGATGTTGATTATATAGCTGCTTCTTTTGCCAGAAGTCGAGATGATATGGAGAATATGCGGGCATTTGTGGATGACCTCGGCGGACAAAAAATCAAGATAATCGCAAAGATTGAGAATAAGGAAGGACTTAACAACTTTGAGGACATTCTTGAGGTCGCAGACGGCATTATGGTTGCTCGTGGTGATATGGGTGTCGAAATGCCTTATGAGAGACTTCCCGGTATACAGAAGAGAATTATTAAGAGGTGTTTGGAGCTGGGGAAAATTGCAATTACAGCTACTCAGATGCTTGAATCTATGATTGGAAGCCCCACTCCGACAAGGGCGGAGACTTCAGATGTTGCAAATGCTGTCTTTGATGGGACCGGAGCGGTCATGTTATCAGGCGAAACCGCTGCAGGAGCATATCCCGTTGAAGCTTGTTCGGCCATGGACAGAATAGCAACTCAGGCGGAGGAGGATCTGATAAAAACAGAGCTTAGAGATAAGGCAATCGGTGTAAGGGGTGCATCCCATAGTGATTTAACAAATGCAGTGGGCCACAGTGCATGCACCATGGCCTATGATATCAATGCAGGTGCAATTATGGCTATAACCAAGACAGGATATACAGCTACTAAGATGTCGAAATTCAGGCCCGTCACCTCTATCGTCGCAATGACCCCCTACGAAAAAACTTACCATCAGATGGCTCTTGAGTGGGGTGTTCTTTCCATGAGGGTGGACTATAAGGATAACCTTGAAGATCTGATGGCACATTGCATAGCAGTGGCAAAGAAGAATAAACTCGTCCACAACGGTGAAAAGGTAATTATCACCTGCGGAATGCCTCTTGACGTTCCCGGAAATACCAATATTATCAGAGTTGAAGAGGTTTGAAATATATATTCTATTCGCTAAAAGAAGCGGACATACATCATCGCATGACTTTTAGGTTTGGGTATTTTGTAAAAATCCCCTTGCCGTGTAGTTCTCTCAATCGAATAAACATCAGAGACTATACAACTATACACTATTAAACAATGCCAAAAACATCGTGATCGCGCAGTACACAAGGGATAGTGCCATTACGGTGTTTATTGCTTTTCGATGTTTTTGGAAGTTCCTGAACAGTGATGTCCCCACATATATCCATGTATATATTGCTGATATTGCGAAGAGAGAAAGGCTGATGACAAATATCAAAACCATGGATACAGAGCTGTAATGTGGCAAAATAAAACTGCTGAACACCGTTATACCGAAAACCTGGTTCTTAATATTCATAAATTGATTAACCATTCCCATTTTTATGGTATTTTTGCCATCCAAGGAATTACCCTTGTTTTCTCCACCGCTTCTATACACCTCATATGCAAGCCACAGAAGGTATGTACCGCCAAAAGCATACATGAACGGCTCCACAGAAGGTATTAAATCATAGAGGAACTTTGAGAATAATGCACAGGCAGCGAATGAAATTAACAGAGCAATGAATACACCCAATGTAAATTTCCATACCTTCTTCGGTCCGAGGTTGTTCGCCAGAGACATTCCCATTATTATATTAGGACCCGGCGAATATATTGCCGAAAATATGTATATAAAAAATGCAACAAAATTCATCAATTCAACTCCCGGTTATCTTTCATTCTTTTGCCTTTGCGAAGATTGACCAATACTATTAAATAGATACTATTCTTATAATCGTCATTGATATTGTTCCGGACTTAACACGCAGACAAGCTATCTGACACCTTTCAATCAATATCCGAAGGTTCCCAGATTATAGGATTCCCCAAACTCTCAAGAAACCTGACAAATTGGAATTTCTTAACGGTTAAAGTTGCAGTATTCCTGTTTGGATGAAAATTTATCAGTTCCTCATCATCTGCTTCTCTTATGGACCTGTCAACCACAACCACGATATCTCTTTCCTCATTGTTTAAAAGTCCATATGGGCTAACTGAGCCGGGTCTGAGTGCCATTTTCTCATATAGCTCATCAGGGTGAGCAAATCTGATCTTTCCCCATCCTGTAAAACTCTTATAATGCTTACTTTCCATGTGACGACGGTCCTCTATTATTACGAGATAGTATTTATCCGCCTTTTTATCTTTAATCAACAAATTCTTAAAATTCAGACCGGGCATAAGGCAGTCATTATCAATAACATCCTCCACTGAAAAAAGCGGAGGATGCTCTATAACCGTATAATCATCTATGCCCAGGTTTACTAGCCATTCATACAATTCTTTTTCTGTAACCATTTCTTCATTCAACTTTCGCAATACTTACGTCCGCCTTTAATTACTCAACCTTCATGAACAATTTTCGGCCGTTTGACTTTAACATACTATACAAAACACCGCTTCCGATGAGCAATCCTGCAATCATTATCCACATAAATCCATAGAAATCAATAAATGTTGAGAAAATGAACACATAAACAATAATCAAAATTATAAGAGACCCCATAGCAGAAAAACTGGCAATAGTCGGACCCCCTGCCCTTTTAAAAGCCTCATTTTCACTGAGCCAATCCAGTTTATAATGTTTGAGATTGATATATAAGCCAAATTGACTGAAGAATGCCATTGTGACTATAGGCATCAGCAACATCAGAATGATTGTACCACTATCCATCGAAAACAGGAAAATATTGAGAATTGCCAGAAGTTCAAAGAACGGCAAAAGACAAACAAAGGGTGTCATCACCTTTGAAGCAAATATTTCTCTTGTGGTAATGGGTAAACTCTTGAGAATCCAAAGATTTTTCCCCTCAAGATTAATTGATGCCGATGTCATTATTGATCCGGTTGACACAAAGGCATAAAGTCCCATTGCAACAATATAGGGCAGAACACTCTCACTTTTCACTCCGTACAAAGCTAAAAAATTCATCAGAGAACCGTAATCATTCTTCTTAATAAAAAGATACACGATAACCATTGCCGGGAAAATTATTGATGTTCCATAGTTTAAAAAGTACATCGGAGTGCCGAAAAATCTGGAAATTTCTTTCTGCAGTAAAGCCTTGAACACCGATCTTTTCGCTGCAGTCTCATCCCTGTACTTAGTCTTCTTAGTCTGCTTTTTCATAAGCAAAATATTAACATACGATTTCTGCATAACCCAAAAAATCACGCATGAAGGTATCAGCGTAATTGCCAGATATATCAGCGTATACCCGATATTATGTCCTGTTGCACCGGCTGCCATCAAAAACACGGGCTTGGCAAAGTTGTTCAGACCCTCTGCAATTGCCTCTCCATTCCTCGCTATACTTTCTCCAAAGCTCTGCATATTAAGAATAACATAGAAATATCCTATAAAAAAGCCGACGTAAATGATTGTCGATATCAGTGTTTTGTTCTGCACCCTGCCTAAAATCATGCTGAGAAGCCAAGCGAAGATGCTCGTGAGCATAGTCGCAAATACTACCATTGCAACGTAGTCTATTACTATGAATAAGACAAATACCACACCCGAATCTGATCCCGACGGTCTGCCTAAAAAATATCCCGCCACAGTCCCGGTCAAAAAAGGAAGGGCATAGAGCATATTGAATCCCGCAATAGCAAATATTCTGGAAATAAGAATATGACCCGGCTTTATAGGCATAGCCAGAAGCATTTCGTTATCCTTAGACTCGTATATCTGTTGATACGCCATGAATACGCTGCCTATGAAGCACAGCACAAATGCTGACATGAAACTGATAGCCACACCTATCCATGCAATCCCCTTTTGCCAAAGTTCATCTGTGGTTACAAAGGTTATAGGAATTATAAACGCATTGATAAGCAAAAAATACCATATAAATCCAAATGCGACCAATCCTATGCTCATGGCTTTTTTCTTCTTGCCGAACATGGCTGACATCATCAGTCTGATTCTGATTCCAACGAGAAGTTTAATCATTGTCTACCCGCCTTTCCCCTGAAGAATCATCTGTACTTTCTAAGCTTTCTCTTATTGGTGCATCTGAGTTTGTCCGGGTCTCTCCTTCTGATCGGTCTTTGCGATCACGGTTTTGGTTTATCGGAGCTCCGATATTAAAGGCCTCATTTCCATCGCCTTCAAGTTCCAGGAAAACATCTTCCAGCGTTGTATTTCCCTTTACTTCTTCCATAGTTCCCGAAGTGACAAGCTTTCCTTTTTTGATTATTGCCACCTTATCACATAACTTCTCTGCAACTTCAAGTACATGGGTTGAAAAGAAAATGGCTCCGCCTTCGTCGCACAGTTCTCTCATCATCCCCTTGAGATGATGAGAAGCTGAAGGATCCAATCCTACAAACGGTTCATCCATCAGCCAAAGTTTCGGCTTATGAATCAGTGCCGATATTATCGCAAGTTTCTGCTTCATTCCGTGTGAATACGAGCTTATCTGCTGAGCAAGGTTGTCATAAATTCCAAACTTGGTTGCCAGTTCCCTGATGCGCTTACGCCTTTCTTCAGGCTCCACCCCATAGACATCCCCAACAAAGTTCAAATATTTGATTCCTGTCAGAACTTCATAAAGATCAGGGTTGTCAGGAATATATGAAATTATCCTCTTGCAACCTATCGGATCGTCCTTAATGTTCTTGCCGTCAATTAGAATTTCGCCTTGATCAAAGTCAAGAATACCGCAACAGGCCTTCAATGTCGTCGTCTTGCCTGCACCGTTGTGGCCAATGAAAGCATAGATTTCACCGGGGTTAATCTCCAGGGATAGATTGTCCACTGCCAGAAAATCCTCATACTTTTTGGTGTAGTTCTTGATTGAAAGTATGCTCATATTTTTACCGTACTTCGCCTTTCCTTAATTTGAAAATAAAATCAAACTTATCTGCTAAATGTGAATCTCCGACCTGCTTCATGATAAAGAGATCTTCATGAACTTATGACCACAGAAACACCTGTGATTATACCATATTCTATTCTGAATTTGAACATTAAAAAAACAGGACCACTCAGGTAGCCCTGTAATATTCAGACGGAACCAATGATTATTAATCGGATGAATCCATATAGCGAATTTGAATTTTTACAACTCTTATTCAATTTCAGTCAGTTAAATATGCACACAGCAATTACTGATTATTTACCTCGTAGCAAGTTTTATTAATATGCTCTATTGCTGCAAGTGCTGCGACTGCTCCGTCTGCCACTGCAGTGGTAATCTGTCTGACTTTCTTAGTTCTACAGTCTCCTGCTGCGAAAACTCCCGGAGTCCCCGTCTGACAATCTTCCCCTGCTTCTACATATCCTGCCTTATTTAATTTAACAAAATCTTTGAAAACTTCATTTTGAGGAACTTGTCCGATAGCAACGAAAATTCCGTTTACATTCAAAGTGCGCTTCTCTTTGGTCTCTCTGTTTTCGACTTCTACGCCTTCAAGGTACTTATCACCTTTTAAACCTGTTACCACGGCATTTAAAACCGGTTCCACGTTTGCTTTGCTCTTTACTCTGGCAACATTCGTAGCATCGGCTCTAAACTCGTCTCTTCGATGAATCAGATATACTTTCTCAGCCAAATCACTGAGAATTTCCGCATCCTCTAAAGCGGTATTGCCGCCACCTGCAACTGCTACTACCTTATCTTTAAAAAACGCTCCGTCACAAGTTGCACAGTAACTGATGCCTGCACCCTTAAATCTGTCTTCACCATCTACACCCAACGGCCTTGGTTGTGCACCTGTAGCAATTATAATTGATTTACAGCGGTACTCGTTTCCTGACTCAGTAACAACGGTTTTAACAGGTTTGTCAGCATCCGTAACTCGAATAATCTTCTCATACTTCATCTCTGCTCCAAGATCCGTAAACTGTTTGTACACCTGGTTAGCAAATTCTAATCCTGTCATATCCGGCATTCCCGGATAGTTTGCAACATCGGCTGTATTTATAACCTGACCTCCATAACTGAGCTGATCGAAAAGTACAGTTTTCTTTCCTCCCCTTTGTCCATATATCGCAGCAGTCATTCCGGCAGGACCGGCACCTATTATTAATATATCGTACATAAAAAACCTCCTGTCTCACATTTCTCATAATTGATACCCCTCTAAATGCTTTTAACACTTCTCCCAATACAAAAAGCCCTGCTGTCATGACCTTCGGAATCTCCTTTCTTGTGGAGATTCTTATGAAAATCACAACGCACAGGACTTTACTTTTCAAATCAAGTCAAGAGATTCTCTTAAATAATTAATTTCTGAAATCCTTAACCTGACAAATATGAATATTCTGGCTGAAATCTTATTTGATGATGATCAGATTGATCTTAGGTGCCTTTGAAGCAAGTTCATCTTCCTTAGTATCTCGATCAGTTGGAACCTGTATATTCCCCTCAGCAAGATCTTTGTAAACCTTGTCGTAATCAGCCTGTTTGAAATCTCTGAACTGGGATGTCTTCATAGGCAGACCTATTCTCTTCTCCTTAGCTCCCAGAACCAGAGCTTCACCACCCTTGAACTCGTCCTTCTTATAGGCATCAAGCTGGTCCTTAACAGACTCTTTGAGGAGCTTCATAGCTGAAGTAATTACAGTCTTTGACTGTGCACTCTGGTCAACGTCTACACCGATAACCTTACCGTTACTCTCCTCAGCTGCTGCAGAAATTGAATCGAAGATTGCTCCTCCGCATGAGAATATAACTTCAGTACCGTCTGCAAACCAACCGGCAGCTTTAGCTTTGATGTCAGGAGATGCCTGGAATCCGCCTGTGTAGTTGTATTTGATAGAAACGTCCTTACCTACTTCAAGAGCTGCATCATTAGCACCCTTTACAAATCCATAGCCATATTTGATAACTGCAGGTACTGCCATTCCGCCCATGAAACCAAGTTTAGTATAGCCGTCCTTAACTGCAGCATAACCTGCAAGATATCCTGCCTCCTGCTCAGCGTAAACGATAGAAACCGTATTCTTTGCCACCTCAGGCTCAGATTCAGGTGTCTCTGCAGGAGCACCATCAATAAATACAAACTTCACATCAGGATACTTTGACTGTGCCTGGAAAATCGGCTCCTGGAACAGGAATCCCGGCGTAGCTATAACCTTAGCTCCATTCTTAACTGCAAGATCAATCTGCTCCATTCTTGCCTTGTTGGAGTTCTCAGAAGGCTGATAGTACTTGTAAGTAACATCGTTCTTCTCTGCCCATTCCTTAACTCCCTCCCAGGTTCCCTGGTTGAAAGACTTGTCGTCAATTGTTCCAACATCTGTAATCATTGCAATCTCATAGGTATCACTCTTATTGTCCTTCTTGGAATCATCCTTGCTGCCGCAAGCAAACGCAGTGATTGCCAGAGCAAGACAAAGTGCTACTGTAAGTGCTTTCTTCATAATAAATTCCTCCTAAACTTCTTGTAACAATAATTAAGTTTGGTGTAAATTATTATACGCTATTTTTGAAAAATTGTCCATCATTTTTCAATTGCGCTCAAGGTGTTGACCAGAGTATCCAATGTTGAAGCGGTTATCTTTGCAGTCATCCCCCACAAAATAGCTTCCTCATGTGGGAATGGTGAATATACAGGAATGGACCACTTCGTTCCCTTCCACGGATTTCTCTCATTCACAAAAAGTTTGTCGGCATATGGAAACGATTCATCCATTTGAGCATTGATATTCTCCCAAAACAGTTCGGGCGGATTCTTTATCAGATCACAAACCCTTACCAAGAATACCCTTTCCACCTCTTCCTGAGAAATATTCATCTTTTCGTAATCTTCATAATCTATCATTCCGATATAGCTGAACAGTGTATAATTCGCATAGCCGTAGAAAATATCTCCTCTTCCCAGCACTGTTATTTTGTCCCTGTCAATGCCCAGTTCCTCACTGGTTTCCCTCACAGCTGCATTCATCGGGCCTTCACCGTGTTCAACGCTTCCCCCCGGAAAGCACACTTCTCCCGGCTGCTGCTTAAGTTTCATCGATCTTACTTCATATAAGATATACAGTTCTCCGTCCTTTTCAACAAAAGGAATCAGAACAGAAAAGTACTTATGTGTTCCTATGGGCTTTGGAACATGCTTTCGAAAAACTTTATCAACATCCTTTAAGGTTATCTTCACATTTTCACCTCCATATAAAAATAAGGTGGGTCAAAGCCCACCATTAACTTCAAAGTCAATTAATTCAAAATTTCGTAGTCCGAGAAATCAACGCCAATCATCTCTTCCATGTCTGCAGAAAGACTTACGACAAAATCCATACCGTAGTTCTTGGAAATGTTCTTAAGCCTTGTTAAAAACTCCGGCAGATCACCGAGAGAGAAATCCGCATGCTTCAAAATGCTATCAATGAAGATTGTCTCAATATCGTGGTCCGAACTGATGATTCCGTATATAAATCCTATATATTCATCGCTGTTAGTAATATGCTCAAAATCTTCCATGCACACAACTCTTATGCTGTACTTCAGATCGTACATCAAACGAGAATTTTTGTTTATAAAAATCACACTGCCTTTACTGTTATCCACTGTCTCATTGGCTAATGCTATCATTTGCTTCGTCTTACCTGATCCCTTATGACCTACGATTAACTTAACCATGAAAATCACCTCACTCATCTTATTTCATTAATTATACATTATTCCACATTGCTTTGCAATAAAAAGAGAATAGTTGTTCCAATCTCTTTAGCAGATTTAAAAAGCTCTGCGAATTCTTTATAAAGAGCATATATCATCTTATTCTTCATTAAGATATCAAAATAGTTTCATAAATCCTATAATCCCATTGATCTAATGACAGCAATCACCGTATGCAAACATATACACCAACAATTTTTGATACCATAGTTCTCATTTACAGAGTTTGGAGGATAAATCTGACCCTTATCAGGCACCAAATAATGTGTCTGGTTTGCATCTTGGTCATCTGGTCCGAATTCATTATTACCATGTTGACTGCTTGGGGAGATCCGTGTATCTGTGTCACGGGATACAGTTTCCCGTGATTTATATCATGATATACTCGGATCCCGCTTCAAAACTGAATACCAAATAGATATTCTCCCGATGACTTTAAGTATCATTTTAATAAGTTCCTGTTGAATACATACCGGCTCTCCCTGCTCCCATGTATACCGGAACAGAATAATCATTTATGCATATCAATCATTTCGTAACTCGTATATTGGCTTGATCATGATAAACTGTCTGATTCAACATCGTACTAAATTGTTCTTCCATTATCTTTAGCAATTATGTGAACCATGGTATCCATGGTCATAAGTTCATTGACGGCACTTGGAAATTGGGGTATTTTCTCACTTTATGACTGTGGCAACGTTAGAAAAAGCAGAACTGATCCGTTTCTGACAGTCCGTTGAACACTCCCATATTCTTAAGT
This sequence comes from Clostridiales bacterium, assembly GCA_022766365.1. Lineage (GTDB taxonomy): Bacteria > Bacillota > Clostridia > Peptostreptococcales > Anaerovoracaceae > S5-A14a. The sequence continues at coordinate 21,930 of JALENW010000020.1, read as the reverse complement.
CCTTCGGCGGCTACCTTGCTGAGCTTTGCACGTTTTACGGCATCCTCAATACTGCTGTACGGTTCATTCTTATTCTCCAGATAGAAATTGTTAGCGGCATTTTCTCCCATACCGTTTACAGCTGCGTAAGGCATTACCACTTTCCCATCAGAAACGATGAACTTGTTTGAAAGAGAGATGCCCAATATGGGAGGAGAAAAGGCATATCCTCTGGCAAACATCTCCAGAACAACCTCATAGACTATCAATGTGTTTTTCTCCTTGGCAGTTGCATTTTTCCCTTTTTGCTGAATGAACTTGCACTGATTCTCAATAGCTTTTTTCCCACGGATTATTACCTCAGCATCGAAGTCTTCAACCACACTGCTGAGAAAGGCTGCATAAAACTCTCTGGGATAATACACCTTATACCATGCCATTCTCATGGACATCATAACATATGCTACAGCGTGAGCCCTTGGGAACATGTATTTTATCTTTATGCACGAGTCTATATACCATTGTGGAACTCCGTGGTCATACATAGTTTTAAGATCATCTTCGGACAGGTCCCTGTTTTTTCTAACCTTTTCCATGATTTCAAATGACTTTTTATTGTCAATACCCTTTAAAATCAAATAGTTCATTATGTCGTCTCGCGTGGATATTACTTCCCTCATGGTTGCAACGCCTGAGGTAATATAATCCTTGGCATTATTGAGCCAAACATCAGATCCGTGGGAAAATCCTGATATTCTCACCAGATCTGCAAATTTATCAGGCTTTGTGTCATCGAGCATTTCTCTTACAAATTTAGTCCCGAATTCAGGAATACCATATGATCCGTGTCTCTGATTGTATTCCTCATCGATTATTTTGAGAGGTGCTGTTCCGGTAAATATTCCCATCACCTCAGGATCTGTCAGCGGTACGGAAAGTGGATCCACACCTGTCATATCGAACAAATGTCTGATCATTGACGGAACAGTATGCCCCAAAATGTCCAATTTCAAGAGATTCTCGTCGATTTTGTGATAGTCAAAATGTGTGGTGATAATGTCTGAGCTCATATCGTTTGCCGGGTGTTGAACCGGACAAAACTCATATATCTCGTGTCCCTCAGGCACTATAATTATTCCTCCCGGGTGTTGTCCCGTGGTTCGTCTGACCCCTGTGCAATGCTGAGTCAACCTGTCCACTTCATACTTGTTCACCGGTGTCTGCGTTTCATCGAAGAATTTTCTCACATACCCGTAGGCTGTTTTGTCTGCAATAGTACCTACAGTCCCCGCTTTGTATACATTTTCTTCCCCGAAAATCTCCCCCACGTATTTATGGGCCTTCGATTGATACTCCCCTGCAAAATTCAGATCTATATCCGGCTCCTTATCTCCGTTAAAGCCCAAGAAGGTAGCAAATGGAATGGTGAAACCGTCTCGATTCATTTTTTCACCACATTTCGGACAACTTTTCTCAGGCATATCGATACCGCAGTCGTACTTGTTCATATCACCCCACTCCAAATGTTTGCAATTCGGGCAAATATAATGAGGTTCTAGCGGGTTCACTTCCGTTATACCTGCCATGGTAGCCACCAATGAGCTTCCTACCGAACCTCGTGATCCGACCAGATATCCGTCTTCTATGGACTTGTTCACCAGCATCTGAGCGGCTACATACATAACTGCATATCCGTTTGAAATTATTGAGTCAAGTTCCTTGTTAAGTCGTTCACCTATTCTTTCAGGAAGAGGGTTGCCATAGATTTCATGAGCCTTCTTAACGCAGCTTTCCCTGAGAGTTTTGTCAGCACCATCAATTTTCGGCGGAAATTTCCCCTTCGGCACCGGTCTCAGTTTCTCTATACTTTCGGATATTTTAAGAGGATTATCTATTACAATTTCAGTTGCTCTATCCCCAAGATACGAGAACTCATCGAGCATTTCCTCCGTTGTCCTCATATAAAGTCCCTGCCCTTTTTCGGCATCCTTATACCCCATTCCGGCCATCAAGATATTTCTGTAAATCGCAGACTCCGGTTCATCGTAGTGGGCATCCGTTGTAGCTACAACAGGCTTACCCATAGAATCACCAATCTCAAGAACCTTGAGATTAAATCTTTTTAGATCCTCATTAGATTCAACAATTCCTCCTTCAACCATAAACCTGTTATTGATAAGCGGCTGAATTTCCAGATAATCATAGAACTCGGCAATATCCCTGATTTCATCATCGCTTTTACCGGCAACAACCGCTCTGAAAACCTCACCTGCTTCACAAGCAGATCCGATTATTATCCCATCTCTATGATCCTCAATCACAGATTTAGGCATTCTCGGCTTCTTGTAGAAGTACTTTAGATGTGATAGGCTCACAAGCTTATATATATTTTTAAGGCCTTCCTGATTTCTTGCCAGCAAAATAATATGGTTGGTTGGCTTTGATTTGTAGTCTATAACTCCATTCTCATCTTTTACGTCCGAGTCATCAAAGACATAACCTTCAACTCCATAGATAACTTTTATATCAATTCCCTGCTTTGCAAGTTCATCGGCTTTCTTTGCACCGTCGGGAAAACTCTGAACAACTCCATGATCAGTTATTGCAACAGCTGAATGTCCCCATCTTGCAGATGTGGCAACTAAATTTTCCACTTCGTTCAATCCATCCATGGCGCTCATCTTTGTGTGGGCATGAAGCTCCACCCTCTTTGGGCCCTGATAGTTATCTTCCCTCAAGACCACGGGAGCAGATTTGACGGCCTTTGCCATCACCACAGTTTCACCTTCAAAAGTATCATATTCCGTGACACCGGAAACAATTACATTATCACCTTTTTGAAGCTTGTCCTTAATGTCCTTCCAATCATTTTTACCTGTAAAAAGTTTCACCAAAACACTGGAAGTATTATCAGAAATACATATTGATAGAAGATGTTTACCGGTCTTAAGCACTTTATCCTCTGACCTGAATATCATACCCTTTACTGTCACGCTCCCAAGATCAGATTCAAGCCGATTGATAGAAATCACATTGCCGAATTTCCCCCTGCCGTATATGTTTCCATTTCCGGGCTTTCTCCCATCACCTTTGCTTGAATTTGTGCCGTCACTGTTTTTATTCTTTGAGGAAGAACTGTTTTCAAGACTCTGAGCATATTGAATTGACTGTTCCAGCTCTATCTTCTTCTGTCTCAATCTTCTCTCTTTAACCCTCTCATACTCCTCTTGGTCATGAATAAACAAAACATCATAATCCATGCCGAAACGTTTACTTATAGCTGACTTTATAACTGCTGCTGTTTTTTTGTTCAGATTTTCAGTAGCCTTTATTCCACATGATTTGATCTTGAGTATGTTATCTTCAACCTTAAATCCGTCAACATTCATAGCATTAATCCACGGGGTTCTTTCGTGGGGGCTTATCTTGAGATTTTTGAGAACTGCAGTGATAACTTCGTTTTGAGATTGAATAATATCCACATATGAGAATGAGATTTTCACTTTCGAAATAGCCGGAACTGCTGATTTTATATGAAGTTTAATTTTCTCCAGAGAATAGTAATCCATGACAAAATTAGTCTGCAGCAGAAGTGAAAGAACCTGCTCAGACGGCGAAAAGTTTGCTTTGAGAATCTTATATTTGTATTTATTGCGAGTATCCTCGTCCAGGTTTTCTAAATTAATTGATTTCTCGATTAGTTCTATCATCGTTTAACACTTTTCCATATCATTATCTTTTTCCGTACTTATCTGTTCTGTCTGTTTTTATGATTTTTATGAGTTCATCCGGGAGTTTTTCTTCTTCAACCGTTTCCAGAACCTCTCCCTTAGAAAAGATTATACCTTTTCCGACTCCTCCGGCAATTCCATAATCCGCTTCCTTTGCTTCTCCAGGACCATTAACCACACACCCCATTATTGCCACAGTAATTGGGTCATTGATTTTCTCACGTTTCAATGCCTCTTCAACTTTATTTGCCAATCCTACAAGATCAATGCTTGTTCTTCCGCAAGTTGGGCACGATACCAGATTAACCCTATCTTTCCTCATACCTAAGGCATACAGGATATCTTTTGCGAATTTTACTTCCTCCAACGGATCTGCCGTCAATGAAACCCTCATAGTATCTCCAATCCCCTCAAGTAACAGAGCTCCAAGACCTATTCCTGATTTAAGACGCCCTGTTTCAGGAGTACCTGCCTCAGTGATTCCAATATGTATCGGGTAATCCGTCTTTCGTGCTATTATCTTATGTGCCTTATAATTCATGGCCACATCAGAGGATTTAAGTGAGATGACCAAGTTGTCATAACCCATATCTTCTATCATTCTCAAATTCCTAATAGCACTTTCTGCTAGTCCCTCTGCATCCACGCCACCCCGTTTAGATAAAATATCTTTTTCCAGAGACCCGGAATTTACACCGACTCTTATTGGAACGCCCCTTTCTCCGGCTGCTTTTACGACCTTTCTCACCTTGTCGATAGATCCTATGTTACCCGGATTGATTCTTATTTTGTCCGCACCTCTCTCCAGAGCCGCGATTGCCAGTCTGTAGTCAAAGTGAATGTCAGCTACAAGTGGAATCTTCACTTTCTTTCTCACTCTGCCAAACACCTCCGCCGCTTCCATGTTTGGAACTGCCAGCCTTACTATTTGACAACCTGCGTCTGCTAAAGCAGAAACCTGATTTATCAGTGCAATTTCGTCCAGAGGATTAACATTTGTCATAGACTGTATGACTACCGGGTTACCTCCTCCTATCAGAACATCTCCAACCCTCACTATCTTCTTACTTGACATCAAACTACCCCTTGATTGTTCATAATTTCTATTTTGTACTATTCACTATTGTACCATTATATCAGCCTTACAACATCGTTTATGGTCACAAGCACAGCAAGCATAAGCAAAGCGACCATTCCGACAGCATGGACTATACCCTCAGTTCTGTCGCTTATCATCTTACCTGTCAGCTTTCTGATGATTACAAAAATTATCCTTCCACCATCAAGAGCAGGAAGCGGCAAAAGATTGATAATGGCAAGGTTCAAACTTACAAGTGCAACAAGACTTGCCACATATGCCACTCCGAGCTTGCTTGTCTGCCCTACCATTGACACCATTCCCACAGGTCCTGCAACCTCTTTCACCGAAATTCCGCCTGTAATCAAACCTTTAAACGCCACCATCATAGATTTCTCCATACGATATGTAGCAACCGTTCCTGATGTGACAGCCTTCCCCGGAGATCTAGTTAGTTTACTATGAATTCCTATGAGTTTCTGTCCATCCTCCATTTTTGGGGCAACGATGAATTGTTCTGATTTTCCTCCCCTATCTACGGTTATTTCAATATCACCACCGGATTTCTGTATGGCGGTAACAGCCTGATTCCAATCTTTGATTTTACTGCCGTCGATCGATATAAGTTTGTCTCCGGAAACCATTCCGGCCTGCTCTGCCGGGCTTCCCGGGTTTACAGCATCAATCTCAGTTGAAGCTGTACCGATGGAAAATGCAAGGATAACTAATATTATCCATGCTGTAATGACGTTCATTGCCGCACCGGCAACTAACACAGCAATCTTTGAAATTGCCGACTTATTGTTAAAAGCTCTGGGGTTATCACTCTCCTCGTTTTCCCCCTCCATTGCGCAAAATCCTCCGATTGGCAAAAGTCTCAAAGAATATTGAGTTTCTCCTCTCTGTTTATGCCATATCACAGGCCCCATACCCACTGCAAATTCATTAACCTGGACTCCGACCGCCTTCGCCACCATGAAATGACCAAGTTCATGTGGAATTATCATAAGCAAAAATAACAATATAGCATATATAGCTACCATTTTTTTCTCCTAACTTTCATTCTGATCTCTTGATCCATCGCCAAAATATCCTCTAGCGTATTAAGTGCAACAGGTTGGTGTTTTTCAAGCACAATTTCTAACATGTTCTGTATATCTATGAATCTTATCTCCCCGTTCAAAAATAGTCTTACCAGTTCCTCGTTTGCCGAGTTCAGCACTACAGGATAGCTCTTTCCTTCTTCTGAAGCGGCAAAAGCCATGGCAAGGCATCGAAATGTCGAAGGGTCAGGTTTCTCAAATGTCAATCTGCCTATTTCGAAAAGGTCGGCATATTGGGTCATTCCCTCTCCCAAGGAGTTTCTCTCTCCATAATTCAAGGCATATGCAATCGGCACTTTCATATCGGGCACTCCCATCTGAGCAATTATTCCCCCGTCTATGAATTCAACAGCAGAGTGGATAATACTTTCAGGATGTATATGAACATCAATCTGGGAAAGTTTCAGGTCAAACAACCATTTTGCTTCTATAACCTCAAGACCTTTATTCATCATGGTTGCCGAATCTACTGTAATTTTCTTTCCCATAGACCAATTAGGGTGATTAAGGGCTTCCTCTAAAGTTACATTCTCAAGTTCCCTCATTGAGTACCCCCTGAAAGGTCCTCCTGAAGCTGTAAGGATTACCCTATGAACAATCTCGGAAGTATCCCTGGTTCCCGAATAACTATTCAACGCCTGGAATATAGCACTGTGCTCACTGTCAACCGGTAAAAGTCTTACGCCATCTTCTTTAACAGCACCCATTATCAATGAGCCTCCTGCAACAAGGGTTTCTTTATTTGCCAATGCCACATCTCTGCCTTTACGTATTGCTCTATAAGTGGGCTCAAGACCTACCATGCCCATTATACCATTCAACAAAATATCCGCTTCGCTTTCTGCAACTGCTATCAGACCCTCTCGCCCCCACATTACTTCAACATCAGAATATTTGTTTGCCAAAAGCTTCGCGTCTTCTTCATAAGCCACCGATACCAGCTCCGGATTTAGTTCCTCAATCTGTTCCGACAAAAGTTCTATATTGCTGCCGCATGCCATGGCCGTAACCTTAGCACCGCTGCTTTTGATTACTTCAATTCCTTGCCTGCCTATTGAACCGGTCGATCCCAGAATAGATACCCTTTCCAATTTAAAACCTTCCTTTTCCTTACTGAATGACAAAGTGTATGTAATAATATACGACCGGAGCTACAAAAAGTACGCTATCGAACCTGTCCATGATACCCCCGTGACCCGGTATTAAATTGCCATAATCTTTTATTCCCATTTTCCTTTTGAATGCAGAGGCCGTAAGATCTCCTGCCATGGAAACCGGACTGCATAGTATTCCCAAAATTGCACAGTGAATTATCATTTCCGGAGCGAAAATCACGGCAAACAGAAGCGAGCAGATTGCACTGCCTGCCACTCCGCCAACAGCTCCCTCAATCGTCTTTTTCGGACTGAGCACAGGTGCCATCTTATGTTTCCCGAAAAAATAGCCGGAGAAATATGCAAATATATCTGTCCCAAATGCTGTTATGAATATCATCCATACTAATATGTGCATTGCGTGATCCACCAAATATACATGATATGCAAAGAATACCACATATATAATTCCAAGGATTGTCGCCATTGAATCCTCAGGATTTCTTTCCTGAATCTTAAACATATACAAAAGCGACACCATGACAAAAACCATGATCCATAAAGCGATCAAATCCCACCCTTCAGGGGACAAACACCCGATTACCGCCAGGGGTACAGCTGAGATCATGCCCAGAGTTTTCCATGGTTTGATTCCCATAGCTTCAAATCCGCAGTAAAATTCTCTTACCCCCATTATTGCCACCATGGTGCAGGCTGCCAATATAAAGTATCCTCCAAGATAAACAAGTACCAAAAGCGGAACCATTATAAGTCCTGATATTACACGAGTTTTCACTGCTAACGACCTCCGAATCTTCTATCTCTGCCTGAATAATCCTTAAGTATGTGCCTAAATTCTTCTCTGGTAAACTCAGGCCACATTACCGGAGTAAAGGCAAATTCACTGTAGGCAGCCTGCCATAAAAGAAAATTTGATAGTCTTTCTTCACCGCTTGTCCTGATGATAAGATCAGGATCAGGAATATTGCCGAGCTCATCACCTGTATATAGTTCTCTGGAAAAACTGTCTTCAGTGATTATTTCCTCCAGTCTTTCCTGAATCTTTAAATATACGTCGTGGTTATTTTTGAGACTATGTTCATGAGCCTCCGGAATATCAACCTCCTTTAAGACTTTCTGTACAAGTGACCTTATTCCTCTGATGATTTCCGCCCTGCTTCCGTAGTTCAATGCAATATTCAGATTGAGACCTGTATTGTTTCTCGTGGTCTCAATGGTTTCCTCAAGTTTTAGAAGTGCAGCCTTGGGAATTTTTTCATAATCGCCTATTACGTTAACTTTAACATTATTTCTGTTCAGCTCTCTTAGCTCACTTTCCACATATTTGATGAGAAGCTTAAATATACCGCCCACTTCCTCTTTACTTCTTTTCCAATTTTCTGTTGAAAATGCATAAACCGTAAGATATCTGATACCCCAGTCAGAGGCTGCCCTGGTTGCCTCTATCATCGCTTTCATTCCGGCATTATGACCTGCAAGCCTTGGCAATCCACGTTTCTTAGCCCACCTTCCGTTCCCGTCCATTATTATCGCAACATGTCTTGGAACCCTGAGTTCATTATGGTTGAAATCCGCACAAGATTCATCAGAAACATCGAGCTGATCCACAGATTGATCACCTCGTTCCACTGATAAAACCGGTGCATCACTTACTGACCTCACAGATGAAGGTTTGAATTTGTTTCCTGAAAATTCCATATTGTCAAATTACCCCTCTTAAAGGAATATGGCTGCAAAGCAGCCATATTTACTACACTTCCATGATATCTTTTTCTTTATCAGCTATAACATCATCTATGTCCTTGATTGCCTTGTCGATCGTCTTCTGGACCCTATCCAAATCACCTTTAAATTCATCTTCGGAGATTTCTCCTGCCTTCTCGCTTTTCTTCAGAGCATCATTTGCTTCTCTTCTAAGATTTCTGATTGCGATTTTTGAATCCTCACCCATTTTCTTAACGGTTTTTACGAGATCCTTCCTCCTGTCCTCTGTTAGGGGTGGAATTGTAAGTCGTACTACTTTGCCGTCATTTGTTGGCGGAATTCCAAGATCTGCTAAATTAATTGCCTTCTCAATTTCTCCGATCGACTTGGGGTCGAAAGGTGTTATCATAATCGTTCTGGGATCCGGTACAGAAATATTCGAAAGATTTCTAAGGGGATTAGGTGACCCGTAATAATCCACCATAACTTTATCAAGAAGGGCAGGATTTGCTCTGCCTGCTCTTACAGTATTCAAATCTGACTTTAATACTCCGATTGTCTTTGAAATCTTCTCTTCCATCGTCTTATGTGAGTGACTCATCTTCTCTTCCTCCTGAAATATAATTGAAGTGTAACAGAAGAACAATTTAAGATATAAATGTTCCTATGCGCTCACCTTGTACAGCCCTGAGGACATTTCCGTCCTCAGATATTGCAAAAACATGTATCGCAATGTTGTTGTCCCTACATAGAGTTGCAGCCGTTTGGTCCATGACCTTAAGGTCCAAATCCACAAGATCTCTATGAGACAGAGTGTCATACTTTATAGCATCGGAGTTTTCCTTTGGATCTGCCGAATAGACCGCATCTATGTTCTTCGCCAGTAAAATAATATCTGCACCAATCTCAGCTGCTCTGAGCGCAGCTGCTGTATCCGTTGAGAAAAAAGGACTTCCTGTACCTCCTCCAAAGATGACAATATCCTTATGCTCCAATTCACTAATAGCTCTGCGTCTTGCATATGGCTCGGCAATCTCGGTCATCTCTATGGCTGTCTGTACTCTTGCCTTGACACCTATGGCAAGGAAGGCTTCCTGCAAGGCCAGGGAGTTCATAACAGTTGCAAGCATACCCATATAGTCTGCCGTTGCCTGATCCATATTGGTTGTGGTTCGTCCTCTCCAGAAATTACCACCACCTACCACTATCCCAACCTCGACACCCAGTTCCTGAACTCTGGCAACTTCCCTGGCGATCTTATTCACCATAGCATTATCTATTCCAAATTTCGTTTCACCTGCCAAGGCCTCTCCGCTGATTTTTAAAAGCACCCTCTTATATTTTGGTTCCATCATATGCCCCCATGTTTTCTTGTTATGTCCATTCTAACAAAATAACATGTCTTTTTCAATTGTAAAATCCCATTAATACCTAAATACATTCATTAACCATCAATCAATCAAATGGTTGAAATCCATATCCTCTGACTTCACTGTAATCAAGAACTATGACAAAGGCACCGGGATCAATCTCACGAACTATGTGGTTTATTTCAACCTGTTGAGATCTGCTGCATGCACATATCAACACTTCTTTGTCTACTCCTGTGTAAGAACCCTTAGCCAAAAGTCTGGTGGAACTTCTATCAAGCTGTTCGCCTATTCTCTTGGCAATTTCCATATTATAATCAGAAATAATCATAGCGAGTTTTCCTGCGGTAAACCCAAACATAAGTCTGTCTATTACAAGAGTTTCTACAGCAGTAAACAGGAATCCGAACAAAACAGCATCTATATTCCCAAACACCAGCCACCCTGCAAAAATAATCATCCCATCTATCATTATTGTAATCTGGCCTATAGAAAGGTGGGGTTTAACCTTCCTTGCAGACATAATTATCAGGTCGGTCCCACCGGTACATGTCTGGTTATTATAGATTATCGCAAGCCCGGCCCCGGCGAAAGCACCTGCGTATATAGCGGCCATGAGTGGCATACCCTCATACATTCCGATTTGAGGGGCTACGACGTCCATAAAGAATGCACTGATTAAAAGTGTTCTGGCTGTCCTTATCAGATACCCTCCGCCGAGGTATCTGAACGATCCAATTATAATCGGTATATTCAAAACCAGTGAGATCGTCCCTATCGGGAGAGTGTGAAAAAAGTGATTGATGATAATAGCTGCACCGGAAATTCCTCCCGGTGCAAAATCTGCATTCTTAGCAAAATAATAAATCCCCAAAGCATACAAGAACGACCCGAAACAGTCCATGGTAATCTCTTTGATTAGATTCCTGCCGCAAAAGTTCTCTCTGATTCTTTCTTTCATAAACACCTGTCCTTTCAATAATTAATTGCTTACATTAACATAAGCTTAAATGTAGCATATAAACATAAATACTGAATTTTAGGCCCATGTAACAGTTTCGTCTTCACTGTAACTTCAAAGCCTCAGGTGTAGCTAAATTTCAAAATTCTAATATTCCGGAATCATTTTGTCAAATCTGTCTTTTCCAATCGTTCTTCTTCATTTCCAAATTCGCATTGGTTTCCTGTAAAATTTATGACAGATTTCTTAACATTATCCGTCTCTTCAGGTTTTGTCTTAAGAGTCAGCGTTACCTTATCCGTGAAATCTTCATTTAAAACCTCCCCTCCCCATTCGGGTATGAGGTTGATAATTTTTGCGTGGTCAGAATAGTTGACTTTAACAGTGAAAACTTTCATCGTTTCCACACCGCATATTCCGGCACTTTCCAATGCCATTTTTGCCGTAGAAGTATAAGCCCTTACAAGTCCTCCGGTTCCAAGTTTTATTCCGCCGAAATACCTTGTGACTATGACGGCTACATTAGTGATTCCTTCATTTATAAGCATTTGCATCATAGGCGTTCCGGACGTACCCTGTGGTTCTCCGTCATCACTTGCCCATTGTGTTTGAAACTTATCTCCCAAAACCATCGCAGGAACATTATGTGTTGCGTTTCTATGTTTCCTCCTGATTTCATTGAAGAATGTCTCCGCCTCATCTCTGTTTTCGACAGGCTTGATATGACCTATGAATTTTGACCTCTCAATGGTCTGCTCCACAACAGTTTCCGCTTTAATTGTCTTATAAAGTAACATATACCTACACCACATAAAAGTCGATATTCATTACAACCGTTTCCCGGCATCTTTAAGGCTCCGGCTAAATCTATAATCGAATGAACTCCTTCACAGCATTCATCTCTTTTTGCTTTAACATCGCTGTCATATGAATGCCATCCTCCTCATACTTCATATCCAATACTTCTGAAGAATCACATAATCTGCTTGCAATATCCCCTCTTTCATAAGGAATGATAAGACACAGCTTAACTGTGGATTCAAAAATTTCTTTTGCTACAGCATCGACAAACCTATCCATATTTTCTCCGGTCTTTGCGGATATTAAAATATGCCTTCCTCCGGCATCTTTTTCTTCCGAAATCCGTACAGGTAACTTGTCTACCTTGTTAAGAACAACAAGTCTTGGCTTATCTGCAATTCCTATTTCCTCCATAACATTTTTAAGAATTTCCCGCTGAAAATCCATATCTTTTCCGGAAATATCCTCAACCTGAACGAGCAGATCCGCATATTTCGCCTCTTCAAGGGTCCCTTTGAAAGCTTCAACCAAATGGTGAGAAAGTCTGCTTACAAAACCGACTGTATCCACCAAAATGAACTCCCTGCGGTTATCGAGCTTTATAAGTCTGTGCTTTGCGTCCAGAGTTGCAAAAAGCATATCCTTTTCTTCAACCTGCTTGTCCTCTGCTCCGAAGTGTTTGATCATATAATTCATTATAGCTGATTTTCCCACATTAGTATAACCCACAAGGGCAACGATAGGTATATCCGCCTTACTTCGCTTTTCCCTCTGAAGTTGTCTGGTCTTCTCTGCCTCTGCAAGTTCCCTTAAGATATCATCAATCCTTTTCTTCACATGCCTACGGTCTGTCTCCATCTTCTTTTCTCCGGGGCCGCGAGTACCAATGCCTCCTCCAAGCCTCGAGAGAGCTCGACCAAATCCTACAAGTCTGGGGAGCCTGTATCTGAGTTGTGCAAGTTCTACTTGAAGCTTGCCGACTTTAGAGCTTGCCCTGCCGGCAAAGATGTCCATAATTAAAATTGTTCTGTCTATTACCTTAATCCCTAGGGCATCCTCAAGATTTCTGATCTGCATTCCGGAGAGTTCGTCATTAAAAATGACGGTATCAGCTTCCATTGATTTAACCAAATCGGCTATCTCCAATACTTTTCCACTCCCTATGAAGGTAGCACTGTTCGGTTTATCGAGATTCTGAACTACCTTTCCCAGTACTATTCCGTCGACAGCCTCGGTCAAACTTTTCAATTCATCCATAGAGTCATCTATATTCTCAGAATATGAAACCCGGTATCCCCTAGTTCTCGATAAAGCACTCCCGGTTGTTTCTACGCCAACTAGGATCGCTCTAAAGGAATCTTTGGTAACCACATTATTATCTTCGTCAAATTTTACCATATAACTCCTACAGAATATACTTATCTACATCATATTCAGAGATATTTTCCTTGAATTTGTCACATACATATTCTCTGTCTATCGTTATTTTTTTCTCTTCGATGTCAGGGACGTTAAAAGATATTTCTTCCAACAGTTTCTCCAATATAGTGTGGAGTCTTCTTGCACCTATATTCTCAGTCTGTTCATTGATTAAATAAGCCATCGATGCAATTTCATCCAATGCGTCTTCAGTAAACTCAAGCTCTATCCCCTCAGTTTCAAGAAGTGCGATGTTTTGTTTGATGATAGCATTCTGCGGAACTGTCAGTATCCTTAGGAAATCCTTCTTATCCAAATTTTTAAGTTCAACTCTTACTGGGAATCGTCCCTGAAGTTCAGGAATCAAATCAGTAGGTTTTGAAACATGAAAAGCTCCTGCACCGATGAACAGAATATGGTCCGTTTTAACCGGTCCGTACTTGGTATTTATTACACTTCCCTCAACGATTGGAAGAATATCCCTTTGAACACCCTCTCTGGAAACATCAGCTCCCTGTCTGAAACTGTTTCCGGATGCAATTTTGTCAATCTCATCTATGAATATTATCCCATTTTGTTCTGCTGATTCCAAAGCTTCATCCGTAACCTGATCCATGTCGATAAGTTTTTGAGCTTCCTGTTCCCTCAGGATCTTCCTCGCCTCTCTAACCTTAACTTTCCTGGTTTTCTGACGTTTTGGCATCATATCCCCAAAGATGTTGCCAATGGCGATCGTCATACCTTCGTTGCTCATATCAAGCTGGTTTCCCTTGGGAACATCGTCGACCTTAATTTCAACATACTGGTCTTCAAGATAACCGTCCCTCAGTTGTTGTTTCACCTGCTCTCTTGTCATTACAACCTCATCATCAGACAACGCCTCTTTCTTTTCTTTATCAGCCAGGTTTTCCTCATACTGTGATTTCTGACTTTTATATCCTCCGCTGTTTCTTATAAAATCCAGAGGGCTATTACCGCTGCCTGCACCTTTGTCCTTCTTAGATGGTACTATTGCTTCCACCAGAATATCCTCCACCATACTATCGGCAACTTTATATTTATCTGACAGCTTCTTTTGCTTTACTTGCCTTACAGCGGCTTCCACAAGATCTCTGACCATAGAGTCCACGTCTCTTCCCACGTAGCCTACCTCTGTAAACTTCGTAGCCTCAACTTTTACAAAGGGGGCATCCATAAGTTTTGCAAGTCTTCTTGCGATTTCAGTTTTACCTACTCCTGTGGGACCCATCATCAAAATATTTTTAGGAGAGATCTCATCCCTCATTTCATTTGGCAACAGGCTTCTCCTATATCTGTTCCTCAGTGCAACAGCCACGGACTTTTTCGCTTCATCTTGCCCAATTATATATTTATCCAGTTGAGCCACAATTTCTTTAGGCGTCATATCCTTTATAGTCATCTCATCCTCCTGATATCATTTTCGAATTTTTTTGAATCTCAATCCTCTACATCTCTTATCTTAATAGATGTAACTTCGGCACTTGAATCTAAAGTTTTTCAACTGTAATGTTGTCATTTGTGTACACACATATTGATGAGGCTATCTTTAAAGATTCTTTAACTATATCCTCTGCACTCATATCTGTATGATGGAATAAAGCATTAGCAGCAGAATATGCAAAATTCCCTCCTGACCCAATAGCCACAAAAGGCTCGTCGGGAGATATCACTTCCCCATTTCCGGAAATTACAAGAAGATCTTCTTTGTCTGCAACAATCATAAGTGCTTCGAGATTCCTCATTCCTCTATCCGATCTCCATAGCTGAGCCAAGTCCACAGCTGCTCTCTTCAGGTTTCCCCCATGCTCTTCTAACTTTTTTTCAAATTTCTCTGTGAGTGAAAAGGCATCCGCAACCGAACCGGCAAAGCCCGTAAGTACAGTTTTCCCATATATTTTCTTTACTTTTTTTGCTGTATTTTTCATTATTGCAGTCTGACCCATAGTGACCTGACCGTCACCACCTATGGCAATATCATTCGGACCGCGTCTAACTGCACAAATTGTTGTTCCTCTAAACTCCATATCGATGTTCTCCTTCTCTTAATACATATCATTAACATATAAAAATGTAATGTCGTTATCAGCATATTCATATGTACTTTTCAATATAGCCTTGGTATGCTGCATGATAACTCATATTATCCTATTCCTTGTATTTGCACTCGGGATTTGAGCAAGACAATTTACTGTTCTTAAGCTTATGTTCAAGAAGCAGGCTGCCGCAAACAGGACATTTCCTATTCGTCGGTTTATACCAAAACACCTGATCACAATCAGGATATCTGGAACAACCATAAAACAGTTTCCCTTTCCTGCTTTTTCTTGCCACTATATCTCCGATACCACACTTTGGACATTTTACATCAATTTTTTTAACAATTGCCTTTGTATTCTTGCATTCCGGATATCCCGTACAGGCTAAAAATTCTCCGAATCTTCCCATCTTAATAGCCATAGGTCGTCCACATTTCTCACACAGTTCCCCTGTCAGAACCGGTTTTCGCTCGACTTTTTCAATTTCCCTGTTTGCAACATCAAGGTCCTTTTCAAAATCACCATAGAAAGATCTTATGACTTCCTTCCACGGCAGTTTTCCCATTTCCACATCGTCGAGTTTATCCTCCATGTTGGCAGTAAATTCAACATCCAGAATTTCTTTAAAGTAATCCTTCAAAAGGCCTGTAACCATCATTCCGAGCTCCGTTGGAATGAGAGTTTTCTTTTGCCTTTTAACATACTTCCTCTCAGTTAAAGTAGCTACAGTAGGTGCATAGGTACTTGGCCTGCCGATATTCTTATCCTCAAGTTCTTTGATGAGCCCTGCCTCGGTGAATCTGTTCGGCGGCTGAGTGAAATTCTGCTCTCCGAATACTTTGAACGGAGTAAGCTTTTCTCCATCTGCAAGATCAGGTAAAAGTGTATCTTTCTTTTCTTCTCCGGTCTTGTATATTTTTCTAAATCCGTCAAAAATAACCTTAGAACCGTTTGCACGAAAAATATATCCCTCTGCACCCAAATCAGCCGCTACCGAATCATATTCGGTTGCAGACATCTGGCTTGCCACAAACCTTCTCCAGATCAAGTTATATAGTTTGAACTGATCAGTAGATAAAGACGATTCTATCTCATCGGGAATAAGTCTGACATCTGTTGGTCTGATGGCTTCGTGAGCATCCTGAATATCTTTTTTCTTATTGGAATAAAAGTTATTGCTATAGTACTTCTCACCCATTGTATTAATGATAAACGTTTTAGCCATGTCCTTAGCCTCAGCGGATATCCTGACTGAATCGGTCCTTATATATGATACAAGTCCTGTGATTCCATGCCCCTTGATATTGATACCCTCATATAGCTGCTGAGCAATCATCATAGTCTTCTTAGGGTTAAAACCAAGCTTAGCCGAAGCATCCTGCTGTAGACTGCTGGTAGTGAATGGTGCATACGGTTTCTGTGTCTTCTGTTTCCTATCCACTTTTTCAACCAGAAAACTTTTGTTCGTCAACAGGTTGATTATATCGTCATTTTCATTTTTATTTGATACTTTAATTTTTTTGCTATTCTTTTTGATAAGTCTGGCGGTAAATTCTTTGTCCTTCTTAAACACAGCAGAAATATTCCAATACTCTTCAGGGACGAAATTCTTGATTTCCTCTTCTCTATCACAAAGTATCTTCAATGCTACCGATTGTACCCTCCCGGCACTCAGCCCTTTTTGAACCTTTCTCCAAAGCAAAGGGGAAATTTGATATCCCACAAGTCTGTCAAGAACACGTCTCGCCTGTTGAGCATCCACCAGCCCCTGATCTATACCTCTGGGATGGGAAATCGCATTTTTGACGGTGTCTTTAGTTATCTCATTGAATTCTATTCTATGTACTTCCTTTGGATCTAACCCAAGTATGTGGGCTAAATGCCATGAAATTGCTTCGCCTTCCCTATCAGGGTCAGTGGCCAGATAGATCTGTGAGGCATTTTTGCTCTCCTTCTTGAGGTCCTTAATTATATCTCCTTTTCCCCTTATGTTTATATACTGTGGTTCAAAATCATTTTCAACATCTACCCCGAGTTTACTCTTAGGAAGATCTCTTATGTGTCCGACAGATGCTACTACCTTGTATGTGGATCCCAAATACTTACCTATGGTCTTCGCCTTTGAAGGCGACTCAACGATTACCAGTTTTTTCTTTTGAGTCTTTCTTTTAGAAGCTTTAGATGTTTGCTTAGAAGTTGCCATTAAATTCCCCCAACTTTTAATATCATATGATCAAATTAAAATTCATATTTACATTATACCTTATCATGCAAGTGCAAAAAATGGAATAATATTTATATCCCTCGCCATTCACCGACGGTTACATATAGATTATGCACAATTTCTATATTTTTTCAACAAAAAATTTACCCATTGAGGATGTTATGACACCTTTCATTTCCAGAACAGTCAAAATTCCTGATAGTTTAGGCTGTTCAAACCCTGTGGATTTGTAAAGATATTCTGCTGTAGATTCCCCCTTTCTTTCAATTATATCATAAACAATCTTTTCGTCTTTCCCCAGATTCTTCACATCAACAACTTCCTGAGGAATTTCTATATTCAAATCCCGAAAGATATCATTGAGTACAGATACTGCTTTAGCTCCGTCTCTAATCAGGGAATTACACCCCATGCTGAAAAAACTTGTGATGTTGCCCGGTACTGCAAACACATCTCTGCCCTGTTCAGCACCTTTCTCTGCGGTAATAAGTGAACCACTTCTCAGCGGCGCCTCCACAACAACAATTCCCTCTGACAATCCGCTTATCAATCGGTTCCTATGTGGAAAATCATACTTCCTGCACATATATCCCGGGGGGTTCTCAGAAATTATAAGGCCCTCTTTTCCAATTTTATTATAAAGATCCATGTTAGAAATCGGATAGCATTTATCTATACCCGTAGCCATAACTGCTATAGTGCTTCCGGCACCATTGAGAGCTCCTATATGTGCTTGTCTATCTATTCCTCTTGCCAATCCGCTTACAACGGTTATCCCTGAGGCAGACAGCTTCCTGCATAGGTTTTGACTGACAGCCTTTCCATATGCTGTACATTTTCTTGAACCGACTACGGCAACCTTTCTATTTTTAAAAAGGTTTAAATTTCCTATACAATACAACTCCCTGGGAGATGAATTTATATTTCTGAGTTCTTCGGGAAATATCTCATCCTCAGGAGTTATTCTAATCATATTCATTTAATTTCCTCCTGTATTGAATACTTTCCATAACATGGTTACTTTTAATTTCAGAAGAACATTCCATATCGGCAATGGTTCTGGATATCTTTAAGGCCTTTTGATATGTTCTGGGAGTCAAAATGTGTTTCTCAAAAGCAATCCTCAGAATATCATTACTGTCAGAATCTGTGTTGCAGAACGATTCAATTAAACTCCCTTCCATCTGAGAATTGAGTGTGATGTTGTAATTTCTGAATCTTTTTTTCTGAATCTCTCGCGCATTGATTACTATCTCCTTCATCTCTGTTGAACTCATTCCTGCACTTCCGGTAAATTCATTGTAGTCAAGATGTTCCATATAAATATGCAAGTCAATTCTCTCCATAATCGGCCCCGAAAGTTTCCTCATGTAGTTGCTGATTTCTTTAGGAGAACAACTACACTCTCTATATGGATCAGTGTAGTTGCCGCAAGGACATGGATTGCAGGCTGCAACCAGAAGAAAATCGGCAGGAAAACTAATATTTCTTCCGGTTCTGAATATTGGTACATACTTCTCTTCCAAGGGTAGTCGCAGAGCTTCTATCACATCTCTTTTCAATTCAGGGAGCTCATCCAGAAACAAAACTCCCTTTGAGGCAAGAGATATCTCTCCGGGGACGGGATTCAAACCACCTCCAATCATACCTGCTCGTGTGATAGAATGGTGGGGACGACGAAACGGTCTCTTTGAAATTATAGGTTTATCTTCTTTAAGGAGTCCGGCAACAGAATGCACCATGGTAGCCTCCAAAATTTCATCATAAGCCATAGAGGGCAATATGTACGGTATTCTCTTTGCCAGCATTGTCTTACCACAGGATGGACTTCCCATCATCATTATTCCGTGTCCACCGGAGGCTGCAATACAAATACCTCTCTTTGCAACCTCTTGTCCCTTTACCTGGGAAAAATCTAAATTTTCGTGATCATATGTATTGAAAGATGAAATATGACTTGTATATTTACCTGTGTTGCTATTACCTTCTAGAAACATGATAGCTTCGCTGAGTGTTTTGACGGGTACGATATATGCATCTTTGATTAGTGAAGCTTCTATTCTGTTTGAATAAGGAACAACGATTCTTTTTATACCTGCTTCAACTAGGACTTTCACCATAGCCAAAACTCCACTAGCCGATTTGACAGACCCGTCTAAGGAAAGTTCCCCAATAAATGCCGTTCTATCCAAATTATCAAGATTACCGCTTATCTGACCACTTATTCTCAATATGCATATGGCCAGAGGCAAATCAAAATGTGTTCCCCTCTTCTTAACATCTCCCGGGGACAGACTAACAATAATCTTTCTATCGGGAAATTTAAATCCCGATGAACTTATTGCACCTCTTACTCTTTCCCTTGATTCCTTCACAGTTGCGTCTATAAGTCCGACTACTTTGAAATAAGGCAGTCCATTAGAAATAAGCCCTTCTATTTCCACACAAGTACCTTCAAGACCGGTTATTGCTGCAGTTCTAACCTTGTTAATCATATGATACCACCCTTAATATGATTTACATAAATTTCCACAATCTCTATTCTAAATTCTGAGTATTCGAGCCCTCTGTTATACAAGAAATGTCGAAAACACATCTCCATTCTTTTTCTTTTCAAATTATCGACCGCTTCACATGGCAACCCAAACTCGATCCCGGTTCTTGTCTTAACCTCTACAATTCTCCATATACCATCCTTGATTGCGACTATGTCAATTTCTCCATGGTTACCCCAACGATAGTTCCTTTCCAAGATATAATAGCCTTCCCTTTCAAGTACAAATCCGGCCATCTTCTCACCGATATCTCCAAGAGTTTTGTTATACATAAGATCTCCTTAACCGTCACCGGTTCATAATTTCCATTTTATGTAAATTTATTCTAGTTTAATTTACATATTTTGTCAACCATTATTTTCCATCAAATGAAGCAATGTCAATTAACCGATATATAGATATTCAAAAAAATAAAAAACACCCCCAAACATAAGATTGCTATTTGAGTGTCTAGCAAACTTTAGCTTAGGGGGAATTTTTAAGTATTCTATCTAAAATAGAACACTTCACAGAAAGGCTGAACTGAATTCTCTGATCTTCATCGGTGAAATCACAAACACAAAACTTCTCAGAGTTTACTGTTTAAAATAATCTTGTCAAGGGTCTGGGACTTAAGTTCACATATAATCTGCTGCTTCAGACCGTTATAAAAGTCATGAACATAGGAAATAGGTCTTGTATCACCCCTCGCATCCTTAGCGTTTTCAGCGATTTCATCAATACCGCATGGACCTTCTAAAAGTAAAACGATGTCATATAGACTGATATCCTCAGGATGCTTACCCAAAAATACCCTCCTTTTCTGCCTCTGCGTTTGTCAATCATTCCGGAATCCACAAGAGTATTCATTATCTTGAGGACATACTGCTTAGAAATCCCGCTATTGAAGCTGATTTCTTCGGAATTAGCAATATCACTTTTGTTCGCAAGATACAAGAGAATCCTCGTTGCATAGTCTGTAGTCATATTAAGCTTCATCTTAAAACTCCTTACTTACGAAAAATGTTCTTGCCGCTCGTATAAATTACTCAACCCATTATACACTAATATTTTGTCTTTTTAAAGATATTTTTATATTTTTAAAATAAACCAATTAATTATACATTATCTGTCAAGTAATGTTTATTCTCCTCTAACAGCATTTTTACAGTTTTTGACTTCATTTTCTCAGTAATGTCATCTTGCAAACGTGAATAAAAATCCCTGACAGCACAATTCCCCGATTTACCTGCGCTACAGGAACCGGAATCAGCTATACATTGATTCAACAGCAGATCACCTTGCATCAACGTAACAATATCGTAGAGGGTAACTTCTTCAGGTTTTTTTGCAAAATAGAAGCCTCCCTTTACTCCGAATTTATGGCCTACAATTCCGGACTTGACCATGGTTTTCATAATCTTTAATACGTACTGCTTTGTGATTCCGTTTGCTTTTGAAATCTCATCTGAATTAGCTATACCCTTTTTTTGAGCCAAGTACAAAATAATACGAGTAGCGTAGTCTGTAGTTAGGTTTATCTTCATTGCGGTTTTTCATTCCTCTATTAAATGGTTCAAGCTTCACGATTAATCTTATTATATCATGGCCCATTATCAATAACACATTTATTTATAAAATAAATAATTTACGATTAAAAGCGAAAATTAAAGAACTTAAAACCCTCAAGGCATTGTATAATCAATGACTTGAGGGTTTATTCTTTGGTTGCAGGGGAAGGACTTGAACCTTCGACCTCCGGGTTATGAGCCCGACGACATTCGTGTATTTTTCAACGTTTTACACTCTATATCGCCCACCTTATCGCCCTCGCTATAGTCCTAACTTCTTCTT
>JALENW010000017.1 GCA_022766365.1 Clostridiales bacterium | reverse complement strand
AACAAAGAGAGCAACCGTTACTGTAATAGAAAAGGATAAACCTCTTCCTAATCCTGAGAAGAATAAACCAAAGCATGATAATAGCAAGTCGAAAGTACAGGATGATAGGATATCTCCAAAGACAGGCGACAGCTATAATTTGTCACAATATGGTATGCTACTTGGATTATCAGGGATATTGCTCGCTGCTATAGAAATTAGAAAGAGAAGAAAAGAAAGTTAATTAAATCCAAAATAAAACGAAAAATCGACTTATGTATTGCGTTCCGCAAATTACATAGGTCGATTTTTTGGTGGATGCATTAGTCAGCTTTGCTGTGTAATTGTATCCGTTGTTCCAATTACGTATGAGTATTTTGTTGCCTCATTAACCAACGTGTCATTTAGCCTTTTGCCGATACGCTAATGCTTAACATCGATAGGCTTTTGCCTATAGAATAGAAATATCACTTGACTTTTTGCCGGAGCAATAGTCACGCTCATAGAATATGCACCAATTATCAGCATTATTGTTGGTGAGACAGTTTTTTTCGGTTGTGCATTTAGAACCGGATTGCCGAAAGAAAGAGAGACGTAGAATGGACCAACGGCTAAGTCGGTGGTCATAAATTTATCCGCAGCAGAATAAAGATATGGTGATATTTATAACAAGAATAACGATGAGAGAAAGCACAATAAATAATGCAAAAAATTAAATATTTTCTGTATAAATCTTTGACATTCAAGGAGGAAAGGAATAATATATAGATGAGAAAACTTTTATAATTATGTAATGCATAACAAGTCAAAATTACAGAATTGAGGTATTTGTATTTATGGCAGAACTTAAAAATTTTCAAGAGCTAAGAAGCATGGTGCTAAAGCGTCCAAGAAAAATTGTAGCGGTTTCATGTGCCAATGATTGGCATACGTTGGAAGCCGTATTTAAGGCGAAAAGCGATGGACTCCTGGACTATGTTTTGATAGGTGACAAAAATATAATTAAGGAAATTTGCAGAGAAAAACATCAGAATTTTCCTGAGGGAGATATCATACATTGCACTGATGAGAAAAAGTCGGCTGAGATTACTGTGAGTCTGGTTAGAGAAGGAAAAGCAGACTTTCTTCAAAAAGGTCTTATGCAGACGAGAACCATTTTAAAGGCGGTATTGGATAAGAAAACGGGAATTGGCACCGGCAATTTGATGTCGAATGTTGCACTGCTTGAAATCCCCGGATACCATAAGCTTGTAGGAGTTACTGATGGAGGTATGATCATATATCCTACCTTTGAGCAGAAAGTCGGAATGATTAAAAATGCAGTGCGAATGTTTAATTACATGGGGTATGAGAAACCTAAAGTTGCAGTCACCTGTGCTCTTGAGATAGTTAATCCGAAGATGCAAGAGACGGTTGATGCCGCTAAACTAAAGGAGATGGCAGAAAACGGAGGAATTGACAACTGTTTTGTTGAAGGTCCTATTTCAACAGATATAGCCTTTTCCAAGGACGCCGCAAAGGTAAAGAAATTTGAAAGCCCGGTGGCCGGAGATGCGGATATCATTTTGGTGCCTAATATTAATGCAGGCAATATGATGGTCAAGGGACTGTTGCTTTTCGGCCATGCGAAGATGGCAGGTGTAGTTATGGGTGCAAAATGTCCGATAGCTTTAAATTCAAGAAGTGCCTCATTTGAAGAGAAATATTTTGCTCTTGTTGCATGTTGCCTGATATCGGATATAGTCGGATAGATGTTATATAACAGATAAAAAATAATGAATAATTATATGCAACCTATATTGTGAAACTATTTGAAAAAGGAGGATAGATGTAATGAAGAAGCTATTGACAGGAGACGAGGCTATAGCCCGTGGAGCCTACGAAGCGGGTGTCCGTCACGCATCGGCTTATCCCGGGACTCCAAGCACGGAGATATTAGAGAATATTGCTAATTACAGGGAGATTTATGCAGAGTGGGCACCAAATGAGAAAGTTGCTATGGAGTCGGCCATAGGGGCTTCAATGGCTGGTGTAAGATCTATGGCTTCTATGAAGCATGTGGGCGTTAACGTGGCAGCGGATCCTCTTATGACCTATGCGTATATGGGTGTTAACGGGGGGACTGTTCTGGTTACCGCAGATGAACCGGGAATGTTTTCCTCTCAGAATGAACAGGACAATAGAAATTATGCAAAACATGGAAAATTTCCTATGATGGAACCTGCCGATAGTCAGGAGTGCCTTGACATGATGAAAGCTGCTTTTGATTTAAGCGAGGAGTTCAACGTTCTTTTCATGGTAAGGCTTGTAACTCGTGTCTGTCACTCAAAGTCAATTGTGGAGCTGGGTGAAAGGAAGGAAGTTGAGGTTAAGCCATGGGAACCTAATCCTATGAAGTACGTGGCACTTCCTGCGCATGCAAGGATTTTGAGGGTTCAGATTGAGGAGAGAACAGCAAAGTTAAGGGAATTTTCGGAAGTCTGTCCATACAACAGGGTTGAGATGAACGATACGAAAATCGGCATTATAGCTTCCGGACCATCTTATTATTATGCTAAAGAAGTATTTGGAGAAGAAGCCTCATACCTCAAACTTGGATTCACGTGGCCGTTGCCTCCGAAGAAAATCACAGAGTTCTGCAATTCTGTAGATGAAATCTATATCGTCGAAGAGGATGATCCGTATATTGAAGATTTTGTAAGGATGTTGGGGTTCAAGCCTCACGGAAAAGATCTGTTTCCATCATATGGAGAAATGCTTCCAAGTATTCTCAGAAAGTGTCTTGAAGGGGAGGAGCTCCCTACCGTTGAGTATGCTCAGGAGAAGGTAATTAAAAGGCCGCCTACACTGTGTGCAGGATGTCCGCACAGGGGTTTCTTCTACAGATTGGGGAAGAGAAAGAATATAATGATAAGTGGAGATATAGGCTGCTATACTCTTGCTGCAGGACCTCCATATAACGCTATGAACAGCTGCGTATGCATGGGTGCAAGTTTCTCTGTAGGACACGGAGCACAGCAAGCTTTTGATAGGGCGGGAGTTGACAGGAGAGTTGTGGCTGTTTTGGGAGATTCTACTTTCTTCCACACGGGAATCAATTCACTCTTGAATACGGTGTACAATAATTCTCGTACAATAAGCGTAATACTTGACAATAGAATTACAGCCATGACAGGTCATCAGAACAATCCGGGAACCGGTTTTACCGCTCAGGGTGATCCGGCAGGAGAAATTCAGCTGGAGCCTCTGGTAAAGGCTATGGGCATCAAGCATGTGCGAGTTGTGAATCCTAATGATCTTGATGCTGTAGACAAAGCTCTTGATGAACTCCTCGCCATAGATGAGGCGTCGGTTCTGATAACAAGATGGCCTTGTGTCCTTAAGAAATTCTCCAGGGAAGATATTGAGGAATTCCCGGAGATGTTCTCAACTAAGAATTTTGTAAATCAGGAAGTTTGTATAGGATGCAGAAAATGTCAGAAAACAGGATGTCCGTCCCTTGAGTTTCAGGAGGAAGAGAGAAAAATGCTCATCAATCCTGATAGCTGTGTAGGATGCGATGTTTGCATGCAGGTATGCCCTGTTAATGCTATTCAGAAGAATCAGTGAGGAGGGACTGATATGACTAAGAATGTTTTGTTAACAGGAGTTGGCGGTCAGGGAACCATCCTTGCCGCAAAGATGTTGACCATTGGTCTTATGGAACATGGCTATGATGTTAAGATGAGTGAAATCCATGGAATGAGCCAGCGTGGCGGAGACGTTATTTCTCAAGTCAGATATGGTGAGAGAGTGCTTTCCCCAATTATTGAAAAAGGATCTGCCGACATGATTGTTGCATTTGAAAAGATGGAAGCTCTCAGGACTTTGCCTTATCTGAGACCTGAAGGTACAGTGGTGGTAAATGATTATGAGATACCATCAATGACCGTTTCAACCGGTCTTGAGAAGTATGCCAAGGATGTGATTGAGGAGATTCAGAAAGCTGCAAATAAAGTATTTGCCTTTGACGCTACAAAAATGGCAAGAGAGCTGGGGAATTCAAAGGCGACCAATGTTATTCTCCTTGGGACAATAATCAAAATCATGGGTCTTGAGGATATAGACTGGGAGCTGATAATCAGAAATAATGTTAAAGAAAAATTCATCGATCTAAACATAGAAGCACTTAAAGTTGGAATGGATGCGGTGAATAAATAAGCAAAACAGTTGTTCCTGAGTGCCGAGGGGTTTTCCCTCGGCACATATAAAATAGCCTGAAAGCAAAAGATAAGATTAAGTTAAAGGAAAGGAATTGGAATGATTTCAAAGAAAATGGAACCCCTCGTTAAGAACAGCTCCGTTATAAGAGCAATGTTCGAAGAGGGAACTAAGATGAAGGCTTTATATGGGGAAGAAAATGTATTCGATTTCAGTCTTGGTAATCCAAATGTACCGGCTCCAAAAGAAGTAAAAGATGCAATTTTAGACATTATTGAAACAGAAGATCCTGTCAAGGTTCACGGTTACATGAATAATGCCGGTTTTATTGAAACCCGTCAGGCAATAGCGGATCATTTAAACAGATTACATGGAA
Source organism: Clostridiales bacterium (assembly GCA_022766365.1). GTDB lineage: Bacteria > Bacillota > Clostridia > Peptostreptococcales > Anaerovoracaceae > S5-A14a. The sequence continues at coordinate 31,631 of JALENW010000017.1, read as the reverse complement.
CTGACTTTGATGCCAGAAATCTGATCATGACAGTTGGAGCAGGTTCTGCTCTTAATGTTACTTTGAAGACTATCCTTGATCCGGGAGATGAAGTACTGACATTTGCACCGTATTTTGTTGAATATGGAAATTACGTTGCCAATTATGATGGCAAGCTTGTTGTTGTTCCTCCTAATTTGGAAAATTTCATGCCTGATATTGAAAAAATGAAGGAGATGATAACACCCGAAACCAAGGTTGTAATAATTAATAACCCTCATAATCCAACGGGAGTGGTATACCCGGAGGAGGTTATTGAAAAATTGTCAAAGGCACTTGAAGATAAGGAGAAAGAACTGGGGACGGTCATATATCTTCTTGTGGACGAGCCATACAGGGAGTTGGTCTACGGGGGACGAACGGTGCCGTATGTGACAAAATATTACAAAAATACTATAGTTGCATATTCATACAGCAAATCCCTATCGCTTCCGGGTGAACGCATAGGATATATTGTAATACCGGATGAGTCCGACGAAAGTGAAGATTTCATTGAAGCGGCAACTATTGCAAACAGAGTATCGGGGGCTGTAAATGCACCGTCTCTCATTCAGCTCGTCATTCAAAGATGTGTTGATGCCGAGGCAGACGTTGAATTCTACAGACAGAACGGAGAGATTTTGTACAATGGCTTGACAGAAGCAGGATTTGAGTGTCTCAGACCGGAGGGTGCATTTTATCTTTGGGTTAAGTCACCGGAACCTGATGACAAGGCATTTGTAAACAAAGGTAAAAAATATAATATCCTTATGGTTCCGGGAACATCTTTCGCATGCCCGGGTTATGTGAGGCTTGCATATTGTGTAAGCAAAGAAACTTGCGAAAACTCAATACCTAAATTCAAAGAACTTGCTAAGGAGTATAATTTATGAAAGAATCAAACATGGGAAAGCCGGTAACTGAGAAGGATCATTATATGCAGCTTATCATCAATCCCGGATCCACAAGTACTAAACTTGCCATCTTTAAAGATAGAGAGAAATTGGTGCAGGAGAATCTGGAGCATGATGCAGACACTATTAAGTCCTTCGAAAGAATTGCCGATCAGTTGGAGTATCGATTGGCTGCTGTGAGAGACTTTGTAAAGGAAAAAGGATATGAGCTTTCCGATTTCGATGGGATTATGGGAAGAGGAGGACTGGTTTACGGAATAGGAGGAGAAGGATATATCGTAGATGATGAACTGTGCGAAGCACTGTCAAGTGAGGAATACAGTTCTCCACACGCTTCAAATCTAGGTGGATTGATCGGAAAAAGACTGGCAGATGAAGCCGGTATTCATGCATATATATACGACGCAGTAATGGGATCATATCTAAGTCCTGTGGCGAGAGTTACAGGTTTTCCTGAGTTTAGGAGACAGCCCACCTGCCACGTGCTGAACAGCAGAGCTATGGCTATGAAGTATTGTGAACAGGAAGGAATTGATTATTTTGATAATAACTTTGTTGTTGCTCACATAGGAGGAGGCTCATCGCTGAGTGCACATTACAAGGGCAAAATCATCGATATCGTCGCAGATGATGAAGGCCCTATGTCACCGGAGAGATCCGGAGGAACACAGCTGCTTTCACTCATTGACTTTTGTGAAAAAAGCAAACTCTCTTATAAAGAAGTAAAAAAACGCATAAGAGGAAATGGCGGTCTCGTTGCATATATGGGAACGACAGATGGCAGAGATGTGGAGAAGATGTATGAAGCCGGAAACTATAAAGCTCAGCTTGTTTATGATGCCATGGCATATCAGATTTCCAAATACATAGGCTGGCTCGCCCCTGCATTGAACGGTGATGTCAAAGCTGTTATTATAACAGGAGGTTTGGCACATTCTAAGATTTTGACTGATATGATCGTTCCTCGTGTAAGCTATCTTGCACCTGTTATCCTGATGCCGGGGGAGTGTGAGATGGAAGCTTTGGCAGGAGGAGGCCTGCGAATACTTAGGGGAATTGAGAAGGCTAAGAAGTACAACAAAGAAGAAGCGATTTCGAGAAAGTAGAATATAGATGACAAAGGTGCATTGTAAGAACTTAAGATTAATGTAGAAGAATCAGGGTGAAAGAAAAGGGTGAGGTTAAAATATTTTTTTGAAAATGAATTTTGTCTTCTGTGGGAATTCTTTACATTCCAGGGTATTAGTAATATAATATTGCGGTAGTGACTAACACAGGAGGTATAATAATGGAAATTGAAGCGAAGATCCAAGATGCATTGGATAAGATCAGACCTTTCCTTCAAAATGATGGAGGAGATGTTGAATTTGTAGAATATAAGGATAATATTGTAAAAGTTAAGCTAAAAGGTCATTGCGCCGGATGCCCTGGTGCAAGAATGACACTTCAGGGTGTTATCGGCAGAATCCTAATGGAGTCATATCCTGAGATAAAGGGAGTTGAAGCGGTTGATTTTTAATCATTCCCTGAGAATTGTAAAGAAACTTAACACCGGTAATTTATCTGGGCTGAGGCTGAGCAAGCTGTCAGCCCAGTGCCATGCTCAAAGATGTATTATTTACAGCAGTTCACGGGATATTTACGAGGAAGTTTTGAAGTCCATTGAAGAATTTGGTGCAGGTTCTGTAAAATCCAAGAACATTGGGAAGTCCTTGGAGATTACAGGAACTGACTACACGGATTTCTTCGGCGTTTTAGCGTATCTTAATTTTGATGATGACAAGATTTTGGATATGATTGACGGGATAAATTCATACGTTTTGTCAGGAAAGCTATCTAAAGAGGCTCACGGTCAGGGACTTGCCGCAGACACGACGCATGTGGAAAAAGTTAAAGATACTATTGTTTTGTATATGAATGTAAGGAATGAGAAAGATGACTATGTTCCATCAGAAGATGAGATATTTAAGCTGTTTGATGAGTTTTCAGAGAAATATGGCCTTGGAATTGTCTATGATGGAATGGGGGAGATTGCTTAATGAACAGAAAGTATAGCAGTAAGACTATAGCAAAAATCGGCCTTATGACAGCCATATCTTGTGTTTTGCTTCTGATAATAAGGATTCCGTTTCCGCCGGCACCATTTTTGAGATATGACCCTGCGGATGTACCTATTTTTGTAACAGCTTTTGCTTTCGGACCAATACCGGGGATTATTGTAACGATTGTTGTAAGTCTCATACAGGCGTTTGCACTGGGAGAGGATGGTGTCTACGGATTTATAATGCACGTGCTTGCAACGGGCAGCTTCGTTGTAGTTGCATCGACTTTTTACTCCGTGAAGAAATCGAAAAAGAGGGCAATGGAAGGGATTGTTGCAGGTGTAGTTGTCATGACCATTATAATGTGCCTGGCTAATATGGCTATAACGCCTTTGTTTATGGGGATTCCAAGATCAGCAGTAATGCCAATGATCCTGCCGGTTGTCTTGCCTTTTAACCTTCTTAAAGCCGGTATTAACGGTGCAATTACTATGATCATATACAAGAGAATATCAACTTTCCTGCATAAGAACTAGATAAAAAATGGTTTTTGATAACAGAAGCAGATAAGCAATATCAGGAAATATAAGGATGTCAACGGTAAATAAAGCAGGAAACGAAAATATATGATATACAGTCTGTCGGAAATAAATAAATGCAATAAAGGTATATATTATGGAAAAATCCGCAAATAAGGACTCTAAATACAAAGAGTTTGATGAGAATAAACTTATCGAATCTCAGTATCCGGAAGAAGACATTGAATTTAAGAAAATCTTTTTCACAAATTCCGGTGCTGCCTCTGAGAAAACAGACATAGCAATCGGAAACAGTGATGACTGTGCTCCTGATAACTGTGGCAGATCCGATAGGAATGCTGACATAATCATAAATATGAGATTCAACTCCGAGGGACAAGTCGCTGATTTTGGTGTCAGACTGGGAAGAGCGTGTCCTCCGGGGACTGTGATAGCTCTTGTCGGGGATTTAGGGACCGGAAAAACAACATTAACAAAATACATTGCACAGGGACTTGGAGTTGAAGAATCAATTACAAGTCCTACTTTTACTATTGTTAAATCCTATTATACAGGGAGGATTCCCCTCCATCACTTTGATGTATACAGACTTGCCGATGAGGAAGAATTCTATGATATTGGCGGTGAAGAATACTTTGCGGGAGAAGGGATATGCATTATAGAGTGGGCAGATTTGATTTCCGGAGCGATCCCCGAAGATGCAATTATAATTGAAATTACGTGGGGGAACGGAGATGAAAGGATATACAGATGTACATTTTAGCAATTGAAACCACCGGGGAAATCGGTTCTGTGACATTGGCATACTGCGGAGAGCTATCAAAGCCTGATGAAAGGGCAGATAACGGTGACGCATATATTCCTCAAAATTTGATCAGCGTCGAAAAAACAGACAGCCCGATGTCACATCTCAGAGAACTTGCCCCTATGATTGACAAGGTGTTAAAAGCTCATGGAATTGTACCCGATGACCTGGATGCAATTGCAGTTTCAGTAGGACCTGGATCATTTACAGGTATAAGAATAGGTGTAACTACAGCAAGGTGCCTCGGACAGATCTTGAATAAGCCGTTGATTCCTGTCGGATCGCTTGAAATGTGGAAAGAAAAGTTTTACAGCGAACCACCTGGAATTTCTGAGATAAAAATCGACAAAATTAATATGATATCACCGACAGTAGGAGGTGCTGAGGAGAGAACGGAAAATATCAAAGATTCCATGGGAGAATCCACGGTAACAAAATACATGGTTCCTCTATACAATGCAAGGAGAGGCCAGGTATACGGCTCAATTTACAAACAAAAAAGAAGGAAGCATATTAATGAGGACGGCAATTGCTCATGGGAGTGCGGAGAAGTTTTCAGCGTTCATGAGGGCAGTTGCATAATGCTGAGGAACCTCTTGGATATGTTAAAAGAGGACATTTTAAATTTAAGTTGCGAAGGCGATGAAGATGTGAATTATACAACTGTTGTGGAATTCTGTGGGGACGGCGTTGATGCCTATGATGATATACTTAAAGAATATATAATGGATATTAAGGAAACAAATATAAAATCATCACAGGATACGGAATTTATATTAAAAGATTCTAATGGAGAGATACAATATCAAAATGCAGGACTTTTAGCACGGTATGCTGCAAGGTTGTTTTATAAAGGAATAAAATCAAGATATGACATGGTCCTTCCTGACTACATGAGGATACCCGAAGCGGAATCCAAACTAAAACAAGGCTTAATAGGAGTAAAGAAAGATTCAAAATCTCAAATCTATATAAGGCGAGGGAAACCTGAGGATTCCAAGACGATTGCAGATATAGAAGCCAAATATTTCAGACATCCTTGGAGTGCTTCCGAGACTTTTAAAGATATGACAGAGAACCCGAAAGCCCGATATTTTGTTATTGAAAGAGGCGGGAAAGCTCTTCCGGGGCAATTTTATAGAGAAAATACAGAAATAATAGGATTTGCAGCCTTCTGGAAAATCGGTCAGGAGGGTCATATCAACGATGTTGTCGTTGAGAAAGAGTTCAGAAAAAAAGGTTACGGAAGAAAGCTGATGGAATACATGATGAGAGATGGATATCGGGAAGGGGTTTGCGACTTTACGTTAGAGGTGAGAAGGAGCAATATACCTGCAATTAATCTGTATCAAAGTTTTGGCTTTCGGGAGGAAGGCGTCAGAAAAAGTTACTATATCCAAGATGGAGACAATCCTGAGGATGCCTTGATAATGTGGAAGAGAAAAGACGAAAAGAATGATAACTAAGGGAAGATATGACAACTAAGACAGAAAGAAAAAGAGATAAAAATTTCATCACTATGGCCATAGAAACAAGCTGTGACGAAACCTCTGCGGCAATTCTAAGGGGTGACAGAGAGATTATGTCAAATGTAATTTCATCTCAGATTGATATACACCGGGCGTATGGAGGAGTTGTACCTGAGATAGCTTCAAGGCACCATCTTGAGAATATAAACGGTGTGGTGGAAACCGCCATGGAGGAAGCGGGTGTTTCTTGGGAAGATATTAACCTAATAGGAGTAACATACGGACCGGGTTTATCTGGAGCCTTGGTTATCGGTGTTGCAGCAGCAAAAGCTTATTCTGTTGCGAAGGGGATACCTCTGATAGGGGTTAATCATATGCACGGCCACATGGCAGCAGCCTATGGTGCATATTCAAATCTTGAGCCCCCATTTATATCTCTGGTGGTTTCCGGTGGGCACACAAATATTGTCAAAGTTAAAAGTTACACCGAATTTGAGGTGTTGGGTGCTACGAGAGATGATGCTATAGGAGAAGCCTATGATAAGGTGGCAAGGGTCTTGGGACTTGGATACCCGGGAGGGCCAAAAATTGATAAGTTGGCTAAAGAAGGGGACGGAACAGCCGTAGAATTTAAGCGAACATGGCTCGAAAAAGGAACATATGACTTTAGCTTCAGCGGCATCAAAACCGGCGTATTGAACTATGTGAATACAGAAAATCAGGCAGGAAGAGAAGTAAATAAGGCAGATGTGGCCGCTTCTTTCCAAGAGGCTGTTGTGGAAGTTGTGTCAACTAAAACCATGGAGGCTGTCAGAAAAGAAGGAATGGATACTCTTGTCCTGGCAGGTGGTGTCGCTGCGAATTCAAGATTATCCCAGGTGATGAAAACAATCTGTGAGAGAGAAAATGTAAAATTATGCATACCACCTGCGATAATGTGTACCGATAACGCAGGTATGGTTGCTATTGCTGCCCACTATGAATTTATGGAGAGAGGAGGAGACGGTCTGGATTTAGATGCAGTCTCAGGGCTTGACATATGATTGCTATTTCAGCCAACTCAATCGGTAAATCCTATGGAGGCGAGCCTATAATAGGAAAGGTATCGTTTCATATTAATGATGGAGAAAAGCTAGGTGTGGTCGGTATCAACGGTGCCGGAAAGACAACACTTTTGAATATATTGGCAGGAGTAATTGATCCCGATGAAGGAGAGGTATTCGTATCCGGGAATAAGAAAGTAGGATATCTCAGGCAGAGGGATAATTTTAGTGTGTCCGTAGCCTACTCGGATAAGGGGAGTGATAAGACCGGATGTAATGAGAGCCGAGAGCTGACAGTTTATGAGGCAATGAAGAATGTCGAAGGTTACGATTATGACAGCGAAGTTGAGGGAATGCTCAAAGCCATGTCCTTCCACGAGAGTTATTATGCAAAACCGGTTTCCCGGCTATCGGGCGGCGAACAGTCGAGACTTGCATTGGGGTGTATACTCCTGGCAAAACCGGATATTATGTTGTTAGATGAACCAACGAACCACTTGGATATTAACACGATAAATTGGCTCGAAAAATATATTCGCAACTACAAAGGATCTGTAATAATCGTTAGTCATGACAGGTACTTCCTGGACAAAACAACTCAGAAGATTCTGGAAATTTCCGGAGGCAGGGGTCGTATGTATAACGGTAATTACAGTTTTTATGCCAAGGAGAGGAAGGCTGTAAGAGACAGCGAGATAAAGGCATATCAGAATCAGCAGAAAGAGATTGCTCGACAGGAAGATATGATCAGGAGATTTAAAGGACGAGGTACGGAAAAGTTAGCTAAACGAGCTGCTTCAAGGGAAAAAAGGCTTGCTGCAATGGAGCGTATTTCGAGACCTGAGGCATTGGCTGACAAGATGAAACTGTCATTTAAAGAGGAATTTCCATCCGGCACGGATGTACTGATCGGTGAAAATATTTCTGTGGGATTCGAAAAGCCGCTTATCGAAGGACTGTCGTTCCTTATCAGAAGGGGTGAGAGAATCGCCATCGCCGGAGCAAACGGTGTTGGAAAAACGACTCTGCTCAAGGCAATGCTGGGGCTGATTCCACTTAAGGCCGGAAACCTGAAAATCGGACACAATGTAACTTTTGGATATTACGATCAGGGACAACTGCTTTTGAATGAACAAAACACAGTGCTTGAGGAGGTGCATCAGGACTTTCGACTGTATACAGAGGGGGAGATACGCAATCTGTTGGCACGGTTTTTGTTCAAAGGTGATGATGTGTTCCTGAGGGTATCGGATTTATCAGGTGGAGAGAAGGCGAGGCTGTCTCTTCTTAAGCTCATGATGGGAGGGGCGAATGTATTGCTTCTTGACGAGCCGACCAATCATCTTGATATCGATTCCAAGGAAGCATTTGAAGATTCACTTTCGGAATATCCTGGAACTGTCATAGTCGTAAGCCATGACAGGTATTTTCTTGAGAAGATTCCAGAGAGGATTATAAATCTGGACGATTACAAGCCGGGAAAAAGTACCGGCATACACCATGGTGACATATTAAAAGAAAACCTAATGAGTTCAAATAATTCAAATGGTGATACCATGTATGGGAAAGACCCTGAAAGGGCGGAAACCGACTCTCAGGCAGAAAGAGCCAAGCGTAAGGAAATTCAGGCCGAAGAGAGAAGAAGGCGGAGGGAAAAAGAACAACTTGAGGCTATGATACAGCAGCATGAAGCTGATATCAGATCCAACGAGGAAGAAATGTGTGCAGAGGGGAATCACAGTGATTTTCAGCTCCTTGAGAAGTTGACAAAAGAAAACGAAAAACTAAAGAGGGAACTTGAGGAAGCTTACGAGAGATGGATGGAACTGGAATAACCTGTAAATTTGTGCTTGGAGGAGCAGTTGCTGATAAGGGTAAACTATTTTGTTTTTATACTTGCAAAGCATAAACACTTGTACTATAATGGTTCATGTTAATTCGACGGTAGGAATTTTAAGAAGTTTATAGAAATTATTGAATTATATTCGGAGGTAGATATGGTTTTTGAAAAAATCAGAGACATAATTATTGAGCAGCTAAAATTAGAGGAGTCAATGGTGACTATGGACACCAATCTCATGAAGGATCTTGAAGCTGACTCCCTGGATGCTGTGGAAATAATCATGGGTATCGAGGAGGAATTTGATATTGAGATTCCTGATGAAGAGGCAGAACATTTCCAGCTGGTCGGTGATTTGGTTAAATATGTTGAGGAAAATGCCGAGGATTTGGATTAATTTTAGTTTTATTAACTTTCTTCAATTCAGGTTATTGAAATTCTTCGGATTTATATTGAGGGAAATTTTAAGCGAAATCAAAGAGATTTGAAACCCGAGAGAATATGCTTTTAAAATTCAGGGTGGATGAGTATTTGCCGAGCTCCGAGAGTGCTTGGCTTTTTTTGTGCTCGAATTTTTTGCAGGTCTGGTAGGCTGAGATATCTGTGGTGATTCCCAAGATTCTAAATTATCGTTTGTGTTGGGATTACTTGAAATAATGTATAATGAATGAAAATTTGAACATTGTATGTTATAATTCTATCAAAGAGGGTATTATAAAAATGGATTTTTTGTGAGGTATGCAGCACGTAGATAGTGCAATGATATATGCTCACATATACGCTAACGAGACATTCTAATGCCCGGGGAAGGTTGCAACAGATTGAAAAGTAGCCCCTGGCAGGTAATTTTTAAATTCGAGGTTAAAAAATGAAGAGAACAACAAAGATTTCAAGTGCAGTTATCAAAAGACTTCCGAGATACAGAAGGTATCTTTACGAACTCAAGAGAAAAGGTGTGGAGAAGATTTCCAGCAAGGAATTTTCTGAGATCATTGGATATACAGCCAGCCAGATAAGACAGGATTTGAATAATTTCGGTGGATTCGGACAGCAGGGGTACGGATACAGCGTCAGCGGTTTGTATAATGAAATCAGCGGAATTCTGGGTCTGGATAAAGACTACAAGATGGTCGTTGTCGGTGCCGGCAATCTGGGTACTGCCATTGGCAATTATATAGCATCGTATAAGGGCGGTTTCAATATGTATGCCGCCTTTGATATAAAGGAAGAGCTCATCGGTAAGGAGATGAACGGGTACAAGATACTGGATAACGACAACCTTGTTGACTACGTTGAGGAGAACAATATAGATATTGGAATCATATGTGTGAACAAGGAAAATGCCCAGGCAATTGCAGATAGATTGACCTTTGCGGGAGTTAAAGGTATATGGAATTTTGCACCTGTGGATCTTGAGGTTCCCGACTGGGTTGCCATTGAGAATGTACACCTGTCGGACAGTCTGCACTCTCTTGCATATCATATTAAAGATATTGAAAAATCTAAGATTAAGATAGAGAAGAATGCTAAAAAAGGATCTGAATAACTCAGTTCAATTTTGGCTTTCTGATTTTTATTTTACAACTCAAGAATTCGGAATTGTAGATATAACTGAATTTTAAAAAATGAGCGCAAAGAAAAAACCGCTTCATCCGAAGCGGTTCGTGTTTTAAATTGAGACTACGATGATGGAAAGCATGAGAATATCATGCATTCTTCATCAAGGATAAGTCAGATGAGAGTCTATGCCTCTACAGGTGCTCCTGTTGGACATACACCTGCACAAGCGCCGCAATCGATACAAGTATCAGCGTCGATAACGAAGATTCCATCTCCTTCGCTGATAGCACCGGTTGGACATTCAGCCTCGCAAGCTCCGCAGGCAATGCAGCTATCTTCAATCTTATAAGCCATATCACAATCCTCCTTTTTTCAAATGTTTTTAACCGATTTCATTATAACAGAAGGGACTAGATAAGTAAAGATGAAAGTTTACACCTTAGTTGGAAAATCAGGAACAGGGAAAAGCTATCAGGCACTCAATCTGTGCAAAGCTCTGGGTATAGATGCTATCATTGATGACGGCCTTTTCATCTACCACTCTCAGGTCATAGCCGGTATTTCCGCTAAACGGCAGAACACAACTGTAGGTGCAATAAAAACTGCTCTATTCAGACTTGACGAACATAGAGATTCTGTCGTTGCGGCTTTGGCCAGAGTAAATCCTCAATCGATTCTCGTAATAGGAACATCGGATCGGATGATTAACAAGATAATAAGCCGTCTGAGTCTTCCGGCTCCGGCGCCGGATAACCAGATCCTAATTGAAGATTTAACTACAGAGGAGGAACGAAATTTAGCGAGTAAACAAAGACATTCTCAGGGTATGCATGTTATCCCGGTTCCAACACTTCAACTCAAGAGGGACTTTGCAGGGTATTTTATCGATCCGCTTCAGGTGTTTAGAGATTTATCCCAAAATATACCTGTGATTCAGGGCATACCGGGTATCACAGGCGGAATGAGTTCACAGTCGGGGTCGGAATCTTCGCCTCGGGAACATGGAAAGGGAAGGAAAGGAAGACGCAATCTGAGGAGGGATCTTACAGTAGTCAGACCTACGTACAGTTATGTAGGGGAATTTTTTATCTCTGACAAGGTAGTAGCGGATATTGCAAGATGTGTCGGTAGGACTACAACGGGTGTAAAGAGTGTCGGCAAGGTATATGGGAACACAGCAATAGACGCAATGAGGGTTAATGTTTCGATTCTCGTGGATCGCAATGCAGATCCCTGGAAAACCGCAGCAAGGTATCAGAAAAGACTTTTTGACATGGTGGAAAGGATGACAGCTTTCAATATTGAAAACATCCGTGTGGAAGTCAAGGGAATGCGATAAAATCTGAAAGGCGCAACAATATGAACAAAATAGTATTCAAAGACATAAAAGATTTCAACCCGGATCATATCTTCCAATGTGGCCAATGCTTTCGTTGGGAGCCTGTTGACAGAACGGATATCAATGATTTAGCGGAAAGGAGCTGCGCAGGGGGACAAGAGCAGCTCAATACAGGATTCTTTTCTAATAAAAAGCAGCAATATCTTGGCATTGCAGGCAAATACTTGGCACTGATAGAATACGAATCCGATCATAAGACTCTTACTATAACCGGAAATGGTGACAGAACGTTCTGGCGGAACTATCTGGATCTCGACAGAGACTATGGAGAAATTAAGGCACGTCTTATAAATCAGGACAGTACAATAGCAGAAGCCATCGACTTTGGATCCGGCATAAGAATATTAAATCAGGACCTTTGGGAAACTATAATCTCGTTTATAATATCACAAAACAATCATATCCCTCGAATTAAGGGTTGCATCAACAACCTGGCCATTCATTTTGGTGATGAAATAGGAGGGACAGATTTTGTGGGAAAAATTATTGACAGGGATTTCCATGCCTTCTCTTTGCCGAGTCCGGAGGTAATGGCAAACCTATCTGTGGAGGATCTTGCACCGATTCGCCTTGGATATAGGGCCAAATATCTTATTGAGTCAGCAAAACAGGTTTGCGAAAAGGGATTACCTGACAGATATGAGGAACTTCTTCGTCTGACAGGTGTAGGCCCAAAGGTAGCAAATTGCATTGCTTTGTTCGGCCTTGGGGAACGACAGAGTTTTCCAATAGACGTATGGGTTAAGCGTGTAATGCATCATGTTTACGGGCTCCCGGAAGAAGATATTAAGGGGATTGCGGAATTTGCAGAGAATAAGTTCGGAGATCTCGGAGGATATGCTCAGCAGTACCTGTTCTATTACATGAGAGAACTGGATAGGAAATAAGAAAAATAATATTTTTCTATTTTCCCTTGACATTGAACAAGAGAGTGGTAAAATATAGTTAGCACTCCAACAAGATGAGTGCTGACAAACTGAGATTTAAAACTTAAACAAATAGTTAAAATCAGAAACAGGAGGTACAGATATGAAATTTGGAATTAGACCACTTGGAAGTAGAGTTGTTATCAAGAAGCTTGAGGCTGAGGAAAAGACGGCAGGAGGAATCATATTGACAAGTTCTGCAAAGGAAGCTCCTCAAATTGCTGAGGTGGTAGCTTGCGGTCCGGGAACTGACGATGAAAAGATGGAAGTTTCTGTAGGTGATAAGGTTGTGTTCTCCAAGTATGCCGGAAATGAGATTAAGTTTGAAGGGGAAGAGTACACAATTATGAATCAAAAGGATATCTTGGCTGTTGTAGAATAGAACAGATTTGACATTGTCGAAAATCTCAGAAAATTTAATGAAGATTCAATACTGAATAGAGATTCGGACTTTTGGTTGTATATCGATCAGTTTAAAATAAACTTTCGAACATTATAAATATAGAGAAATTAGTTATTGAGAATATAGGAGGAAGATATGGCAAGAGATATTTTGTATAGTGAAGATGCAAGACAGAAGTTGCAGGCCGGAGTTGATAAATTGGCTGATACTGTTAAGATTACCCTTGGTCCCAAGGGAAGGAATGTTCTGATTGACAAATCCTTTGGAAGTCCATTGATTACAAATGACGGCGTGACCATCGCAAAGGAAATTGATCTTGAAGATGTTGTAGAGAACATGGGAGCACAGCTTGTAAGAGAAGTCGCCACCAAGACAAATGATGTTGCAGGTGATGGTACGACAACTGCAACGCTTCTGACACAGATTATCGTAAGAGAAGGATTCAAAAATCTTGCAGCAGGAGCAAATCCTATGGAGCTTAAGAGAGGAATCAACGGGGCGGTCGATGTTGCTGTTGACGAGATTGCTAAGATTTCAAAGGAAGTAGATTCAAGAGATAAGATTGCTCAGGTTGCATCTGTTTCCGCAGATGATGATACTGTTGGCGAATTAATCGCTGATGCCATGGAAAAGGTAGGCACGGATGGAGTTATAACTGTAGAAGAATCAAAATCAACAGGGACAACTCTTGATGTGGTGGAAGGTATGCAGTTTGACAGAGGTTACCTGTCAGCATACATGGTAAATGACACAGAGAAAATGGAAGCTGTTGTGGAGAATCCGTTTATCCTGTTGACTGATAAGAAGATAAGCAATATTCAAGATTTACTGCCGCTTCTTGAACAGGTTGTTAAAGCCGGGAAGAAGCTTGTAATTATCGCTGAAGATATTGAAGGTGAAGCACTGGCTACTCTGGTTGTTAACAAACTGAGAGGAACTATCGATGTGGTAGCTGTTAAATCTCCGGGCTTCGGTGAGAGAAGAAAAGCTATGATGGAAGATATTGCCATACTAACCGGAGGTACAGTGATAAGTGAGGAACTTGGTTACGACCTGAAGGAAGCTACAATTGATCTTCTGGGTCAGGCTGCAACTGTAAAGGTGAACAAGGATCGAACTGTGATTGTCGGTGGTCACGGTGAAGCTGAAGATATTCAGGGCAGAATAGCAAGCCTTAAGAAGCAGATTGAAGAAACCGATTCTGAATTTGACAAGGAAAAATATCAGGAGAGATTAGCAAAGCTTTCCGGCGGTGTAGCGGTTATTCAGGTAGGTGCAGCAACGGAAACAGAGCTGAAAGAAAAGAAACTTAGAATTGAAGATGCCCTTAACGCAACAAAGGCTGCTGTTGAAGAAGGCATAGTTTCCGGCGGCGGAGTTGCACTGATATCTGTGCTTCCTGCAGTATCAGAGTTTGCTGAGAGCCAGGAGGGTGATAGAAAGACTGGAGCTAAAATTATTCTGAGAGCTTTGGAAGAACCGGTACGCCAGATAGCAGAAAATGCAGGATTTGAAGGTTCTGTAATCGTTTCAGAAGTTAAGTCAAGGGAATCCGGAATTGGATTTAATGCTGCCACTGAGGAATATGTAGACATGATTAAGGAGGGTATTGTCGATCCTGCTAAGGTTACAAGATCAGCTGTTCAGAATGCGGCAAGTGTATCTTCTATGCTTCTTACAACTGAGGCTACAGTGTCAGAAATCAAATCGAATGAGCCTGCACTTCCAAACATGGGAGGTATGGGCGGCATGGGAGGCGGAATGGGCGGCATGATGTAATTGCCCCCGGACCGCATAGCTGACTGAGAGAATATAAAAATATAGGTGGCAATCATATGAATTGCCCCCGGACCGCATAGCTGACTGTGCTTCTTGACACCTTGAAATCTTTCTCCTTTTCTATTATAATGGTTATAGAATAATTCTTGGAGGAATGAATGGCAAAATTTTTAGTACAGAAGAGCGGACCATTATCCGGAGAGGTACAGATCAGTGGAGCTAAGAATGCTGTATTGCCTTTGATGGCAGCCTCTTTGCTAGCAGAAGAACCGTGTGAAATCAAGGATGTCCCTGACCTCCGTGATGTGAAAGTCATGAAGGAGATTTTGGAATCCGTAGGTTCGCAGGTGAAGGATATCGATGATGGTCATTTGAATATATATACCGGAGAGATAACCAGAGCAGAAGGATGCTTTGAATTGGTGAACAAGATGAGGGCCTCGTTTTTGATAATGGGGCCCCTTTTGGCGCGTACCGGCAGAGGCAAGGTTTATCTGCCCGGGGGCTGTACCATAGGTGCAAGACCGATAGACTTGCATTTAAAGGGATTTGAGGCTTTGGGTGCAGAGGTAATTAATGAGGATAGTTACGTTGAGTGTATTGCGCCTGAAGGAGGCCTTGTAGGAAACAGTATATATCTTGATTTCCCAAGTGTCGGAGCCACAGAAAATATAATGACGGCAGCGGTTCTTGCAACAGGAACCACTTCTATTTTTAATGCTGCTGAAGAACCTGAAATTGTGGATCTTGCAAACTTCTTGAACAAAATGGGTGCAAGGATTAAAGGAGCAGGAACGGATCATATTAAAATAGAGGGGGTAGAACACCTTAAATCTGCAAGGCATACGGTTATACCTGATAGAATTGAGACGGGGACATTCATGTTGGCAGCAGCTATTACAAGAGGGAATATTCTAATCAAGAATGTTGTTCCTGACCACGTGATGCCTATAGCTGCAAAGCTCAGAGAGTCAGGGGTGGATATTCTTCTTGAGGAAGACGGAATGCGAGTAAGGGCAGATGATAAAAATAGAAAATTTGTATCGACAGATATCAAGACCTTGCCATATCCGGGATTTCCTACTGATATCCAAAGCCCTTTCATGAGCTATCTGACCACGGTAGATGGAGCCAGCACCGTTATTGAAACCGTCTTTGAAAATAGATTCATGCACGTTGCGGAATTGAATAGAATGGGTGCGAATATCAAGACAGATGGAAACAGGGCATTCATACCGGGAAGCAAAGTTCTTGAAGGTGCTCAGGTAATTGCAACAGATCTGAGGGCCGGTGCCGCTTTAGTTCTAGCCGGACTTGTTGCGGAAGGTACTACAGAGATTTCAGAGATATATCACATTGAAAGAGGATATGAGAAATTTGTTGAAAAATTTAGAATGTTAGGTGCGAACATCTTTAAAATGGAGGAGTAAATGGCTGACATCAAGTATTTGAACAGGCTTTCGAGGGATTATCCGAATGCAATGGCTGCAGCAGCTGAGATAGTGAATATCAATGCGATTTTGGCTTTGCCGAAGGGAACAGAGTATTTTTTAAGCGATCTTCATGGGGAACACGAGGCTTTTATTCACATGTTGAAAAGTGCCTCGGGTACAATTAAGAGCAAAATCGACGAACACTATGGCGGAATTCTCAGTGATGAGGACAGGGATGACCTGGCTGCTCTGATTTATGATCCTGTGAATGAAATTAAACGTAGGAAAAAATCTGAGCCGGACTTTAACAAGTGGGCTATTACTGTCATCTATAGACTTGTTACTATCTGTAAATCTGTAAGCACAAAATATACGAGATCTAAGGTAAGACGTAAACTTCCTAAATATGCAGCATATGCAATAGATGAACTGCTTCATGCAGATGATGAGGAAAACAGATCATATTACTATAAATCAATTATTGACACTATAGTCGATACGGGTATGGCTGAAAATTTCATTATCTCAATGGCAAATGCAACAAGTGATCTTGCGGTTGACTATCTGCATATTATAGGTGACATTTTCGATAGAGGAGCACATCCTGACTACATTATGGACTTTCTGATGAAGCGAAATGAGGTGGACTTTCAGTGGGGTAATCACGACATAGTCTGGATGGGAGCTGCAACCGGTCACTGGGCATGTATTGCTAATGTTTTGCGAATGAACATAAGCTATAATAATTTCGATATGCTTGAAATCGGATACGGTATCAACCTTCGACCCTTGGCAATGTTCGCTAACAAGTGCTATGGTGACGATCCTTGTGAGAAATTCATGCCACATATTCTTGATAGAAACAATTTTGATCCTGTCGAAGAAAAATTGGCGGCCAAAATGCATAAAGCTATAGCAATTATGCAGTTTAAACTGGAAGGTCAGAGAATCAAGGCTCATCCTGAATATGAATTGGATCATCGACTTCTCTTACATACGATCGATAAGAAAAACGGTACGGTAGAAATAGAAGGTAAAATTCATAATCTGAGAGAGTGGAATTTCCCTACTATCGATATGAATGATCCATATGCTCTTTCTGAGGAGGAAGAGCAGGTTATGGAGGCTTTATCGGCTTCGTTTTTAAAGTCCGAAAAACTCCAGAGGCACATCAAATTTCTGTATAGCCGGGGTGCGTTATACACAATATATAATGGGAATCTTCTTTTTCACGGATGCATTCCAATGGAGGACGATGGCAAAGAAGGCAAGTTCATCGATGTAAATATCGGAGGTAAGACTTTGAAGGGTAAGGCTTTGATGGATTACCTGGATACTTTGGTTCGAAAGGCCTATTTTTCACCGGAATCATATGGGGGAACTGTCGAATATCCGGGAGACATAATGTGGTACCTGTGGCTTGGATTCAATTCACCTTTGTTTGGAAAGGAAAAGATGACAACTTTTGAGAGGTTGTTCATTGATGATAAAGATACTCACAAAGAGCCGGTCAGACCTTATTATCAGCTGATTAAAAGGAGAGAACCATGTGAGAAGATAATCAGAGAGTTCGGTCTTGATCCTAAGCGCTCAAAGATACTTAACGGTCACGTTCCTGTAAAGATTAAGGATGGAGAATCTCCTATAAAAGGTGGAGGGCTTCTTTATGTAATAGATGGAGGCATTTCTAAAGCATACCAGAAGAAAACGGGCATTGCCGGGTATACGTTTATATTCAATTCCAGGTTTATGGCACTGGCAGAACATAGGCCGTACAGTCCTTTAAAGCCGGATGGTACTCAGGAATTCGTTTCACCTGTAATGCAGACGGTAGAAACTCTCCCGGAGAGGATGATGGTTTTGGATACAGATATAGGAAAGGAACTTATTGAATTGGTTGCGGATCTGCGTGCACTTATGGACTGTTATGACAACGGCATAATTAAAGAACGTTTTGACATTGGAACATTTGACGTGGATGAAGTTAAGTATTAAGCCTCAGTATATTATAAACAGATTAATGCTTGAATGATATTAGAAATTGCTTTGCAGATTGTAGACTGGGTTTGCAGGGCAATTTTAATATTTCCAATAAAATAAAAGCTCGTATGACAGGCTCGAGAGTGTGAGGGTAGAATTCCACTTTAAATTTTTACAAGAGTATGAAATGGGACCGCTTTTTTAGGAGCGGTCCTTGACATGACTTTATTAATATTTTATATTGAGTATGTTAAATAGGTCAGTCGATTCTGACAAAAGTCTTTAAAAATTACCATAGAAGGCTAATTTACAGAAAAAATCTCATACTCTCGAATTTATGGTTTGCTTTATGTACTGTGGTCCATAATTAACAAATCTATAATGCTAAAGGCTATCAGATCGATAGCACTTTATTTCAGTTTGGGATATGTCAATAGCTATATTTTTTCATTTCAACTGAATCAACCATTTTGAAATCTATGCATATGGACATAGATACACCCTCAAAATAAACACCCGGTTCTCAGAATGAGAACCGGGTGTTTTATACGATGAGCATTCATAAAAACATAATGCTCATTACATATAGATCCATATTACTTACTTATTAAACGATCCCTTGTGCCATCATAGCTTCCGCAACCCTTAAGAATCCGGCAATGTTTGCGCCCTTAACCAGGTCATAACCGTATCCGTATTTTGCAGATGCTGCTGCTGCTTGCTTATGTATATTAATCATGATTTGCTCAAGCTGTTCGTATACCTGTGTAGGTGTGAATACCGTGTGCCCTGCATTCTGTCCCATCTCTATGCAGGAACAAGCAACTCCGCCTGCATTTGCAGCCTTTGAAGGCCCAATGATAACATTATGCTTCTGCAGATACTCAAGAGCATCGTTGGTAGTAGGCATATTGGCACCTTCGCATAGATATTTGCATCCATTCTCAACCATTTTCTTAGCATCTTCAATGTGTATCTCGTTTTGAGTTGCACAAGGGATATAAAGGTCAGCCTTAACTCCCCATGGTTTTTCACCCTTGAAGAACTTAGCGGATTTAAATTGCTCAGCATAAGGTTCAACGATGTTTTCGCCGCTGGCTCTTAGTTTAAGCATAAAGTCAATCTTTTCACCGGATACTCCATCTTCGTCATATACATATCCGTCAGGACCGGAGATAGTAACAACCTTTGCACCCAGTTCATTCAACTTAGTCACGGTACCCCAAGCGACATTACCAAATCCGGAAACTGCTACGCTCTTACCTTCCAGTGATTCTCCAAAGTGTGCCAACATTTCTCTTGTGAAGAATACAATGCCGAATCCTGTGGCTTCTGTTCTTCCCTGAAGGCCGCCATATGGGATTCCTTTACCTGTTAAAACACCGCTGTATTGGTCAAGGATTCTCTTATACTGACCGAAAAGGTATCCGATTTCACGAGCACCAACGCCAAGGTCACCGGCAGGGATATCAGTATCAGGGCCTATATGTTTATAGAGCTCTGTCATGAAACTTTGGCAGAATCTCATAACTTCAGCATCAGACTTTCCTGTTGGATCAAAGTCAGCGCCACCTTTCCCTCCGCCGATAGGAAGACCGGTGAGTGCGTTCTTAAAGATCTGTTCAAATCCTAAGAACTTAACAACTCCCGAATAAACAGAAGGTGCAAATCTGAGTCCACCTTTGTATGGCCCGATTGCGCTGTTAAATTGAACACGGAAACCTCTGTTTACCTGAACTTTTCCCTCGTCGTCTACCCAAGGAACTCTAAAAGTTATCATTCTCTCAGGCTCGATAAGTCGATCAAGAAGCCCGGCTTCTACATACTGAGGGTTTGCCTCAAGAACCGGTTCCAGTGAAGTAAGAACTTCCTCAATTGTCTGGTGAAATTCAGGTTCGCCAGGATTTCTCTTCTTTGCAATATCGATGTATTGCTCAACAAGTTTCGCCATTTCAAATCTCCTCTTTCTCTTTTGAATATTTAAGTAAGTAATCTACTACTTCAAATATAACACTATAGATTTTTTTGTCAACAAAATAACCAATTTTTATCATTTGTTGTATCATAAAATTTCTATTGAGTTCACTATTATCAAGTGATGTGAAGGGAAATAACAACTTAGGCTGCAATATGTTTATTTTCATGTGCAATGCACACCTTGTATTGTAAACCTTTGTAAAAAATTGTATAATTAATTACATACACGATAAAAGGAGGCTGAATAATTGAATTACAGTAATTCTTATGATTTTGAAGAGATAAGAGAAGAAACGATGGAAAGGATTCTGGGCCTCCTGAATGATAAGAAGTATTTTAAAGCAAGAGACGAGATTTTGAAGCTTAACGCTCCTGACATTGCAGATGTTTTGGACGAAATTGAGCAGGAAGAAGGAGAGAAAGCTGTTATTTTGTTTCGGCTTCTCCCTAAAGATATAAGTGTTGACGTTTTTTCGGAGTTATCAAGCGATGATCAGATCAAGATTGTGAATATAATTACGGACAAAGAGCTTGAGTACATAATTAAGGAGATGGATTTTGACGACAAGATCGATATACTTGAGGAATTACCTGCAAATGTTGTCGACAAAATTCTTGAAAAGACTCCAAAGAATGAGAGAAAGATGATCAACACCTTCCTCAATTATCCTGATACCAGTGCCGGCAGTCTGATGACTCCTGATTATATAAGTCTTCAGAAGGAGTGGACTGTGGCACGAGCTATGCAGCATGTCAAAGACGTAGGAATGGATGCGGAGACTATCTACACATGCTATGTTAAAGATGCAGGGAGAAAACTCATAGGGATCGTTTCTCTTTCCACACTTGTTGTCAGTGACGATAATGAGATGATTAAAGATCTAATGAGAACGGAATACGTTTATGAAAGTGTATATGATGACCAGGAAGTGGTGGCTGCCGATTTTGTGAAGTACGGATTTCTGGCTCTGCCTATAGTGGATAATGAACACCGACTTGTAGGTATCGTTACAGTAGACGATATTCTGGATGTAATTGAAGAAGAAACAACAGAGGATTTTGAGAGGATGAACGGTGTCCTGGACTTTGACACGGTTGAGAGAGGGTATCTTGATATCCCTGTCATCAAGCATGTTATTAACAGGCTTCCGTGGCTTGTAATCCTGATGGTTTCATATGTTGTCACAGGTTCTGTTATTGCTAAATATGAGGTGCTCATTTCCGATCAGTCAAGTCTTGTTGTATACATGCCGATGCTCATGGGTACTGCCGGAAATACAGGTTCCCAGGCTGCAACGTTAGTAATTCGTGGTATTGCTACGGGGGAGATATCAACCAAAGATGTGGTTCGAGTTTTGAGTAAAGAATTTAGGGTGGGCTTTATCATCGGAGCGGTATTGAGCATGCTCAACTTTTTTAGAATTTGGGTTCTGGAGGGTGAGCCATTTACAATCGCAGTTACGGTGTGTGCATCCATGTTTGCCATAGTTATGTTTGCGAAGGTTCTGGGAGCCATGATTCCGCTCCTTGCGAAGCTTTGCAAAATAGACCCTGCTCTCATAGCGAATCCGGCGATTTCATCGATATCAGATACAGTAACCTGTATGACGTATTTTACTATGGCAGCCATTTTCCTCGGAGTTTAGATATTTAATCAGCTAAAGACAGATATTTATTATTTATTTAAGGAGTTTTACTTAGGGAGAATACTATGAATATTGAAAAGAATTATGTAATGGAAAAACTTCCTACACACCCTGAACACTACAGTAAAGCTGAAGTGGGCAAGACGTTGGTCATTGCCGGTTCAGAGGCTATGTTTGGCTCTGCGATCTTTGCATCGGGAGGAGCGATGAGATCAGGAGCCGGTATGGTGTATTTATCCACTGATCCAAGTCTTCATGTTGCTGTGCAAAGCTGGGTTCCTGAAGTTGTATATACCACGTGGGATAAGGTGGAGCAGTTTATAGACCGCTATGATTCTGTAGGTTTTGGCCCGGGAATGGGCATAGGAGAAAAAACAGCCGAAAAGCTTGCATTTCTATGTGACAACTTCAAAAAGACGCTGATAATTGATGCGGACGGACTCAATGTTATTTCGGCAAAGGAAGAACTTCAGTTAAAGATTAAGCAAAGGGTAACACGAGGGTGGGGAACGGTTTTGACTCCCCATTTCAGAGAGGGACAAAGACTAAAAGGCATTGATGTAAGCGATAAAGTAAAAGATAGCAGGAGATTTGGTCATGATGTTTCCAGAAGAGGCTTGGCAAAGCAACTTCACGAGAAATATGGTGCCACGATAGTCATGAAAGGTGCAGGAACGATTGTGTATAACGGAGGAGACTATTTTGTGAATACCACCGGAAACGTAGGGATGGCAACAGCCGGCTCAGGCGATGTACTTACGGGAATAATATCGTCGTTTGCCGCTCAGGGTCTTGATCCTGTCGATGCAGCAATTTGTGGTGTATATGTCCATGGGCTTGCAGGAGACAGAGCAGAGGAGGAACTGGGGATTTATGGTATGCTGGCAAGGGACATTATGGACAAAACTGCTCAGGCTCTCAAGTCTCTGCGGAAATAGTTAATCAATATGTGACGAATCGGCTATTGAATATCGATTATCGTTGGTCGATTTGGTTCGGAAAGAAGATTGGGAGGAGAGAATGGATTATCAAAAGTATGAAGACATTGCACGCCAAATAAGGCAGCATGTAATCAAGGCAGTATATTATGCAAAATCGGGGCATCCGGGTGGTTCTCTATCTAGCACAGATATTTTGACGGCATTATTTTTTAAGGAAATGAATATTGACCCGGAGAATCCCGGTAAGGAGGACAGGGATATGTTTGTCTTGTCAAAGGGACACGGTGCACCGGGACTATATGCTGCCATGGGAGTAAGGGGATACTATCCTGTAGAAGATATTTATACACTTCGAAAACTTGGCAGTCACTTTCAGGGACATCCAAGTTCATATAAGTTGCCTGTGCTTGAGCATTCAACCGGTTCCCTCGGACAGGGGTTTTCAGCCGCTGTAGGTATGGCTCTGGGTGCTCGCCTCAAAGGGCTTGGGCAGAGGGTTTATACTATTTTGGGAGATGGAGAACTTCAGGAAGGTCTTGTTTGGGAGGCTGCAATGTGTGCTGCCCACTACAAGCTTGATAATATCTGTGCTTTTGTAGATTGGAACGGACTTCAGATCGATGGAGCGAATGACGACGTTATGACTGTCAGACCCATAGATGAAAAGTTCAAGGCATTTGGCTGGAATGTGATGATGATCAATGGACATGACTTTGGAGAAATCTTCAATGCTTTAGATAAGGCCAGAGAGTTCAAGGATAAACCTACGATGATAGTGGCAAAGACACACAAGGGACAGGGTGTCTCGTTTATGTGTGATCAAGCCGGCTGGCATGGCAAAGCTCCTAATGAAGAGCAGGCCGGGGAAGCGATCAGGGAATTGGGAGGTGAATGGTAATGGCATTATTCAAGATTAAAGATGATATTTCTGAAAAAGAAAAAATAGCAACTCGTCAGGCTTATGGCGAAGTTTTGGTTGAAGTTGGTTCTGAGAATGAGAATCTTATAGTAATGGACGCGGACCTTTCTGTCTCTACACAGACCAAACATTTTGCAAAGGAATTTCCTGACAGATTTTTCAACATAGGCATTGCAGAGCAAAACCTGTACGGTACAGCTGCCGGCATAGCGCATACGGGTAAAGTAGTATGCGCTTCAACATTTGCAATGTTTGCAACCGGAAGAGCATATGAGATAATCAGAAACTCAATAGCATATCCCGAACTGAATGTTAAAATCTGTGCTACTCATTCAGGAATAACTGTCGGAGAAGATGGAGCGTCTCATCAGACCTTTGAAGACTTGGCCCTCATGAGGGTGATTCCTGATATGACTGTCATATGTCCGTCTGATGCCGTAAGCACGAAAGCATTGATGAGAGAAGCTATCAAGTATGAAGGGCCTGTCTATGTAAGACTGGGTAGATCCGCCATTCCTGTGATATATGAGGATTACAAGGACGGAGACTCGGATTCTGTGAGTGGAGAAACGCTTTGCCACATTGAAGAGGAAATGGAAGAAGGTGAGTTCACGCCTGTTATAGACATAAAGATAGGGCAATCAGTTATGCTTAGACCCGGAAGTGATGTTACGCTCATTGCGACCGGAATAATGGTTGCAGAGGCACTTAAGGCCTCGGAGATGCTTGAAAATAGGGGTATTAGTACACGTGTAATCGACATGCACACAATCAAGCCGTTGGACGAGGATGCCATTGTGGATGCGGCTTTGGAAACTAAGCTTATAGTTTCCTGTGAGGAGCATTCTGTTATCGGCGGTTTGGGTTCTGCTATCGCTGAAGTTCTCGCGAGATGTGCTCCTACTCAGATGAGATTCGTGGGGCAGAGGGACACTTTCGGTGAATCAGGAAAGCCTGAAGAGCTTCTGAGAAAATATGGAATGACATGGGAAGACATCTGCGATGAAGTGTTTGAGTATTTTGACAGATAAATCTCAAGGAAAGTAAAATTGTAATTAGTGTAAAATAATTACGGAGCTTTTTTAGAAAAGGAAAAGAGATCGCCTCTGTGATAAAATGAAGTTACAAATCTTTCATTTAGCGAATCATCTAAGGAGATCTCTATGGACAATATTATACTACAAAAACTCATTGAATGGACAAACGAAATTGAAAAACTAACCGAATCGGAAGAAATAATCGATATTGATGCCCTTGGAACAAAGATATTCGATTTCAGCAGGAACATTTCTCTCGATATTATGGCTGCTGTAATATCGAAAATCAACCTGCGTATTAGAAATGACAAGATAGGTAGAAAAGATAGCGGCGTAGTGATTAAGGAGAAATCTATTCCGAGAACAGTAATGCTGATGGTTGGTTCCCTGACCTACGAACGTGACTATTGTTATGATAAAAACACGCAGCGGTATTTCTATCCGGTAGACGAAATACTATCCGTTGAGAAGCGTGAGCGCATCGGAAAAAGTGTAAGTGCCGAGTTGATCAACAAGGCAACGGAGTACTCGTACGCTAAGAGCGCAAACATTGTGACTGATGGAAAAGTCAGCAGACAAAGCGTTAGAAACAGCATACTGAAGATTAAGGTTCCCGAAAAGGAAGCAAAGGAAACGGGAAAGGAAGTAAGGGAACTTCACATATTTGCCGATGAAGACCATGCACATATGCAAAAGCCCGGCAAAGCTAAAGGCAAGAAGAATCAGATAGTGCCTATGGTTACGGTTACAGAGGGAATAGTTCCAATATCAAAGAATAGAAATGCCACGGTAAATGCTATGTACTTCGTTGACGAAGCCTTTGATGCTAAAAGGCTGTGGGAATCCGTAGATGGATATATTAGCGTTGCATACTCTGATGAAACGCTGCACAAGGTATACCTGCATGGAGACGGAGGCAATTGGATAAAGAATGGTTTAAGGGAAAGAAGCGATGTTGTTCGAGTGATGGACGGATACCATTTTGAAAAAAGAACAAGAGAAATAGGAAAGATTTATCCAAGCGCCCGGGTTAGAAGCAGAGTGAGCAGCGCCATCATAAATGATGATAAATGCCAACTCAAAACAATCATAAAGTCACTACTATGTAATGCGCCTGATATGAAGGCGTGCAAAAGAACGAAAGAGTACGGAAAGTATCTGTTCAGCTACTACGAGGAAATTAGAAACAGGCTAGTTTTGAATATACCGGGAAGCTGCACTGAGGGACTTGTGAGTCATGTTCTCTCGTCGAGATTCAGTCGCAATCCGATGGGGTGGAGTGAAAAAGGTCTTGGTACTCTTAGCAAAGCGAAAGTCTATGTACTTAACGGAGGAATACTATCGGCAAAGGATTACAGAACGGGTAAAGTGACAAGATACTCGGAGTATTCGAAGCAAACAATCAAGAGAATCTGCGAAAAGAAATATGACTGGAGTGTTTTTGAAAAGGAAAGAGCAATTATGCATGGCGCCACCGGCACACAGAATGCCATCAAACAAATCGGTAGGCTTGGGGCGGTAATCTAATCTGTCAACAAAAAAGTCCGTAAAAACTTGACACCATCAAAATTGTAATTATACTTGGGGAATGACAAATTTTATGTTATAATTACCCCATTGCGGAGAGTTGTCAGAGTGGTCGATCGTGCGGCACTCGAAATGCCGTGCCCTTAAAAGGGCCCAGGGTTCGAATCCCTGGCTCTCCGCCATGCAAAATTAAGAAACCGTTGAAATTAAGCGTTTTGCTTGAAAAATCAACGGTTTTTCTTATTTTCAAAGTGTTCAATATCGGTCAAAATTAGTCAGAATTTGCCCCACTTTTTGAACTTTGACCCACAGTTTGACCCATAAAATTTACGAACTTTTCGAGTGCTAATTCTGTGTCTTCTTTGTAAACATGATTATAGATTTGAAGTGTCGTTTGTATATCTTTGTGTCCGAGCCTTTGTTGAACTTCTGACAGAGAAACACCGGCAGAAAAAAGCAAGCTGCAATGTGTGTGTCTTAAGCCATGAGGGGTAACATATTTAACACCCTTGATTTTGTGTAACTGTCTAATAGGCTGAGATGGTGTAATAAATGAACCCTTGGAGTTTGAGAATATAAAGTCGCATGTTCTTTCTAGGCTATTTAGCAGTTCCAATGTTGTGGAATCCAAAATTATGTACCGTCTGCTTTTATCGGTTTTAGGAGTTTCCGAAACAATTGTATTTTTGTTCTCATCTTCTGAGAGGGTTCTTTTAATGTAAATCCCCTTGCCATCGTATTCTGACCACATGAGGGCGAGAGCTTCTCCACGACGTATCCCACTGTAAGCTAATAGATGAAAAAATACATACCACATATGGGATAAATCACGCTTGCACGCAGTCAGAAAGTCAATCAATTCATCTTTTGTATAAAAGTTTTCTGTTGGTATCTTTGGCTTCTTTTTAGGCTTAGAAACAAAATCACAAGGGTTTTCAGTTATCAACCGTTGCTTATAGGCGAATCTGAAAATTTGTTCCACCACGAGATATATTTTATTTGCTGTTTGATACCTTTCGTTTAAATCTAGAATTATTTGTTGTAATTGGCTTGATGTTATCTCATCAAGTCTCATGCTTCCTAACGAGTCTTTGAAGTGGTGGTTGTATATGCTTATAATCTTAGACAGCGAACTAGGTTTAAGTTCTAGCCGTTTAAACTTTATAAAAGCATTGTATATATCGTTAAGGGTGGTAATTTTACCACTTTCTGGTATTTTCCCCCTTAATTCTACATACGCTTTTTCAGCTTCTAAACGAGATTTAAAACCCGATTTCTGGATTTTCTTTCGTTTGCCCGTTAGATTGTCAGCAGGTAGAGTAATTCTGAACCTGTAACGAATCTCACCTCTTTTTTTGTAACTTTCTATCTTCATCTTTTCCACCTGTAATACATCAAACTGCTAAACGATTGACAGGGTAAGTGATATAAGATACAATGTAATTGAGGTTTATCATGTATCAATCACATAACCCTTGGCTTCTGGCTAGGGGTTTTGTGTTTAAAACTCTCTAAAATAATCCCTTATCAAGACTTAACATTCTAGCAAAAAAGAAAAGAACCCCATCAGAGACGGGATTCTTTTACTAGATCTTCTTTAATGCCCTATAGGCTAGATTGTACAAATAGTATACCCGACTTATTGCAAAATGTCAATATTAATTTTTACCGTAAAAACAAGGATTTTAATTTATCATTTATTTTATCTAAAGCTGATGTAGATAGCTTGATACCATAAAGATAGTCGAGAGATTTCTTAGGAACATAAATACGCTGTTTGCTTACAGTGGTAATCTGATTTACTATAGCCATACTGCCGTTTTTTAGTCTGTTTATTTCTTTATCATACTTCTTTAACGTTTCTAATAACTTCATAGATTCAAAGTGCTTTTTAGTCAAATAAGTCAAGTTTTGAGTTGGTATGTCCATAATTGGTAATTCGTTAGACGCTTTGATTAAAGAACTACATTCCTTTATCCTTTCTGAAGTTTTCGCTATTAATTTTCTTTGTTGGTCGTTTATTTTATGGTAAAGCTCAGAACCCAAATCTACATTATTTCTATGAACTGTTTTTCCGTCAGTTGAAGACAGGGGAATTACTGTTACAACATTTGATGATTGGCTATTTGCATTGTCAATTACAACTGCATAGTGCAATCCTCCGAATTCGCTTCCGACCCTAAAACCAAAATTGACTCTAATTACATCACCCCTTGAATAGCTTATTAGCTTTTTGGGATTAAACTGGTCTTCATACTCTATATATTTTGCAAAGTCTTTAATCCAATATGAAATCAAATCAGCACGCTTTAATAATTTTTCATCATCTGAATTGGTTAAATTAGTAAGCAAGTAATCAATTTTTCCTATCGCTTCGTTTTTATTTTTAGTAACATTTTCCTTTGTTCTGTTTCTTGACATTATATAATTCTCCCATTTCCCTCTATTTCACATCAAATTGGCACGCTATAACCTTTCCAAGAATAACCACATTTTCTAATTCTTTTCCTCTATATATAATCTCCTCAAAGGCAGGATTCTCAGGACGGAGAGAGAGCATTTGTTCGTCGGGGTAAAAATAAAGCCGTTTAAGTGTAGCCTCATCATCTATCACCACAACGGCAATTTCTCCATTATCTACTATAGACTGTTTCATAACGAAAACGATATCACCGTCATAAATTCTAGCACCAATCATCGAATCACCATGAGCCTTTAAGCAGAAATCAGCGGGTATATCCTCATCGCAATCAACGAATGCTCC
This sequence comes from Clostridiales bacterium, assembly GCA_022766365.1. GTDB lineage: Bacteria > Bacillota > Clostridia > Peptostreptococcales > Anaerovoracaceae > S5-A14a. The sequence goes on along the minus strand of JALENW010000017.1, from coordinate 2,670 downwards.
TCTTTCTTCATTAGCGTAAATTGGTTCACCGCAAGCGATTTCACCAAGCAAGGGGACTTTTTTATATCTGACAGGCTTTATGTTTGGGAATTTAGAGATGTTGAACGATTGTTCCTTTACTCTTGTAATGGTATCCGATTTGCCAAGTATAAAACCAATATCAACATTAAAGTAGTCAGCTATCAATTCTAATGTTTCAAAGTCAGGTTCTCTATTACCATTTTCATACATCGATATTGTAGATGTGGATAATCCAAGAACATTTCCTAGTTGGGTTTGGCTCAATCCTTTATCACGCCTTAACATTCTCAATCTAGTCTTAAAGTTCATACTTCACCTCCGTTTAGAAATAGTATCACTAATTGTAAAAAAAGTAAATATAATTTCACGAAACGTGTTGACATTATGTAAAAAAATGATATACTTAAACTACACAGAACGTAAAAGGAGGTGATTTTGTGAATAACTATGGTGAGATTATAAGGAATTATCGACTAGAGAACGATTATACACAAGATGAGTTAGGTAGACTTCTCAAAGTTTCAACATCTGCAATAGCTATGTATGAGTCATGCGAAAGAGTTCCAAGAGACTCTGTCAAACTTAGAATTGCAGAACTAATCGGGAAACCCGTAGGAGAAATTTTTTTTGCAAAATAGTTACACGAAACGTGTATGATAAGTGCTTAGGGAAAGGAGAGATATGGGAAAGGAGTTAATAAATGAAACCCCAAGATGAGAGAAAGCCTATAAACTTAAGAGTACCAATGCCCATATATGAGGAAATAAAAAAGAGTGCTGACCAGATAGGAATAAGCACCCATGAAATGATTATGACGGCTATTGATTTTTACCTTTGTCATAAGAAATCAAGAATTGACGGATAATGTACTCAATTTGTTTGTTGACAGAACGCCCTTCGTTTTCGGCAACAGTGCGGAGTTTATCCATAAGGTCTTTATCAATCTTTAATGGATATTGGTAAATTGACATTAAACACACCACCTTTCTTAAAAGATATCAATATTATATCACAATGGGGATAAATAAAAAAGATATCCAAAAGGTATTGACAGGATATATAATAAAGGATATGATAAGGATATCTTAAATATATCCAACTAAAAGAAAGGAGCAGGGTAATGGAGAAAGCACAGTTACTTCTAAGGCTACCAAAGGGTTTGAAAACTGAACTGGAAAAAGTCGCAAGAGAGAAAGGCATATCAACAACGGGTCTGATACTAATTATCCTAAATGATTATTTAGAGAAGTAGAAAGAGGGAGAGATGAAAATTGAAGAAAACATAATAAGGATTCTTAAAGAAAGAAAAATAAGTTTAACAAGCCTATCGAAAGAAACCAATATCGAATACATGAAACTTTATGATAGCTTGATGAACAACGCAAGAGGGAGAAAATTAAGAGCGGATGAATTTATGGTCATTTGTGAAGTGCTTGGTAAGAAAGCTGAAGAACTTTACAAAAACTAAACTCCCTGTGTGCTATACAGAGAGTTGTCGTTTGTAATTTGTTTACTCGGAGAGAGTCGCAATTTTATAGCGTGAATGACGCAGTCCGTGTTCGAGGTGGTTGGGCTCTTGCACTTTCTGTAAGTTTGCAGATATGAACGGTAACCAACGGCTCATATCCTCCACTACAAGCATAAAAATACAAACGATAGCACCGTCTGCCCTTGGCTCTCCGCTTCACTTTAGCTGTTTACATTCAGCGTGTTAAGCCTTACGCATTAGCAAAGGAATATTCCCGAGAACGGGCAAGGTCAAAAGTTTGGTCAATTAAGCCACCTTCCTTTCTTGCCAAATAGGCTAACTGTATTTTAACAAAACGCTAAAGTGATGTCAATAAAACAGAAAGGGGGAGAGATGAAAAAGGATAAAACCAAATGTGCATTTATGACAAGAAATGAAGTAATGGAGTATCTTGGAATATCTCAGAATACCTTTTATAGACATTTTGCCATAAATTTACAGGGCTACACAGTAGGTAACCGCATAAAGTACAAAAGAGAAGATGTTGACGCATTATTAAAGAGAGTATGAAAAGGAGAATGATATGGATAGAAAAGTAAAAGCATTGATTAAATTGATGAAGTATAGCGGAAAACAACTTGAGGGCAAACAAATACTAATAGAAGAAATAATCGGCTTGATAGAAACTGGAGACATACGAGATTTAGCAAAGGCTTTTTTCTTGACAGCTTATCTAGATAGATATATTGAGCCTGAGACTGCAATTGAATTACTTGACAATTATAAAGAAATGGAACATTTCGAGTTGGTTATGAAATTGCTAACCGGTAGCGTTCTGGATTTTGCGGAGAAAGAACTTAAGAACCAAGCCAAGGGTTTTAGAAAGGTAGACGATTTATTAAGAGGTTTAATGCGTGATAGCGAGGAAGACAATGAAAAAGTACAAGATTAGAGAGTACAGCCCTTTGTGGGTGCTGACAAGGATAATACTACCGTCTGCATACTGCTATATCATTGCGGTCATCACTTTTGGAGCTTTAGGATGACTTTCGGCTTAGTATCAGTGCTGATATCCGTATCACTGATGACGACACCTTGTGACATGGTAAGTCAAGAGGCGATAGACCACGGCATAGACCCTGCCATCATAAAAGCTATGATACAGATAGAAAGCGGCGGAG
>JALENW010000004.1 GCA_022766365.1 Clostridiales bacterium | reverse complement strand
CTTTAGGGTTTGTAGGGAAAGAGGTACAAGTGAAATAAGTGGAGCGGAAGGCGAACCGTTTCATGCATCTTGAGATGCCGGTAGGTAACAGCCCCTTATAGGGGCAAAACAAACCACCAGCTCAGCTGGTGGTTGTGATTTTGAGGAAATAACTAAAGAGAAGACCTTTATACTTTAATACGAGGAAGTAAAATGATTGAAAATATTAACTGGTATCCCGGTCATATGAAGAAAACCAGGGAACTGATTCAAAATAATCTTAAGCTAGTGGATGCAGTGATTGAGGTAATCGATAGCAGAATACCTAGCTCAAGCCGTAATCCTATAATTGATGATATTCTTGGGAAGAAGCCGCGAGTCATTGCCTTGAACAAAGCTGATCTTGCATCGGAGAAAGAAACAGGGAGATGGTCTGAATATTTTGTTGATACAGGGTATCAGACAGTCACCATAAACGCTCAATCGGGAAAGGGCGTGTATAGTTTAATGAAGACTCTCGAAGTCTTAGAAAAGAAACTGAATGATGGAAAACTCAGGAATAAACCTCTAAGAATAATGATTGTGGGTGTGCCGAACGTTGGCAAATCATCGTTGATCAACAGGCTTACAGGGAAGAAAAGTACTCAGATAGGAAATCGTCCGGGCGTAACCAAAGGAAAACAGTGGTTAAAGCTGAAAAATGGTATGGAGCTTCTTGACACACCGGGAATACTCTGGCCAAAATTTGAGGATCCACAGGTCGGACTTTACCTGGCATTCTGCGGTTCAATAAAAGATGAAATTTTAGATTTGCCGAACCTGTCATTAGAGCTTCTGAAAGTGCTGAAAAAAGACTATATGGGTCTGCTAACTACAAGATACGGACTTGATTGTCAACCAAAGACTTCGGTAGATGAATCTGACATGTTACAGAAAGGCACATCTGCACATTTGAAAGCCTTGGATGAGGAGAATAAAAACTCGGACGAATTCTTCGAGTATGGAGATGGTTATAGAGAAGATGTGGATATAACTCCGGAACTTTCCCTTTTGAACGAGATTTCTCGCAAAAGAGGATACATTTTGTCGGGAAAGAGGATCGATTATGAAAGAGCCGGTAAGGCTGTAATTGATGAGTTCAGAAGTGGGAAAATCGGAAGGATAACCCTGGAAAAAGCGCCTGTGACAGCCGTAGGTGATTCAAATATCCATGAATCTGCAGCAGGTTTTAAGAATGATAATGCTCTTGGGGGTGAAATCGGTGAATAAACGTGAGAGATCTGAGCTCGAAGTGAAGCGACTTGCGGAAATGCTGGAATTTGATAAAATTAAAAGGGGAGATTATGATTGGCTTATCGGTGTTGACGAAGTTGGTAGAGGTCCTCTTGCAGGACCGGTTGTAGCATGTGCTGTTGTTTTGCCCCTTAACTGGAATTTGCCGGGAATCAATGATTCAAAAAAACTCAGTGAAAAGCGAAGAACTGAGCTTGCTGATATTATTAAGGATAAATCCGAGGGAATCGGATTAGGTTTTGTGAACAATAAGAAAATCGACAGATTCAATATCAGAAATGCAACTAAAATGGCGATGATTATAGCTGTAAGGCGGTGCATCGAAAATTTAAGCGGTCAGATTGGAGATAGAGTAAGATCAAATAGTATATTGAAAATTGAGGATAAGTCAAAAGCTAGTGTTAAAAATCCATCTGAACTTGGAAGAATTAGAATTTTGATAGATGGAAACATGGAGATTTCTTTGGATAAGCTGTTTGGAGAAGGGTATGAGTTGACTCAGGAAACCGTTGTTCAAGGTGATTCAAAGTCGCTGTCTGTCGGAGCGGCTTCCATTGTTGCAAAAGTTGCGAGAGATGAGTTTATGAAGGAATACGCAAAACTCGAACCGGAATATGGTTTTGATAAACACAAGGGTTACGGGACTAAAGCCCATTACAGCGCTATTGAAAGTTATGGGCTTTCACCTATACACAGAAAGAGTTTTTTAACCAAGATACTTGATAAAATGGAGGAGGAGCTTATATGACGGGCAAGGAAGTTAAAAAATCAGACGATAATTTAGAACAGAAATTTTTTAAATCGGATATTGAAATCGCTCAAGAGGCCGAACTTTTACCTATCGGTGAAATTGCAAAAAAGTTGGAGCTTGATATTGATGATATAGAGCTTTATGGTAAGTACAAGGCGAAAGTAGGTTACCATATTGTCAAAGAAGCTATGAAGCATAAGGATATGTCAAAAGGAGCTGCTGACAATGATGTCTCTTCTACCGATGGAAAGCTGATTCTAATGACAGCGATTTCACCGACTCCTGCCGGGGAAGGTAAGACTACCACCAGTATAGGTCTTGCAGATGGTTTGTCTCGCCTTGGAAAGAAAGCCGTGCTGGCACTGAGGGAGCCTTCTATGGGTCCTGTGTTCGGGATTAAGGGGGGTGCAGCCGGGGGCGGCTATGCTCAGGTTGTGCCAATGGAAGATATCAATCTCCATTTTACAGGTGATATGCATGCAATAGGTGCCGCAAACAATCTGATATCAGCAGTTCTTGACAACCATATTCAGCAGGGCAATTCGTTGGGTATTGATCCCCGAAGAATTACATGGAAGAGGGTCGTTGATATGAATGACCGTCAGCTCAGGTTCCTCATTGACGGAATGGGAGGTAGAACTAATGGTGTTCCCAGAGAAGATGGATTTGATATAACTGTAGCCAGCGAGATCATGGCGATTTTTTGTTTGGCGGAAGGAATTGAAGATTTGAAAGATAAGCTCTCCCGGATTGTTGTAGGTTACACGTATGAGGACGAACCTGTAACTGTAGCAGACCTGAAGTGTCAGGCTGCAGCCGCTATTTTGCTGAAAGATGCAATTAAACCAAATCTTGTTCAGACTCTCGAGCACACACCGGCATTTGTTCACGGCGGGCCATTTGCAAATATTGCACATGGATGCAACTCGGTCATTGCCACAAAAATGGCTTTAAACCTTGGAGATTATGTGGTTACTGAAGCAGGCTTCGCTGCTGATCTGGGAGCGGAGAAGTTCCTTGATATCAAATGCAGAAAGACAGGCCTGTCCCCTGACGCAGTTGTCATTGTTGCTACTGTCCGTGCACTCAAATATCACGGCGGAGTATCCAAGGATGATTTAAATGATGAAAACGTAGAGGCGGTTAAAGCGGGTTTACCGAATCTCATGAGACATATCAGAAATCTACAAGAAGTATTCGGCCTCAACGTGATGGTGGCAATCAATGAATTCCCGACTGATTCCGAGGCTGAGATGAATGTAATCAGGGAAGCTTGCAGAGACAAGGGAGTTGCGGTTGCTCTGAGTCAGGTTTGGGCTCGTGGCGGAGAAGGTGGCAAAGAACTAGCCGAAAAGGTGGTAGAGCTTTGTAACAAGGGGAATTCTCTTAAGTTTGCCTATGATCTGGATATGACCATAGAGGAGAAAATTCGAAGTGTTGCCACAAAAATTTATGGGGCAGATGATATTACATTTGATGTTAAGGCCCTTAAGGATCTGGAAAGACTTGAAAGACACGGGTTTGGTAATCTTCCGGTGTGTATGGCCAAGACTCAATACAGCTTCTCCGATGATCCGAAACTTTTGGGAGCACCGACGGGGTTCACTATTCATATCAAGGAATTGAAAGTTTCAGCAGGGGCAGGATTCATCGTTGCTAAGACGGGGGATATTATGACCATGCCCGGACTTCCTAAGGTACCTGCTGCGCTCGGTATGGATATTGATGAGAACGGTGTTATTACAGGGCTTTCATAAGAAGCAATCCAAGAGGTTGGAAATGGATACAACATTATTTTATAACGGGAAAATTTTAGTTTTTTCTGAAAAAAACTCAATGAGCAAAGGTGACTTGCGTGGTGAGGTTTGTTCTTTTGTTGACTCTATGCTTGTTTCAGGTGAGAAAATCTTTAAACTTGGAAACGAAGAAAATCTCAGGAAATTCCTTGAAAGCGAAAATATGGAATTTCGAGAGGAAAATCTTTTTGGAAAACGGGTGATACCGGGCTTTGTGGATTGTCACGAGCATCCTGTTATGCTGGCCGATACAATAGAGGAAATCGCAGCTTTGCCGCCGGAGGTTTCATCAATAGAAGATTTGGTTGAAAAGATAAGACTTGTAAGAAAGTCCATGAAATCGGGAGATGAAGTCAAAGTCGATAAAGACTCTGAATACGGATATGATGGCAAATCAGGTGTCAAAGATGAAGTGAACAATAATTGGATACTGGGCTGGGGATGTGATGAAGGAAAGTTTCCTGAAAAGAGACTGCCTGACAGATGGGATCTGGACAGAGGAGCGAATGATGTGCCTGTGTCAATTGTTCGAGCATGTGAACACATAAGATGTTGCAATTCATTGGCGCTCAAATTGGCCGGAATCGATGAAAATACGAAGGATCCTGTCGGTGGGAATATCGGAAGAGATGAGAACGGTGTGCCAAACGGGATTTTGTATGAGAATGCAAGAAATCTTGTTGCAGAGATTATACCTCATCATGATCATAATGATGAAGTTGAGCTGCTCAGAAAACTAGGTGAACATCTCTCTGCTCAGGGGATTACATCTATCGGAGAAATGGGGAATCTCAGCTCAAAGGACAATCATTTTATCTATTATGACGTGGTAAAACGTGGATTCAGGCAAAACGTAAGTATATTTTACATGTGGGAGTTCTACAAGGATAAACCGGAATTTGTGATTGAAAAGAAGCATAAGGTGCTTGACCAGCAGATTCACGTGGCAGGACTTAAACTTATTGGTGACGGAAGTTTCTCAGGCCATACTGCATGGACTGATGTGCCGTTTTTAGGGACAGATGAATACGGTATTTCCACCTGTAGTGAGGAACTGCTTGAATCGGCAATAGAGTTCTGTAAAGAGCAGGGTCTGCAGCTTTCATTTCATGCTATGGGAAGACGAGCAATTAAAAGGATTGTTGACAGACTGTATGAAGAGGGTCCATGGCAGATAGGAAAAACGGATTCATCTGAAACAGTAATTCCATCCGAGACGGTAATCTCAACGGAATCATCGTCTTCATCGGTGTCAATTCCTCCAACGGATTCTGAAAACATTCTACCACCTTTTGCTCGAATTGAGCATGTAACAGAACCTTCAGATGAAGCCATCAAGAAGGCTGCAGAATTGGGAATTGCTTTTGTCACACAACCGATTTTCTTATTCAGTGAAATCGAAAGCTACGAAAAGAATCTTGGAAAAGATAGACTTAAAGAGACTTACCCGATACGTAAGATGATTGATATGGGAGTTCTTGTGGGCCTTTCCACGGACGCACCTGCTACAGCATGGGCCGATCCTACCGATCCCTGGGCAAATATCAAGGGTGCGGTAACACGAACTGCATACAACGGAGTGGACACGGGCGGAAAGCAGAAAATCACCTTGGAGGAAGCTATTTTATTGTATACGAAGAATTCGGCGAGGATTGCAGGATTCCAAAAGCGAGGTTCTCTTGCAGAGGGCAATTATGCGGACTTTGTAGTTCTCTTAGACGATCCGTTTGAGATGAGACCTGATGATCTGCAAAGTGTTAGGACAATGAGAACGTATATCAACGGAGAAAAAGTATTTGACATTGAAAGGAAATAAGTTTTGAGCAAAATACTGTATGGCAAAGAAGTGGCCGCTTTGATTGAGAAAGAATTGAAAGATGAGATTGATGAACTTCAAAATATGGGAATTTTCCCTACGTTGGCGATTCTGAGGGTTGGGGGAACCCCCGGCGATATAGCATATGAAAAGGCTGCTATAAAAAAAGCGGATTTCCTCAGTGTTGCAGTGAAGAAGTTTACTTTGCCTGAAGATACTACGGAAGAAGAGGTAATATCTGCAGTTGATAATATCAATAAAGATTGCACTATTCATGGTGCTCTGATTCTTCGTCCGTTCCCCAAATTTATGAATGACGAGAGAATCCGCAATCATCTTGACAGAGAAAAGGATGTGGATGCAATAACTGATGAGGCTTTGGCTCGTGTGTTTAGCGGGAAGGGCGGAAACTATCCATGTACTGCAAGAGCATGCATGGAGATACTCAAATACAATCATATACCAATCGCAGGAAAGGTCGTACTGGTAATCGGCAGGTCTCTGGTAATAGGCAAACCGATGAGCATGCTCCTTCAAAAAGAAAATGCTACCGTCATAATGGCACACAGCCGGACGAGCATGGAACAGATGATAAATCTTTCTGCTCTGGCGGACATTGTTGTTGTTGCCACGGGGAAACAAGACACATTCACATCTGAGCTTGCCCATGAAGGACAGACTGTATTAGATGTAGGGATGAATCGTGGCAGTGATGGAAAACTTGTCGGTGATGTTGATTTTGATGGCGTCTCGGAGTTGGTGGAGGCCATAACACCGGTGCCGGGTGGGGTTGGAAGTGTAACGACTGCTGTTTTATTTAAACAACTTATTGAGTCTGTAAGAAGGATAGCCGGATTAGATGAAGATTAAGGATAAAAATATATTCAAAGAGATTGCCCTTGAGAAGCATGCAATGTGGAAAGGAAAGCTTTCCATTGAAAGCAAGACTCCTATAACAAATAAAGAAGAACTTGCTCTCGCCTATACACCGGGGGTTGCAGAGCCCTGCAAGGCAATAGAAAAAAACAGTGAATTAGCATATAAATATACAGGTAAGGGAAATCTGGTTGCCGTTATAACTGACGGAAGTGCCGTTCTGGGACTTGGAAATATCGGACCTTCTGCAGGTATGCCTGTAATGGAGGGAAAGTGCGCTCTGTTCAAAACTTTTGCAGGTATTGATGCTATTCCAATCTGTGTCGACAGCTATGACATAGATGAAATCGTCAACACCGTGTATAGAATTTCCAAATCTTTTGGAGGAATCAATCTTGAGGATATCTCGGCACCGAGATGTTTTGAAATTGAAAGGCGCCTGATTGAAATATGTGATATTCCTGTTTTTCATGACGATCAGCATGGTACTGCAATTATTGCAGGGGCAGGGATAATTAATGCACTTAAATTCACTCATAGACCGGGAATAAGGTCCCATGGGAACAAAATTGTAATAAATGGTGCAGGTGCAGCCGGAATTTCTATTGCAAGGATGATTCTGAAACTAGGCATTGGAGAGGTCGTGCTCTGCGACAGGGAAGGGACCATCTACGAGGGAGCAATATATAATAATTCAGAGCAGAAGAAGATGGCAAAAATAACCAATCGGTCCATGATAAAGGGTGATCTTAAGACTGCTATTAAAGGGGCGG
>JALENW010000038.1 GCA_022766365.1 Clostridiales bacterium | reverse complement strand
TTTGCCGAAGAAGGAAAACGGCAGGGAAATTGTTTACACAATCATAGAGGAGAAGGTGAAAGGGTATACTTCGAAAGTTGAAGGAGATACTGACAAGGGATTCGAAGTTATTAACACGATAATACCACCTGAAACCCCACCGGTTATCCCACCGGAGAAGCCGCCGATAATACCACCTGAAACCCCACCGGTTGCACCACCGGAGAAGCCTCCTGTTACACCACCGGAAAAGCCATCTCCAAAATCAAAACAGCCGGATACAGGTGATGGTAAAATTTTAGGCATGTGTGCAGGAACAATAATCATTTCAGCTTTGGGTATAGGATTAGCAGTTGCGCGAAAACGAAAAAACAAATAATGCCATTGGGACGATACACGATTGATATGTACCCTCTTTCCCTGATGAACGGGGAGGAGGGTACATTTTTGTGCAATGAAACTTGCGTGTAACCTTAGATTTTAGTGTTGAAACATATGACGGTGAAATTATAATACTTTTACGAAATACGTTGAGCTGATAGTGGGATATTCTTAACTTGATTAGCATTTGCTTAATATAGTATAATCATGATGAGAGCCGAAGTGACTAAAACGGAGGTAAATTATGAGAAGTTCAGGAATCGGGAAAACTGTTGCTTTGTTGACAATGGTTATAATCTCGATGTTGATATATGTCAGTTGTGTAAATGATTCATCTAAAACTGAAATCAAAGAAGAAACACCGCCGTCCGTTGCCGCTGTCTCCATAGGCACTGCCGATAAAGATGTGCAAACTGCGTATGATATGATTAATCAGAATGTGGTATTTGGGAACCTGAAAGTCAAAGAGGATAAATATGACTTTGATATAGTTGTGGAAATTGAGACTTTCAACAGAGAAGGAAAATCGGAGATTAAGGAACTGTATCGCATACTTGCAGATACCTTGAAAAGTCACATAGAGGATGGAAAGTCATATCAGATGACTGTGGGACAAGATTTTACCACATGGAGCGGGCAGCTGTTACTTCCCGATGCTGTGGTATATTTTTCTCTTTCCCCTTCACTTGTTGACCCTAATGTTGAAGATATAGCCCAGGTTATGGATTTTCTAGATGCCGAGCTTTCAATGAATCACTCCACAAGGGTGGTACGCCTTGCTTTCACTGACAGGAATGACGATGACGCTAAAGAAGATGAACAAAATAATAAAGATGAGGGTTATGACGGAAAGGCAATCGCCTATATACGATTGAAGCCTGTACCCAAGGAACAGAAGGCACAGTAGCATCGGTTAGAGAGATTAATATGAGAATTATAAAGAAAAAAACAAAATATATTTCCATATTTGTTATTTTGATGATCGGGATATTGATTCTCTATGGGTGTGGGGTGAAGAAAGCATCGAAACCTGAAAAGCATTCTGATGTTAAATTTAACGAAGACGAGGTTGCAGAAGTCGCTAATAATCCGCTTTGTGAAACCACGCTGATGACACTTGATCGTCTTGGGTATATCGGTATACGTGAGACATTAATTCTTAAACCCGGCCAATATAACTACAGATTTCTCAAAGAAGAAGTTGTTGTAAAAGGTCAGGACGGAGAAGATAAGACTACGGAGGAGGATTTATTTTCGATTGGGCTTAACGTGACAGATATTGGGGGTAACTCTTTTGATACAAAGAACATTACACTGGCATTTAATAATCGGGAGAGAACGGGTGAATTCAAGGCTCTCGGAGGGAATACGCATTTTGTGTTATCGGATCTCATCGGTAAAGAACCTGTTAAGGGGGCGAAATATACAGTTAATGCAAGTGTAGACAATGGCAAAGTGCTCTTAAATAATCCAAAAAGAATCATGGAGATTAAGATCAGAGAAACCGGGGAAGATGGAAGTAGCAAAGATTATATCATATTCTTTAAGTTGGTTGTGACTAAGAGGGCGAATTTAAATCACGGATTTGTTTCACAGGCGAATGACTCTTCAGATCCGCAAGAAAGCATCTCTGATGGCCAAAGCATTGCAACAATAGAACAGAATACCTTATCTGATCTTGAAGACAGAGCCATAGAGTCGTTTTCCGCTATGCTTGACAAGCAGTCTGTTAAGATCGGATTAAGGGGATGCATGGTAAAGTTCAGTTATGAAGTTTTGGAAAAATCCATTGGAGAAGGCGGCAGCGAATCTTCACAGAATTCGTCTTTCAGAATTTTGGGAGACGGAAATTTCGATATAGTCAGTATTGATGATGATAAGGTGAATCAGAGTTTGCCGATAATGCATTGGATGAGGTATAGAAACAATCAGATAGGAACGTATTTTCAGGGGCATCGATTTGTAATACCTGATGAATTCAGAGTAAAAGGCAGTGGTGATAATGAGATTGAGGGAAATCCGGGAGAACTTGTAAAAGATAGTTTGAATTTAACCCCTGGGAGAAATATTCTGATAAATGAGATAAAAATAAACTTGAACAGAGAGAAAATTCAGAGAATATACAGGATATATTTGAGTGTAGAAGAAGGGGTGTAGTCAGATATGAAAAATGTTTTCATTAAGAAATACTCTCTTATAAAAACTGTAATGGTCGCTACGGCTATTATACTCGTTATATCAGCGGTACTATGCCTTACATCTTGCGATTCTTATTCTCATTTAACGAGGGTTGAGGGAGAAGTAGGGAAAATTTCTCCGAGAGAGATGACAGGTGAAGAACTTGAAATTTTCAATGCCATGGGTGCTAAAGGAGCAAGCGCATCTATACATATGACAGAAGGCTATCTGGATATAGATTTTCAGATGGAAGAAATCCTGCCTGACGGAGGCAGAGGGGAAATAAAGGATTTGGAGCGGCATTATAACCAAGTTGAACATTCGCTTGATGACGAAATTGTTTATTTTATCCAAGATACAGATGAAAGAGAACTGAAGCTTTCAATGGGTGTCTCCGGTGAGGGTCTCTTTAGGAGCGATAATATCGATGGCTTCATTTACAAGGGAGACGACTGGGATGATATTATAGTGGAACCGTTGGAAGCAGTTTTAGACGCAGAAAAATCATCTAAGGTTGCGAAGGTAACCTTAAAGAAAGATGGAAATATCACAAGACGGTTTTTTATATTGATGAAACCTGTAAAACCCAGAGAATGGGTTTAGAAATTGTTGCAAATTGTATACATTAATGATAAAATTTAACGGTATATGAATTACGAAGAACATTCAAAATTTATGAAAGAAGCTCTAAAAGAAGCTGATAAGGCTGCCGAGATGGGAGAAGTGCCCGTAGGTGCTGTCATAGTTAAGGATAGTGTCGTTATCGGCAGAGGTTTTAATAAAACAGAAACGGCTTTACTTGCTACGAGTCATGCGGAGATTGAGGCAATCTCACAGGCTGCTGAGTATCTGGGCAACTGGAGACTTAGCGGTTGTTCCATGTATGTAACCCTTGAGCCCTGTGCAATGTGTGCCGGAGCAGCTGTTTTGTCTCGCATAGAAAATCTGTTTTACGGAGCGGCTGACCCAAAATTCGGAGGGTGCGAAAGTATTTTTCAAATCCCCACGGATACAAGACTCAATCACAGGATCAACGTTGTTGGAGGTTTGATGGCTGATGAGAGCAGCAGAAAACTCAGAGACTTCTTTCGGAATTTGAGAAATCGTAAGAATATAGATAAATTAAAAAAAACTAATTAACCGGAGGCGGAAAGAATGAGAAAATTTGGCTTGAGTGTTTGCCTATTGCTAGCTATGGTGTTTGCCGGTACTGTGATGAGTTACGCAGCGGATGACACCTTGGAGATTGTTAATACTTATCCCGTAGATGGTCAACAGAACACAACAATAGAGAATATGAGTGTAAAGCTTGACTTTAATCAGGATGTCGGGTCAAAGGATAACAGAAAGTCTAACAACAAGGCGTTTACAATCAAGGACGAAAAAGGGAGGAAGGTCCCTATAAGAGTCATGTACAATCCTAAGGATGTAAAGCAGGTAATGGTCATTGCAGATAATCATGACGGGAAGAATAAGACTGAGGACGATACCCTTTATACTCTGCATATTTCAAAGAATTTTGTCAGCGATAACGGGACAAAGTTAGGAAGAGATACGAATATTACATTTAAGACAATGAACCAGAAGCGAAACACAATGGTTTATATGGTTATGATGGTTGTAATGTTCGGTGGAATGTTCTTCTTCACCTCCAGAAGTGCCAGAAAAGCTCAGGAGGTTGAGGATATTGACAAAGAGGTAAAGGTCAATCCGTACAAAGAGGCCAAGAGAACAGGTAAGTCTGTCGAAGAAATTGTCGCTAAGCAGGAAAAGGAGAGGGCTAAGAGAGCGGAAAAGGCGGAAAAGGCAAGAGCAAAGCGTGAAGCTGAGGAAGCTGAACTTGCGGCCCTTTACGAAGATGATGACGACCTTCCTTACGGGCACTTCAGAGTTAAGAGACCGAGACCTATTCGCGAAGCAGGCGGAAAAACAATCTCCGGTAGAAAAGCGGAGGCGGAAGCCAGAAGAGCTCAGGAAGAAAAGTGGGCGAGACAGGCTAAGAAGAGAAAGAAAAAATAAGAAAGCTTATAATACAACGGGATAAAATCGGAACGATAATTTGACTTGTGGATAAATATGTCAGATTAGAAATACTATAGAAAAGCAGAAAATGATGAAAAGTATTACCCTTGCCTCCTATGGGAAAATCAATCTTTCGTTGAATGTGGGAAATGTCATGGATAATGGATATCACCCCGTGGATATGATTATGTGTCAGACTCTTCTCCATGATCTTGTGAAAATTGATGTTCCGGAAAGAGAGAATACTCTTGCATGGGAAGAGCAAAGTAAGAGAAAATATGACGGCAGTGAGGATATGGAATGCCCGGAAATAGAGATAATCGCCAATCTTCCATACATTCCCATAGATGAGAACAACATTTGCCATAGGGCGGCTACCGAATTTTTTCGGGAAGTTCGGCACATGAGTAAATTGACAAATGACAGAAAGCACTTGCCTTCTAAAGTAACAATTACTCTTGAGAAAAGAGTTCCTGTCGGTGCCGGCCTTGGAGGAGGCAGCGGGAATGCAGCAGCTGTCCTTCATGGGCTCAATGCGATTTTGGGAGTACGTTTCTCCATGGAAAAACTTCTGGAGATAGGATCGACGCTTGGGGCAGATGTGCCATTCGCGGTGATGAATCAAGCTAAGAGCTGCAAATCGGTACCATCTTATTTGAGACAACACCCGATGGCTTCAGTATGTGCAAGGGCAGGTGGTATAGGCACCGAACTTACCCCACTGAAAATTCCCCCTTTTAAACTGATACTTGTTAAACCTCCTTTCAGCGTTTCAACAGCAGAAGTTTACAGGGGAATCGATTCCTGCGAAATTCCGAAAAGACCTGACAATGATTCATTGACAGGAACACTTGGAGCTTTGGCGGAGTGCGGTGAAGAAAGATTGTGGAAAGCTGCATACGCCAATATGATTAATGTCCTTGAAAATTATACGATTCCTGCTCATCCCGTGCTGAGAAAGATTAAAGACAGACTGAAAGAATCAACCTCTGTTGATTTTGCCATGATGTCAGGTAGCGGACCGACGATTTTTGCCATACTTAGTGAAGAAACGAAGGGGAGAGAAATATATGATCTGAAAAGAAAGTTTTCTGTCAAGGGAAATATGGTATATGTGACGGAAGTTCTCGATGGCAGAGACTTGGGAATTGCAAGGAGGATGAAAAGATGATAATTAATGATAGCGGCGGCAGCAACGGATACAGTTCATTAAGGGAATCTGTATACAGCAAAATAAAAAAGAAAATTCTTATAGGCGAAATGAAGCCCGGTACGAGAATTGTAGAAGTTACTTTGGCGGAAAGCCTCGGTGTCAGCAGAACACCTGTAAGAGAGGCCATCAGGCAGCTTGAAAAAGAGGGTATGGTTACAGTTATTGAGCCTAGGAGGGGTTCTTATGTTTCGGACGTTTCTGTGAAGGACATGGTGGATATCCTTGAGGTTCGTGGAGAACTTGAAGCTCTTGCGGCAGCCTTAGCTTCAGAGCGTGCTACAGAGGAAGAGATAATGGAGATGGAAAGAATCTCCGGAATGTATCGTGAAGCGATTTATGATAATGATACAGAGAATATTATCAAATATGACGAGCTGTTCCACAAGAAAATCGTAGCAGCAAGCGGCAACAAATCTCTGATAACTGTCAGCGAGACGATCCAGGATATGGCATTAAGGTTCAGATATCTATATTATGATGACTTTTCAAGATATGAGAATATGCCGTCTGAACACAGGCATATTCTGGATGCAATTCGATCTAAAGACAGGAATAAGGCTAAGGAAGTGGCTGTCAGTCATGTGGCTAATTTGAAGGAGTTCGTCAAAGAAGAAGGAGAACACGGATTTCGAAAAGAGGAATCTGCTAATAAGAGGGCTTAGAGCTCTCGGAGCATCCAGCCGTAAATTAAAATCACTGTACATATTGACGAGGGTTTAAGTTGACCGACTTCGTTCAGTACAGTGATTTTTTTCTTTAGGTATCTGTTTGTATGCAAAGGATTCTGCTTGAAAAAGCAAAATCATCGGCGTATAAATATGTGCATGAAAAGTTATTATTGCTGAGGTTGGGCTGCGTTTGCCATATCTACAAGTTCAACAGAGAGAACTATTTTTGCATTGTTTCGCTCAACTGTAATCTTGAGTTTGTCTCCGACCTTGTGATTCTTAATCGTATCAAGAAACTCTTGACTATCTTTGATGTCCTTCCCGTCGACGGAAATAATTCTGTCACCTACCATAATACCGGCAGATTTCGCCGCATTACTCAGAATATCCGTCACATAAACACCGGGTTTAGGCAGGCCCATTTCTTTTGCCATTGATTCGTCTACAATGTTGGCAATCCTGATACCAACCTTAGGCTGTTGAGGAAGCTTGCCGTCTTTGATTAGGGAATTAATGATAGGCTTAGCCTTGTTCACAGGGATTGCGAAACCAATGCCTTCAACGTTTTCTCCCCTTGATTTGGCAACTACGACTCCAACCAGATTTCCGTGGTTATCAAAAAGACCACCACCTGAATTTCCCGGATTTATGGCAGCATCTGTCTGAAGAAGTTCCATTTCTTTCCCGTCAATTACAATTCTCCTGTCCAGTGAACTGATGATACCTGCCGTGGCAGTACCTCCAAGTTGTCCGAGGGGGTTTCCTATAGCCACCACAAATTGCCCCATCTGTAACTTTTTGCTGTCTCCAAACTCAACAGCCTTGAGGCCGGTAGCTTTTATCTTAATAACTGCAATATCTGTTTCAGGATCAGTTCCAACGAGGGTTGCGTTATACGTTTTCTGATTCTTTAAAGTTACAGTTATGGTTCTTGCTCCTGCAATTACGTGATTGTTGGTAACGATATATCCGTCAGTATTGATAATTACGCCGCTTCCGGCACCTTCTTTAACATAGTTATTGAGCCACATATCCCTTGCCACTTCCTCAGTTCTGATTTCTACAACTGATGGAGAGTTTTTAGCAATTATTTCCTCGGCAGAAATTTCACTACCTGTGCTCTTTGCAATCGAATATGTTGTTGGAGTAACCGACTGATTGCCCATACCTGCATTTCTTAATTTCGGAATAAGGAATCCTGTAATAAGTGATGTTAGAATCGCCGTAAGTATCATGGCAAGTATGAGCCAGAATGCAAAGGCTCGCCTTGAAATGAACTTTCGTGTATCCCGGAAACTCATATCGTCCTCAAATGAGGGATTCTCCGGCCAGACAGTTCTCCCATGGGATTTCTCGTAATTTTTTGCCGCAACAAAATATTCGTCCTCTTGGGTGAACTCTTCCGATGTAGGTTCTTCGGAAAGAGCTTCTCTATCGCTGTTACCACTATCGGTATCATGCCCATTACAGTCATCTTCATTTGTAAATTTATCAAAATCTGTCATTCACTGCACCTCCTATGATGTAGAATTGTATCACCAGGGGTGATAATAATCAAGAGTGGTCTCTTTAGAATAGCTACAGCTGACAACTTAAACTTTCTAATGAGTAATATGGTATTTCTACGGGGTTTGTGTTAAAATAAAATACTGATGAGGACTCACATTCGATAGGGTATGATGACAGGAATCATACCATTATTAAGGAGGGATTATTTGGCCATGGACAGTCACCAACTTGTGATACCGGCTATTCTGATATTGATATTTTTGATCTTTTCTGCGTTTTTTTCAGCAACTGAGACCGCATTTACATCTTTGAACAGGGTGCGTCTTAAGAATAGAGCCAATGACGGAGATAAGAGAGCGAAGAGGACTCTTGAACTTTCAACAGATTACAACAAGCTTCTATCAACAATTTTGATAGGCAATAACTTGGTGAACATAGCTCTGACTGCGACGGCAACAATGCTGTGTATCAGGCTGTACGGCACATACGGTACGACGGTTGCGACGATTGCAACAACAGTAATAGTATTGATTTTTGGAGAAATTTCCCCGAAGAATCTTGCAAAGGAAGCCCCTGAAAGGGTTGCAATGTCTGTAACACCTTTGACTCACTTCTTCATTATGCTTTTCTCACCGTTAAACTGGATATTCGGTCAGTGGAAAATTTTATTGTCCAAAATTTTCAGAGTTTCATCTGATGATGGGATAACAGAAGAAGAGATTCTGACCATGGTGGAGGAAGCGGAAACAGAGGGAAGAATCCGGGCGGACCAAAGTGAGCTCATACAGAATGCAATTGAATTTAACGATCTGGAGGCATGGGATATTATTACTCCAAGAGTTGATATCGTGGCTTTGGACGTTGAGTCAACCAAGAAGGATACTGCTAAGATTTTTGCCGAAACGGGGTTCTCGAGGGTGCCTGTGTATGATGGGGATTTGGACAGAATCCTGGGTGTTTTGAATCAGAAGGATTTCCACAATTATATCGACGGATCGAAGAAGACCATTTCTGACTACATCAAACCCGTAATATATGTTGCAGGATCCATGAAGGCAGCTGTTTTGTTAAAAAGACTTCAGGTGAATAAGTCTCATATGGCTATAGTTGTGGATGAGTATGGTGGTACCGCCGGATTGGTGACGATGGAAGATATTATTGAGGAGCTTATCGGAGATATATATGACGAGTATGATGAGGTTGAATCTTCCGATATAACACCGCTCCAGGATGGCAGCTACAGAGTTGTGTGCAGCGCAAATGTGGAAAAGATGTTCGATTACTTCGGACAGGAGCCTGAACTGGATGTAAATACTGTAAACGGCTGGGTGGTTCTGCAGTTGGATAAATTGCCGACAGCAGGGGACGCCTTCGTGTACTCTACGGATGAGAAGATCTTTCGGGGAAAGGTAACCAAGGCGGATGAAAAAAAGGCAATTGAAATCAATTTGAGGGTGGAAAATATAGAAGAAACAGATAGTTAATTGTTAATATAGTTTGAACAGGGAGAAATGAATGGGACTTTTAGAAAAGATTTTTGGAGATTTAAACGAAAAGGAAGTGAAGAAGATCGGCAAAATTGCTGACGAGATAGAGGCTCTCGATGGAGAGATGCAGGCTTTAAGCGATGAGGAACTCAGAGCTAAGACCGACGAATTTAAGGGTAGGCTCAATGCAGGAGAAACCCTTGATGATATTCTTGTGGAGGCATTTGCCGTATGCAGGGAGGCAGCTTCAAGAAGCCTCGGCATGAAGCATTTCAGAGTTCAGCTCATAGGTGGAGTGGTACTGCATCAGGGCAGGATAGCGGAAATGAAAACAGGCGAAGGTAAAACTCTGGTTGCAACTCTTCCTGCTTATCTCAATGCTTTGAGCGGTAAGGGCGTTCATGTGATCACAGTCAATGATTACCTGGCAAAGCGTGATGCCGACTGGATGGGTAAACTTTACAGCTTCCTCGGACTTACGGTTGGCTGCGTAATTCACGGGATTACTCAAGAAGAAAGACACAGATCTTACCGCAGCGATATAACTTATGGAACAAATAATGAGTTCGGCTTCGACTATCTGAGAGACAATATGGTTATCTACAGGGAAGACATGGTTCAAAGGGAACTGAACTATGCAATCATAGACGAGGTGGACTCAATTCTCATAGATGAAGCCAGGACTCCCCTTATTATCTCGGGA
Source organism: Clostridiales bacterium (assembly GCA_022766365.1). Lineage (GTDB taxonomy): Bacteria > Bacillota > Clostridia > Peptostreptococcales > Anaerovoracaceae > S5-A14a. Next base: position 21,348 of record JALENW010000038.1, on the reverse strand, counting down.
CAGGGGGACGAATCCAGTGAGATGTACAACAGAGCAGATGATTTTGTGAAAGGCCTTAAGAACGAAGAAGACTATACTCTTGAAGAAAAGGATAAGCAGGTATCCCTCACTGACGAAGGTGTAACCAAAGCGGAAAACTATTTTGGAATCGAAAATTTCGGTGATCCGGAAAACATGGAAATAAATCATCATGTACTTCAGGCACTTAAAGCTCACACCATCATGGAAAAAGATGTAAATTACATAGTGAAGGACGGAGAGGTTGTAATTGTTGATGAATTTACAGGGCGTTTGATGTTTGGACGAAGATTCAGCAACGGACTGCATCAGGCAATCGAAGCTAAGGAGAGAGTCAGAGTTCAAAGCGAGTCAAAAACCCTTGCAACCATAACTCTGCAGAACTATTTCAGAACATATCAGAAACTTGCAGGTATGACAGGTACAGCAAAGACTGAGGAAGAAGAGTTCCGAGAGATATATAACATGGACGTTGTAACAATACCGACCAATAAGCCGATAAGAAGGGTGGACCTTGATGACTCTGTATACAAGACAGAAGCTGCAAAGTTTAAGGCCATAGCAGATACTGTGACCGAAATCCACAGTACAGGACAGCCGGTTCTAGTCGGCACTATTTCAATTGAAAAGTCAGAGCTTCTCAGCAAGCTTTTATCAAAAAGGGGCGTAAAGCATAATGTGCTGAACGCAAAGCAACACGAACGAGAGGCAGAAATTGTTGCTGAAGCAGGGCGAGAAGGGACTGTGACTATAGCCACAAACATGGCAGGAAGAGGTACAGACATACTCCTTGGAGGAAACCCCGAGTTTGAAGCAAAGAAAGCAATGCGCAGGGACGGCTACAGCGACGAGGCTATTTCGTTCGCAACGGGCTTTACTAAAACCGACAATAAGGAGATGAATGATGCCAGAGCTAAGTTTAATGAATATTTAGAAAAATTCAAAGCCGAAAGGGAGCCGGAACATCGGAAAATTGTTGATCTCGGCGGACTTGTGATTATTGGTACGGAGAGGCATGAATCAAGGCGTATCGACAACCAGCTGAGAGGTCGTGCAGGGCGTCAGGGAGATCCGGGCAGAACTCAGTTTTTCATATCCCTTGAAGATGAACTTATGAGACTCTTTGGTGGAGATAGGATGCAGGCAATTGTGGACAAAGTAGGGCTGGATGACGGAGAGGCAATAGAAGCGAAGATGCTTTCCAGATCTATCGAGGGTGCACAGAAAAAGGTGGAAACCAAGAACTTCGGTATAAGAAAATACGTCCTACAGTATGACAATGTTATGAATAAGCAAAGGGAGATAATATACGATCAGAGACGAAGAGTTCTATTTGATGAGGATATGAAGGATGCGATTCTGGATATGGCCCATGAACTTATTGACGAGATTGTCACCCCTATTACATTGGAATCAAAGTTCCCTGAGGAGTGGGACCTTAAGGCCCTTGAAAAAAACCTCATGAGGATTACGGATAAATTGAAGGGAAGCGTTGATTTCAACCAGGAGCAGATATCAGAACTGGATGCAGACGGACTTAAGGAATATCTTTACGAAGAATTTGACAGAATCTACGACGAGAAAGAAGCGGAAATCGGTGCTGAGAAAATGCGTTCTGTGGAGCGAATGATACTTCTGAGAGTTGTTGACAATATGTGGATGGATCACATAGATGCGATGGATCAGTTAAAAACAGGTATCGGCCTCAGAGGTATCGGACAGCAGGATCCGGCTGCAGCCTATTCCCACGAAGGTTTCGATATGTTCGAACAGATGATTGCAGAGATAAGGGAGCAGACAGTTAAGTTCTGCTGTAATGTTACCGTGGAGACAGAATCTGCAAGGCGTAACATCGTTAAGGTGAGTCAGGAAGTTAAGGAAGAATATAAGGATGAGGAAGCCAATCGAAATGACGGAGAAGCAAAGCAGATGCCAATCAGACGTGATGCTCCGAAGGTGGGGAGAAACGATCCTTGTCCATGTGGCTCCGGGAAAAAATACAAGAATTGCCATGGCAGAAACTTGTAGGATTCTCATAGAATTAAGGTCAGTAATGAGGGGTGCGCAGCACCCCTTAAGATTTATATTAGAAGAGGATAATTTATGAATTCAGTTGAACTGGATAATATCAAACAGAGCTTGCCGGAATTGACGGATAAGCTGCATGAGGTTGGACAATTTCTGGATCCTGAAGCAAAGCGAAGAGAAATTGCAAAGATGGAGAGAGAAACTCTTAAAGAAGACTTTTGGAATGATCGGACACAGGCACAGAAACTCCTAAAAGCCAAGAAGTCATTGGAAGATAAAGTGGGTGCTTATGAGAAAGCTGAATCAGAACTTAAGGACTTGCCGGAACTCATTGAAATGACAATTGAACTTGAGGACGAGTCCGCAATAGAATCAATCAAAAGCACCTGTCGAAAAGTTGAAAGTATTCTCGATAAGCTTACCCTTGAGACACTTTTGGACGGAGAATACGACAGGAACAACGCTATTTTGTCGATCCATGCAGGTACAGGTGGGGTTGATGCAATGGATTGGGCGGCAATGCTTCTTAGAATGTACTTGAGGTGGGCTGAAGACAACGGGTTTAAGACAACCATCGTTGATTATCAAGACGATACGGAGGCAGGAATTAAGAGCGCCACAGTTATAGTGGAAGGTGAAAACGCCTACGGTTATTTGAAGAATGAGAAGGGAACCCACAGACTGGTGAGAATTTCTCCATTCAATGCTGCCGGGAAGAGACAGACAAGTTTCTCCGCTGTGGTGGTGATGCCGGAGGTTGATCAAGATGTAGATGTGGAGATATCACCTGATGATATAAGGGTGGATACGTTCAGAAGCAGCGGAGCGGGAGGACAGCACGTCAACAAAACAGATTCCGCAATAAGGATTACACATATACCGACGGGGATTGTAGTTTCCTGTCAGAATGAAAGAAGTCAACATCAAAACAGAGAAATGGCAATGCGGATTCTCAAGTCTCGTCTCGTGGAGCTGGCTAATGAACAGCATAAGGAAGATATGAGAGAGCTTCAGGGAGATTTTAATCTGATCACATGGGGAAGTCAGATAAGGTCCTATGTGTTTCAACCATACACCATGGTCAAGGATCACAGAACAGGTGCGGAAGTTGGAAATATTTCGAAGGTTATGGATGGTGATCTGAACTACTTTATCAAAGAAAAGCTGAAACAGAAGGAGGGCGCCGGCAATGGAGCAAATACTGACAATCCTCGCTAAGGAATTCGGGCTTGGCGAGAGACAGGTTGAAAAAACCGTGGAATTGATTGAGGGTGGAAATACAATTCCCTTCATCGCAAGGTATAGAAAAGAAGTTACAGGAGGACTTTCCGATACGGTATTGAGAGAACTCGACGAGAGACTCGCATATCTTAAAAATCTCAGCGAAAGAAAAGATGAAGTTATAAGGCTTATTTCAGAACAGGGGAAGCTTACTCCTGAGCTAGAGAGAGAGATCGAAGCTGCAGAGGTACTCCAGAGGGTGGAAGACCTATATAAGCCGTATAAGAAGAAAAAGGCAACAAGGGCTTCAAAAGCCAGGGAGAGAGGCCTTGAACCTCTGGCGAGAATCATATTGGCACAGGGGAATCCGGCAAAACTGAAGACCTTGGAAATTTTCTCAGGGGATACAGAAGGAAGTTTCAATCTGTTAACACCGGAAGAAGTGGCGAATGCCAATACACTACGGGAGATTGCGACACCATTTGTAAATCACGAAAGTGGAGTCGAGAATTGGGAGGATGCCATTCGAGGGGCCGGTGATATAATTGCAGAAGAAATCTCGGAAGATGCGGATTTAATTGAGAAAATCCGTGGGATAACCTATGAGACGGGTGTTTTGTATACAGAGGCCGCAGATCCTGAAGAAAAGACAGTCTATGACATGTATTATGACAGGACTGAGAAGGTTAAGGATATTCCCAATCACAGGGTTTTGGCGATAAATCGCGGAGAAAAAGAAAGAAAACTCAAGGTGAAGCTTCAGATGGATGCAGATCCTGTGAGCCATGCAATATGCAGGAGGTATATCGAGGATTATGAGAGCATTTATACAGAATTTCTGAAGGCAACAGTGGATGACAGTTACAAAAGACTCATTGCACCTTCGGTGGAAAGGGAAACAAGAAATGTTCTCACTGAAAGGGCTGAGTCTGATGCGGTTAAAGTTTTTGCTAAGAATACTGAGAACTTGCTTATGGCTGCTCCGGTAAAGGGAAAAAGAATAATCAGCATTGATCCGGGATACAGAACAGGTTGTAAGGTTGCTGTTTTGGGTCGTACAGGTAAGCTTTTGGCATACACGACCATATATCCGACTCACCCAAAAAATGATGTAGCCGGAACTGAGAGAGTGCTTTCCAAGTTGATTGAAAAGTACAAGATAGATGTAATAGTTATCGGGAATGGAACGGCATCGAGGGAGACAGAAGAAGTTGTCGCTGCATTCCTGGGAAAAAATGATTACAATATTCAGTACACAATTGTAAATGAGGCCGGTGCGTCCGTGTATTCAGCTTCAAAATTAGCAGCTGAAGAATATCCCGATCTCGATGTAACAACAAAGGGTGCAATGTCCCTCGGCAGACGTTTACAGGATCCTTTGGCAGAGCTTGTAAAAATAGATCCAAAGCATATAGGAGTCGGACAGTATCAGCATGATATAAATCAGGGACTGCTTGATAGTGCCCTTGGTAATGTGGTGGAAGATTGTGTAAACAGAGTGGGTGTAGATCTGAATACAGCATCACCTTCTCTTCTATCGTATATTGCGGGAATAAACATGGGTATTGCTAAGAACATCGTTTCGTATAGAGACGAGGAGGGAAGCTTTTCTAACCGAAAAGAACTGCTCAAGGTTAAGAAGCTTGGAGCTAAAACCTTCGAGCAATGTGCGGGATTCATGCGTATTTCCGGCGGTAATGAACCTCTGGACGGCACTTCGGTGCACCCGGAAAGCTATGGGGCTTGCAACAAACTTCTGGATATTTTGGGAATCCAAAAGGAAAATCTTACAAAGGGAGGAGTACCGGGAATAGAAGCACTTGTTTTAGCTGCTACCGGAACGAAATCTATGGAAAAGGCTGTAGCAAAACTCGCGCCTGAACTTGAAGTCGGAGAACTAACGCTGGCAGATATAATTTCAGAATTAAAGAAGCCGGGAAGGGACCCGAGGGATAGTGCACCACCTGTGATTTTCAGAAAGGACGTAACCTCTTTTGAAGACCTGAAAGAAGGAATGGTGTTGGATGGAACCATAAGAAATGTAGTCGACTTCGGAGCTTTCGTAGATATCGGAGTCAAGCAGGATGGTCTTGTACATATTTCAGAAATCGCTGATCAGTTTGTTAATAATCCGATGGAGGTTATATCAGTCGGGGATAATGTGAAGGTTAAAATTATCAAAATTGACAAAGAAAAGAAAAACATAGGACTCTCCATGAAAGGACTCAACAGTCTGAACATTCAAACATCTGAGAGAAGACGGAGGATAGGATCTAATGGTTTTCCAAAGGAAGGGGATCATAGATCTGAAAATAAAAATCGCCAGGGTGGAAGAGGAGTCGGTAGAGGCAGAAACAAAAAGAAAGGAAATTCTGGCGGAAGAATTCTTGAAATACAGTCTGGCACCAGACTGAAGAGCCTCAAAGATTTAAAGTCTCTGACCAAATAATAATTAGTACGGAATGATTAAGAAGAATGAAGTGATATGGGGTAGAAGAAACTAATGAAAAAAACCACATTTTTGTTCGATTTTGATGGAACACTTGCCGACACGAACCAAATAGTTATAGATTCATGGCAACATACGTTCAAAGCGGTGAAAGGCAATCCGGGAGATGAGAAATGGATTATAAGTACCTTTGGCGAGCCTCTGTGGTTGTCAATGGAAAACGCATTCCCCGGAGAAGACGTAGATGAAATGATAGAAATATACAGAGAATATCAGAAGCAGCATTACAAAGAGGAAATCAGACCCTTCCCGGGAATGGTAGATGTCATCAGAGAATTGAAAAGGAGAGGTCATAAGGTTGGAGTAATAACGTCCAGATTAAGACCCACAACAGAGCAGGGACTCAAGGCATTCGGAATTTTCAACGAAATTGATGCCATCGTGTGTGCCGGAGAGACAGAGAAACACAAACCTAATCCGGAACCTGCATTGCTGGGATTAAAAAAGCTTAACTCAGCCAAGGAAGATGCTGTTATGATTGGTGATTCTGATTTTGATATAATCTGTGCCAACAGAGCAGGGATAACATCGGCAATGGTTGATTGGGCAATCGCAGACTGTTCTGATACCACCGGGCCGCAGGTAGCATCAGAAGAACTTATTCCTAAGGAAAATGTTCCGGATATCTTCATCAAAGAAGCCGAGGAGATTTTGAATCTGGCATAGAAAAATAAATAAGTACACTCAAATAGTTCAATTGCATAAGAATTGCTTATGCAAAAATCATTCAGGCAGATAATTGCAGGAGCAAGAAATGATAAATGTTTTTTATGGTCGGGAAAACCTGAATAAAGAGAAATTTTTATACAACAAAATATTTGATGCTCATAAACGGGCTATCGTCATCGTTCCGGATCAGTATAGCTTGGAAGGCGAAAAACAGGCTCTCAAATTTGCTAAAGAGAAAAGGAATGAGAGAAATGAAGCCGTGCGCCCGAATGATGGAACTCTACATCGGGGAAATGCACACATCAGTCTTATAGATGTGGAAATAACCACATTTTCAAGAATGATGTATGATGTTTTCAGCAAGCAGGGCGGCCTGCGGAATGTTTATATAGATAAGACCGGCAGAGAAATACTCATATCGAAGATACTCAGAAGCATGGATCATGAGAATATGAAGGCTTTTGGAAGTCAGCTGGGTAAGAGGAACTTCACCACCCTTGTCGGGGATTTTATATCACAGATAAAACTTGAAAATCTCACGCCTGAAGATCTAAACAGAATAGCCCGATCTATGGAAGATGATGTTGAAATTTATGGAAAGCTTTATGATCTGTCAGGAATTTTCGCTGAATATGAAAAAGCAATGGAAGGCAAATTTACAGATGGTGAGGATATGTATAGCATATTTATCGACAAAATACCGACCTCTGACTATCTTTCCGGTGCAGATTTTTGGCTTTACGGTTTCGACAGCTTTACAGGGAAATTATACGACATAATGGAATGTCTGGTAAAAACCAAAAATGCAAATCTAAATATTGTGATGAACTATGACAATGGAGAGAGAAAGCATTTGTTTAAAGCAGGGGAGGCTATAATAAATCGCCTAAAGGCGATGTGTAGCGAAGTTTCAGTATCGCAAATAGACGATTCATATGAGATTTCAAAGCCTGATAGCCTGAAATTTTTGGAAAAGAATCTATATAAACTTAAGCATGACAGATTCAATGGTGACATTGAAAACATCAAGATAGTGAAATCTCTGAATCCATATTATGAATCTGAAGCATGTGCCGGATACATAAGAGAGCTTCTCAGGGAGAAAGGCTACAGAAAAAGAGACATCGCCATAATATCTAATGAGGGTGATAACCGCCTGGGTATACTTAGAAGGATTTTAAAGGATTACGATATTGATCTATTTGTAGATGATAGAAAACCGATTTTCAAAGAACCGTTTGTGAAATATATTCTGGGAATATTGGACTCAATAAGAACCGGCTATTCTACATACTATATTCTCGATACAATTAAGAATCCGTATTCTGAAATCAATGATACACCATTGGGAGGGGAGAGGCTGGAAACCTATGTTATACGCCACAGGATTAAGGGTACGATGTGGAAAAAACCATTCAGATATATTGAATTAACTGAGAATAAATATCCCCCTATATCTAAGGACGACGTAATCACGGAAAAAGACAAGGGAATCTTCACAAGATGGCTGGAGGCCTCTGAGAATGAAAGAAAAGCAAAGCTAAAGGAAATAAATGAATTGAGAGAAAAGGCCATTATGCCTTTTGTAAATCTCGAAGAAATTATCAGAGCCAGTAGGAAAGAAAAGGAGACGGTTCGACGATTTTCAGAGAGATTCTTTGGTTTCCTGGAAAATCTTGCAGTTCGTTCCGGGATTCCTGACGATACAATGTGGAAAGCTATAGCTTCGACCATAGATCAAATTGTAACGCTAATCGGTGATGAAGAGTTTTCTGTAGAAGTTTTCAGAGATGCATTTTATACGGGGCTTGAAGCGGTTACCATAGGACAGACTCCACCTTCAGTGGATGATCTGATTGTAGGGTCAACGCAAAGAACCAGGACAGGTCCGATTAAGGCTCTGGTTGTGTTGGGAATGAATGAGGGAATTATACCTAGAGAACAAAGTGATGACGGTATTCTGTCAAACTATGAATTATCTCTTATTGCTGATGAATCTCAAAAGATAGAAAATCTTGAATGCATTTATGATGAAGATGTGGAAGAAGCGAAAGGACGTGGGAGTGCTGAGGTTGTACAAAGATATAAGAGAGCCATATGGGGGTTAACTGCCAAATCTGAAAATCTCGACAGAGAAGAGAGCTTGGCGATATATAGAAATCTTGCCAAGCCTACTGAGAATCTGTGGATAAGCTATGTGACAAATGATAGTAAGGGTAATCTGCAACTTCCGTCTGAACTTGTAGAGGACTTTTTATCAATGTTTGGTGAAGATATTCTCTCGGAGGATAAAATATCTTCAAATGGATATCTTGTGGAGAGTCCGAAGGGAACTCTCATTAATTTGGCGAAATATTTATCAGCACATTCGGCTGACAGAGGACGTAGGGAGATTTCTGAGACTGCTGAGCAAGGTAGTAATTTGCCTCAGCAAGTAAGCGTGCAGGATGCTACTTATGAGGATTCAGGGAATCTTTCTCGGGACCTTGCCGCCATGGAACTCCCGGAGGAGCTTTCGGTCGGCCGGACATGGCTACTAGAGCATGGGGGAGCCATGTCCGCAGTGGTTGCAAAGTTGAGGAACCTTCAGGATTACAGGTATCGGCCGCAACCACTGGAGCCGTGGCTGGTTGAAGGACTCTATGGATCCGGCCACGGCTCTGCCGACAACCCTTGGGAACTCGGACAAGGTGAAGAAAGCGGTACAATGTCAGATCTGAAATTGTCACCGTATAAGCTTGAAAACTTCAGCCGTTGTCCCTTCAAGTATTTTGTCAGATATGGTTTGAAGCCTGCAGATGGAGAACCGATAGAATTCAGAAACACAGACATAGGTAGCATGGCTCACAAAATCATTGAAAAATTTTGCCGGAAGATGGATAGAGAAAATTCATGGCAAGATATGGATCGCAGGCGTATAGAAGGCGAAGTTGATATACTGGTTCAGGAGTATGAGAACCATCATCTTAGAGAATCTTTCCCCATTGAAGGTCAGGAAAAGTATATGGCAGGAAGGATTAAGGAAATTGTGTTGCGTGCTCTCGAAGAGATAAGTGAATTCAGAAAAGTCGGAACTATAAGCCATAGTGAATATGAGAAGGCCTTTACCGTTGTTATCCCTTCCCCTGACGGTACAGCACCGAGTATCACCATTAGAGGGGTGGTCGATAGAGTTGACTATCTTGGAGAATGCGACGATAAGGCTTTTACTGTGGTGGATTACAAGACCGGTAAGGACGAGTTCAACCCGACGAATATAATCAGAGGGTATAACCTTCAGCTTTTCACTTATCTGAATGCAATCGAGGAAACAACACACGGGGAGGCAGAAGGCGTAGGAGTGTTCTATATCAATCTGAGAGACGATATGGAAGCCGAAGGAGACAGGAGGTTCCTCATGCAAGGGGCTGTCATAGATGATATGGTGCAAAAGATTGGCGATGCATACATTAAACTCAATGCGAGAAAGCCGGGGGAAAATACGGCAAAAAATAATGTCCTCAGAGAAACATTCGACCGGTACAAAAGAGAAATATCTGAGAAGATAAATGAACTGAGCCTAAGGATTTCCAAAGGGGATGTTAAAGTGAACCCTATAAAGGAGGGGACGGATATGGATGCCTGCCTATACTGTGAATTTAGAGATATTTGCAGATACAGCGATTATTATAAGAGGGTAATTGTAGGATAGGGCAGCCTTGCATTGAATTTGCATTTAGTTTAGCGTAGTGATTTTATATAGAAGGACCGAACACTGTGCTTATTAACGAAATATTGTTTATATTAGGGTTCTGCATTATCAGGTTAGTATCTTGACAATGAATGTAAAAATATTTAAAATAGACGTGAAGGTGCTTCCGTAGCTCAGTTGGTAGAGCAGCTCATTCGTAACGAGCAGGTCGCTGGTTCAAGCCCGGTCGGGAGCTCCATTTTTCACTTAACTTCACCTTCCCATGAATGGAATTGCATAGAAGGGATATGGAGGAAATTATGAGTAATATACCTACACCACATATAACTGCAAATAAAGAAGATTTTGCAGAAACGGTACTTATGCCCGGAGATCCCCTCAGGGCTAAATTTATAGCTGAGACTTTTCTTGAGAATGCTGTCATGGTTAACAATGTAAGAGGTGTGAACGGCCATACCGGTACTTACAAAGGAAAGAGAGTTTCGGTCATGGCATCAGGAATGGGAATGCCATCCATGGGGATATATTCCCATGAGCTTTTTAACTTCTATGATGTGAAGAATATCATTAGAATCGGATCTGCCGGAGCGGTGGGGAAAGATGTAAAAGTCAGAGATATAGTTTTAGGTGCAGGCGCCTGCACCAACTCCAATTATGCCAACCAATATGACCTTCCGGGATTCTTTGCTCCTATTGCAAGTTTTGAGCTAATCAAGAAGGCGGAGGAAGCAGCGAAGGCCATGGGGATTACTCCGCATATAGGGAATATCTATTCATCAGATACCTTTTATGATGCTTCTCTACCACTTGGAAAGTGGAGGAACATGGGAGTGTTGGCTGTTGAGATGGAAGCTGCCGCTCTGTATATGGAAGCTGCCGGATCCGGAAAGAACGCTCTGTGTATTTGCACGATTTCTGACGATCCGTTCACAGGTGAAGGCTGCACTGCAGAGGAGAGGCAAACCACTTTTACTCAGATGATGGAAATCGCTCTGGAAATAGCGTAATTGTATATTAAGGATGGGGATTATTCTCATTTTTAAGATTTCTATGGATTCTCGATGCCCTGGTAAGCGAGGATCCTTTTTTTGAAAATACGTATGGATATGGATAAATGAAAGTGTATTTTTATATAGTGATAATGGATTTATAGAAAGCCTGATATCCATTTCAATTTACTATACAAATACAAAGTGTACCGGCAAATCCATGCAAGTTATAATTTGCATGCATATAAGAATTGATTGATATGAAACAGAGAATTTAAGTTTTAGCGATACTTTTGTCAGTATGTATAGTTTGCGTAGTTGCTGTGATTGTTTTTAATGCATATGACATTGAGCAAGTTTATATGAGAACCACTAATATAGTATTTGAGACTTCTGTAATTATTTTGATTTTAGCATTGGTATACTATGGTTATCAAGACTGCAAAAGTAAAAAGAAAAACAAGGGAACATAATCAGTGGTGATAATAATTTCGTTAGAATTTGTTCCCGGTTTGAAAAGGTAGCTGAATTTTTTAAGGTAGGCTTTAGCGTAAAACATAAACCATTCCGACAAATTTAGAGATCGCACGTAGTGGATGACGATAGTCATCCATTGTATTTTAGCATGAAGTCTTTTCCGACTATTGATATTTACCTATTTATAAATATGCATAATATAAAATATGGAGGCAAAATAATATGAAAAATTGCAATTTAGTTCTAGCTTCCGCATCCCCGAGAAGGAAAGAAATCTTAGAAAAGCATGGAATAAACCCAATCATCATACCCTCATTAAATCCGGAAATTCTGCCGGAGGGGCTGAAAGTTACAGGGCTTCCTGAATGTGAGCAGGAAAAAGTTGACAGGGGATCAGTGGAATATCTTGCAATGACTAAAGCTACTTCTGTTGCTAAGGATATTCTAAAGACTAAGTATTGTATTGAACATTTAACATTAGAAGATGATGTAAATCAAAGTTCTGCAATGGAGGCTGATAGAATATCGGCCGTCAGAAAAGCTGCTGATATATTAAAGAGAGGAGGTAGCCTTGTAATCCTGGGCGCAGATACTCTGGTATTTAAAGGAGAAAAGTTCGGGAAGCCAAAGAATGCCCAAGAGGCTTTTCAAATGCTTAGGGCACTCCGGGGAAGCAGTCACAAAGTAATCACAGGTGTAGCTGTCTTGCTCCTTGAAGGAGCAGAAAAGAATGAAGCCATCGGATCTGATCCGTGGGTTGCGGATAACTTTTCATGTGAAACCATTGTCAAATTCGCAGAAGTGCAGGATGAGGAAATTGAGTATTACGTTGGAACAGATGAGCCGTATGACAAGGCAGGAGGATATGCTATACAAGGATATTTTGGACGGTATGTAGAAGGGTATGAGGGAGATTTTGAGAATGTAATCGGTCTTCCTTATCGGATGATTGAGGAGCGTTTGTCCGATATCATGGGAGAGGCAAAATTGCAAAAATGTTGGAAAAATGGTATACTTTCAGACGATTAAAAGGTTCATGACTTTACAGATAGGAGACCTAAGATATAAATGAATAACAAGAAGTTCGATGGGGTTTATTACTCGACGAGAGAAGTTACAGATATTAAGGAGATGCTCAGGACTACCGCCAGACACAATCGGGATAAGGCGGCATATCTGGTTAAGGATATTCCCGGTACTGACTTTAGACCTATTACTTTCGGTCAGCTGAGGGAGGATGTTGACGCTCTGGGCACGAAATTTCTTGACATGGGACTTAAAGGCAAGAAAATTGCGATAATAGGTAATGCAAGGTATAACTGGCTGCTCACCTACTTTGCTGTAGTATGCGGAGTCGGTGTTATAGTGCCTTTAGATAGGAACCTTCCGGCTAATGAGATTGTGAACCTGGTTAAAAGGGCACAGGTGTCTGCTATAGTGTTTGACAAAAGTGCCCAGAAGAGAATGATGGATCTTATTGACGGAGATAATCTGGGTATAGAATACTTTATGTCCATAAGTGCAGAAGAAAACCTGGAGACGGAACAAAACATCATTTATTCCATAAACAATTTAGTCAGAGAAGGAAGAGATCTTGTTCGTAACGGTGAGAGGGAATATGTAGATATGGATATTGATCCTGACGTTATGTCAATCCTTATTTTCACATCCGGAACCACGGGAGCAGCCAAGGGCGTTATGCTTTCACACAAGAACCTAGTGTCCAATGTTATCAATATGTCCAAGTTTGTCCAAGTACCTGAAGGGAAAATTGTTTTGTCAATTCTGCCCGTTCATCACGTGTATGAGATGACATGCACATATCTTACTTGTCTGTATCAGGGAGCAACAGTTGCAATTTCAGAAGGTTTCAAGTATATACAAAAGAATCTTTCTGAGCTTCACGCATCAATTATATTAGGTGTCCCTCTTATTTTTGAGAAGATACACAGATCTATTTTCAGAAAAGCTGAGGGAAGAGGTGAAGGGGAAAGAATCCGTAAGGCTATAGACCTTTCAAGAAAGATGGGGCTTTACAAAAATAAGAGAATTATCCGGCAAATGTTCAAGCCTATTCATCAGATGTTAGGTAACGACATTCATCTTCTCATCGCCGGGGGTGCTGCGTCAGATCCAAAGGTTATAGAGGATTTTGAAGCAATGGGTCTTCCCATGATCCAAGGTTATGGAATGTCGGAATGTTCCCCTATTATAGCTGTAAATCAGGACAGGTATAGCAAAGCTGCTTCTGTGGGCAAGCCACTTCCAAGACATGAGGTGCACATAGTTGAAGAGGATGAGTTCGGTGTCGGAGAGGTGATAGTCAGAGGTCCCTCAGTAATGCTTGGATATTATGAGGATCCGGAGGAGACAGAACGTGTTCTCCGAAATGGTTGGCTCTACACCGGAGATTATGGCTATTTTGATGATGATGGATTCCTTTACATCACCGGCAGAAAGAAGAATGTAATTGTCACTAAGGGAGGGAAAAATATTTTTCCCGAAGAAGTGGAGCAGCTGATCCACGAAAACCAACTCGTTGAAGAGGTGATGGTTCACGGTGTCGAGGATGAAAGAATCGGGAATGTTGCCATAACTGCGGATATATATCCAAACTATGAACTCCTAACCGAAACACAGGGAGAACTTACAGAGAGCGAAACTTATCATCTTTTTAAAGAATATATGGATACAGTCAACAGTATGTTGCCTCCATACAAGCATATTAAACGAATAAATATACGCAAACAGCCTTTCGAAAAGACGACTACAGGTAAAATTAAGAGATTCAAGGCAAATAGTGTCGGAGACTCCGGAGACGGAGCGTCATTTGATTATATTAAAATCAAAAAAAGGGCTGAAAATCAAGCCCTAGAGAAAGTTCGTCAGATTCAGATAAACAGCGATCCCATAATCAGATACAGAGATTCCAGGCCTATAGTGAATTTGAAAGCCATGATGGACTCCAGTGTTGCTAAGTATGGGGATAACATTGCAATGATGCAGAAATTCGACAGGACTCAGCCGTATGGGGAAATCACATACAAAGATATGATGACCCAAATAAACGGTCTTGGAACGGCACTGATAAATCGCGGCCTCAAAGGTGAAAAGATTGCCATAATCGGTGAAAACTGTTATCAGTGGGTTGTGACTTTCCTTGCTGTAGTCTGCGGTGTGGGTGTTGCAGTGCCAATTGATAAGGAACTTAATTCTAAAGATATTACAGCTGTTCTTGAAAAAGCAGATGTGAAAGCGGTTATAGTCCAAGATAAGTATATTCACAAAATACAGGATTTTCATGGGCTATGGGATATTGTCAGCTTTGAGAAGTACAATAAAGATGGAGATGAACTTTCTAAAATCATAAAAGAAGGTACTGGACAATTAGCAAAGGGGGATCGTCAATATATAGATGCGAGGATAAATCCGGGAAACACTGCGGTTTTGTTTCGCATAAAGAAGGACTATGATGATAACTTCAAACTTGCCATAATTTCACATGGGAACCTTGTGGATAATCTCATGTCGGCGCCTACCATTGTCAAGGTGAACCACTGGGATGTTTTCTTCTCAATGTTACCGCTGCATTTGACTTATGAAATCACCTGTGGACTGCTGCTGCCATTGTATAAAGGCGGAGCTGTTGCATTCTGTGATGATCCTGATGAAATGAGAGAGAATATGCAGGATGTTAAGCCGACTGTACTCCTGGCTGTTCCGCATATTATAGAGGGATTAAGGAGGAGACTTCTCAAGGAAGCGGTTCGGGACGGCAAGGAGATTAAGCTGAAGAGCTACATGTCTGCCAACAAATATTTCAGGAAGATAGGTCTGAGACTTCCAAACAGATTCGAAGCAGATATGAAAAACTATTTCGGCGGAGATCTGCGTCTGGTGGTTTCAGGCAGTTCAAGGATTAATCAGGAGACTTTGGATTTTCTACAGGATATGGGAATCCTTGCTATTCAAGGCTTCGGTATTCCTGAGTGTTCCCCGCTCATATCAACGAATCCTGACGTTGAGAGGGATATAAGGACAAACTCCTGCGGTCACATTCTGCCGGGTTACAGTGTTGCCATTAGGGATAAGGATGAACACGGATACGGAGAAATATGGGTTCGCGGAGATTCTGTTACGGAGGGATATTATAGAGATAACAAGGCTACCGGTTCTGCAATAGTCGGTGGTTGGTTGAATACGGGATATATAGGTTTTGTGGATAAGAATGATTTTCTCTATGTAAGGGGAAGGGCCGATGACATAATTCGAGTGGGAGATATGGAGGTTTTCCCTGAAGAAATTGAGGCTCAGATAAATAGCTTGCAGTGTGTAGCTGAATCCATGGTATGGGGAATCTTAGAGGCAGAATCTAAAGATGAAGATAAATCTGATAATTCAGATAATTCACCGGATATACATTCGGAGAAATTGGCGGCAACAATAGTACCGGATAGTCGTGAATTAGAAGAAATGCTGGGTGAGGATCCCTCTGAAGGAGCAATTCATGAATTGCTTTGGGATGGTCTGGATAAGATCAACGAGGGTCTTGCCCGGGAAGAGCGTATCAGAAAAATTGTAATTCGAACAAGGGCAATGGTGAGAGGCTCTGCGGCTCAGCTCGTTAGAAATGGCAGTGTGAACAAGGAGGAAAATTAATGCATTTAAGATATCCAAGACTTGAGATAAATCTGAGCGCACTTACTGAAAACACAAGAAGAATCGTGGAGCTGTGCGGTGAGCAGGGAATATCCGTGATTGGAATCATAAAGGGTGCAACAGGAATTCCACAGGTAGCCGAGGCCTTTACTGATGGGGGAGTGAATGTTCTCGGATCATCAAGGCTTGAACAACTCAGGGGTATCAGAGACTTTGGGGTGGATAAGCCACTCATGCTCATAAGAGTACCGATGATGAGTGAACTTGAGGAGGTGGTTGAGCTTTGCGCCGGAAGCTTGAACAGTGAAGTTTCCGTACTTGAGGCTCTAAACGATGAGGCGATAAAACAGGGTAAAGTTCACAGGGTTGTGCTTATGGCTGATCTGGGAGATTTGCGAGAAGGATTCTGGGACAAGGAGGAACTGGTCAATGTTGCTCTAAAGGTTGAAAGGGAAATGAGAGGACTTTTGCTGGAGGGAGTAGGCACGAATGTGGGGTGCTACGGTTCTATACTTCCGACTCCGGACAAACTTCAGGAACTTGTGGATATAGCAAGTGAAATCGAAGGAAAAATAGAGAGAAAACTTGATGTCGTGTCAGGGGGAGCCACTTCTTCACTGATGAGAGTTGTCGATAAGAACATACCGGAGGGAATCAATTCGCTTCGAATTGGAGAGGGTATTTTGTTGAATAGAGATTTAGGACTATTCTACGGGTACGATATAGGAGGAATGAGGAAAGATGTCTTCACGTTAAAAGCTGAGGTAATTGAGGTTAAGGTTAAGCCATCTCATCCTAAGGGTGAGATAGGTGTGGATGCCTTTGGAAAGAGACCGAAATATGTAGACCGTGGTATGAGGAAGAGAGCATTGGTTGCCATCGGTAAGGTGGATTATGGAGACCCGGCTGAAATTTTCCCAAAAGATATGGGGATTGAAGTTCTGGGAGCCTCCAGTGATCACACAATTTTGGATATTGAGGATTATCCAAGAAATTTGAAACCGGGTGATATTGTGGAATTTGATGTAAATTACGCATCAATCGTGCATCTGACGAATTGTAAAAATGTGAGGATTGCATTCATAGAGAGTAAAAACTGAGTATATGTCAGAAAAATCACACAAGGGATTGACAAAATCGAGGTTTTAGCATATACTGAATCTCTGAGAAACTGCCGTAAATACCTGAAAGGGTGGAGACGGCGGTTTTTGACAGTGAATTAAATGTAAGGAGAAGTTTAGAATGTCAGAAGAAGTTTTGATGACCCAGGAGGGTTATGATAAATTAGTAGCGGAAAGAGATGATCTGGTAGCCACTAAACGTTCTGAAGTTTCGGAAAAGTTGAAAGATGCAAGGTCTTATGGAGATCTCTCGGAAAATGCAGAATTTGATGCTGCAAAGGATGAGCATCTCTGGGTTGAGAATAGAATCAAGGAATTGGATGATCTTTTAAAGAACGCAAGAGTCGTGAATGTAGACGAGCTGTCGGAGGACTCGGTTTATGTGGGTCTGTTCGTGAAGGTGAAGGATGTTGCCAGCTCAGAGGAGGAGGTTTACTCAATCCTCGGGGTGACCGAGTCCGATCCGTTCAGTGATCCTCCAAGAGTTTCCTATGACTCCCCTATCGGTAAGGCCATGTTTGGTAAGAAAATCGGTGATACTTTCGAGTTCGAAACCCCTGACGGGAAGATGCAGTATAAAATTGAGGAAATCAGCAAGGTGATGCCTGAATTGTAGATTTTGGCAGATTGCAAGGATTTTTAATTAATAGAGCTATTGCAGTAATTGTAGTATTGGAGCGTGAGAACAGAAATGGATGACAACAAGAAGAATGTCAATAACCCTAACGTAGAGAATAATCAGACGGAAGAACTCTCGGAAGAGAATTTATCTGAGCAAAGAGGGATTAGGAGAGATAAGCTGAAAAAGCTGCAGGAGGCAGGGAGAAATCCGTTTCTTCACGAAACCTGGAATGTTACAGCCCACAGTATGGACATTAAGGATAATTTTGATGCTATGGAAGACGAGGAAGTTTCCATTGCAGGAAGGCTGATGGCTTTTCGACATATGGGGAAGGCGTCCTTCATTGACATTCAAGATAAGCAGGGCAGGATCCAGTGTTATGTGAGACAGGACGCTATCACTCCTGAAGAATACCAGTGGTTTAAGACATATGATATTGGCGATATTCTGGGAATTGTGGGAACTGTTTTTAAGACAAGACACGGAGAGATTTCGGTCAGAGCAGAGAAAGTTGTTTTGCTGACCAAATCCATTCAGGTTCTTCCCAATAAGTTCCACGGATTAAAGGATCCGGATCTCAGATACCGTCAGAGGTATGTGGATTTGATAATGAATCCTGAAGTCAGGGAAACTTTCTACAAGAGAGCCACTATTATAAAGGAATTTAGGAGAGTTCTGGAGGATGACTACGGCTATTTGGAAGTGGATACTCCTATCTTGACAACCATAGCAGGTGGAGCCAATGCAAGACCTTTTGAAACACACCATAATACATTGGATATAGATATGAAGCTGAGGATTTCCAACGAGCTCTATCTGAAGAGGCTTATTGTGGGTGGTCTTGATCGTGTCTACGAAATGGGCAAAATGTTCCGAAATGAAGGTATGGATCGAAATCATAATCCCGAGTATACATCAATGGAATGCTATATGGCATATGGGGATATGGATGCAGTTATGGAAGTCACTGAGCAACTGGTGTATCAGTCTGCAATGGCGGTAAACGGCACCCCTATAATCAAATATCAGGGCAAGGAGTTCGATGTTACACCTCCGTGGAGAAGACTTAACATGGCGGATGCTGTGAAAGAGATAACCGGCGTGGATTTTTCCGAGATTGAAACTGATGAAGAGGCAAGAGAAGCCTGTATCAAGTATGGAATGAATCCTGAAGATGTGAAAAAATACACTCGCGGTAAGCTCATTGCGGAAATGTTTGAGGAATACTGTGAAGACGTACCGGGGTATCTTGATGATCCGGTCTTCGTTATAGGGCATCCTGTTGAGATTTCACCTCTGTCTAAGAGGGACCCGGAAGATCCAAGAATTACTCGCCGCTTTGAAGCATACATAAACGGTTGGGAAATCGCAAACGCTTTTTCGGAGTTGAATGATCCGATCGATCAGTATGAGCGATTCGTGGAGCAACAGGCGCAGCTTGATTCAGGAGACGATGATGAAGCTCATCCTATGGACATGGATTTCGTTAATGCCCTTGAGGTTGGACTTCCACCGACCGGAGGTCTGGGTGTTGGTGTAGACAGGGTTATTATGCTAATAACCGATTCGCCAAGTATTAGAGATGTCATTTTGTTCCCAACAATGAAGCCCCTAGGCAAAAAAGATGAGGGAAATTAAGGTTTGCAGGACTTCGTAAATCAAAAAGACAACATTTTTGACACGAATAATGCCAGATAGTATGGATAGATGAGTTGTCCGTCTTGTTGAGCCATTTGATTTTTCGTTATTGAGGTGCTTGTACATTGCACCAAGAACAATGAATACCAGGAAGGACTCAGTATTCGAGGCATTCTATGATTTGCAGCGGATAGGATATTTGAAAAGGGTAAAGGAAAAAAGTAAATAAAAGTTCTGCCACCGGGTAGTGAGTGTTAAGCATTCGGTTACACATCGTTAGGTCTTAGAAGATGTGTAGTCGGGTGCTTGTTTTTTTGGAGGTACTATGAAGAAGATAAAAATGTTGACCGATTACTTTACAAAAGGGGAAAAAATATTGTGGTTGTTATCTGTGGTTGGAATAGTCACGGCCTTTTTTACATTTGACAGGGAAAATTATATTACGCTTACGGCATCATTGATTGGGGTAACGTCGTTAATATTTAACGCCAAAGGGAATCCCATAGGACAATTCTTAATGATTGTATTCAGCATGCTTTATGGGTTTATATCATATACATTCTCATACTTTGGCGAGATGGCAACTTATCTTGGTATGACAGCTCCAATGGCTCTGGTTGCTTTTATATCATGGTTGCAGAATCCATACAAAGGAAACAAGTTACAAGTTCAAGTGAATCGAATCAGTAAAAATGAGTATATATTTATGTGGATTGCAGGAATAATTGTTACAATCATTTTTTACTTTATATTGGATAAATTCAATACAGCTAATATTATTCCGAGTACAATATCGGTTACGACAAGTTTTGTAGCGGTATATCTGACTTTTAAAAGGAGTCCTTTTTATGCGGTAGGATATGCAGCAAATGATGTGGTGCTAATCGTATTGTGGATATTAGCGTCTCTTGAAGATATCTCTTATGTTTCGGTTATAGTATGCTTTGTTGCCTTTTTAATAAACGATATTTACGGCTTTATAAACTGGAGAGAAATAGAGAAGAGACAGTCGGTGTTGTTGTAAAAGGTGCTGGTACTAATGAGTAATGGAATTATCGACACTCATTTCATATTCAATAATGCATATCTCTTTGAATCCGGATAGCATAAGAATCGGATTATTTCTCTATAAATCTAAGCAGAGCTATCTATAGACAGAATAATACAGACATATTATCAAGGGCTAACTTGATTTGTTATGAAAAATTACGACTTTTATGGGTGGAGGGAACAATAGAGATATTTGATGTCGGGTATGGAGGCAGAGTATACAAAAATATGAATTTGATTTTTCATCTAAATTTATTTTTATACAAATTTTATTCTTTTGATATATACATACCATTTAAAGTCATAAGCAGTGGAGATTATATTTAATAATTTTGATGTTTTTGCTCTATTAAAAAATTAGAAAAAGACTTGATTTATAAAAAAATGAACGTTAGAATAAATAAAAATCACCATCTTATAGAGATGGAAAAAGAGATGAAAATCAGCGTTATGAAAACAGTAACGGTATTTCTCGTGGTGTGCATATGATTTGTGTACTCAACTCCTTCAACCTATTTTTGGATAAGTAATACAGATACTACAGATTGTAAAACCAATGAATTAAGCTACAATAAAGATGATTCCACTTGGAAGGAGTTCATCCCGGATTTGTCCCTTGAGTAAAAGTTGGAGCAGCGGTAGCAATAGATTCAGGT